>NZ_JACSOG010000033.1:0-51011 GCF_014349195.1 Pseudoalteromonas sp. BZK2 | reverse complement strand
TATGAGCCCGCATATAAGCACGCAGTCTGACAAAATTAACGAAGGGTATTGTGCAATAGGAGGAGTCCATATAAGGCACTTCAGTGCCGAATCTAGACCATAACAAACACATTCATGGCTAAAGCCATTCCTACATGTACACTTTGCCTAGAACCTAGAACCTAGAACCTAGAACCTAGAACCTAGAACCTAGAACCTAGAACCTAGAGCCACAGGAAGACACAGCACCAAACACCCACACCGGTTTCGCTCAGCTCTACCCAACCTACGCCAGGCCTTTAAACTTTTCCCCTTGCTAACTAGCAATTCACGACCCAATTTACCCTTTGTTGCAATTTTAATCTTGGTTTAGTACCTGAGCTATGTAAAACTATTTGCGTTTTTAAACCACAATCAGGTGACATGAATGTCTCAAATAAAAGCTTGGAAACTTATTAGCCTGTTTTGTTTGGTAAGCTTGCTTATGGGCTGTGAGTCGAAAGAAGAGCAGCTGAAACAAACAATACAACAATCCATAGAAAAAGCTGAAGTTGAATTAAATCAACTTGGTACAGCACTTGATAATGGCTCTTTGCGTAAGGCGACGATACTTAAACAATACGGCAAGGTGCTTGCTGAGCAGCAGCCGCAACTTTCTGAGATCGCGCGAGTAATTAGTCTTGATGCGACTCGTGAAGGGGCTATTTATTCAGGTCTTACACAACGCTTAGCTGAGGTTAAGTCTACTTATCTAATACCCCCTTATGAAGATACCCTTCATCAACTTGATCTTATTCGTGATGCTGCCAAACCATCTTTATTTCAGGATGCGCTTACCGATCCTATCAATATGCTTGCCGATATGTCGCAAGGCTCACTAGCGCGGGTTGGTGCAATTAGTGAAGCTGCTGAAGGTGAAAGTGTTGGTAACCAGTTAGTTGGTAACCCTAACTATGGGCAATGGCAAACAAATAGCAGCGGTTCCAGTTTTTGGGTTTGGTACGGTATGTATCGCATGTTGGGTGATGTATTCGACCGAGTTGAATATGGTCGCTGGAGCCGTCACAGAAAGTACAGCTATTACAATGACTATGGCCGTTATCGTTATTCGAGCCCAAAACAGATTAAAGCACAACAAACGGTAGAGACACGTACACGTCAGTCTTATCAACGCCAAGGTAAACAATTCACTAGTCCGTATGCCACTAAACGCAATGGTGCATCTGGATTAAGCCGTAGCAGCTATACGCCGCCACGCACACGTAGTAGCTATGCTTCTAGCAGTAGTTACAGTAAAAGCTCTGGGTCATTACGTAACAGCTCGAGCAGAACATCACGTGGCATTAGCCGCGGTAAGTAGTGAAAAGAATAACCACCGGAGTTACAACACATGTATGAATTTAATGGAATAACAACTTGGTCGTTGCAAGCTTTAGCAATCGACTTTGCAATCATTATCGCTTTATTTGTCAGCCTAAAATTTATTAAGGGTTGGGTATCTAACTTACACGCTAATGATGAAATAACTGAGCGTGACAATTTTGCTTTTGGTATTAGCTTTGCGGCAGGACTTGTGGCACTGGCTATTGTTCTAAGTGGCGTGAGCAGCGGCTCATTTGCACCAACCTTGCAACAAGAAGCATTACAAATGCTTGGATATGGTGTGATGGCGATTGTACTTATTAAGCTAGGTCATTTCTTCCAAGACAAGGTAGCGCTTCGTAAAGTGAGTCTGCACGACGAAATCGTAAAAGGTAATGCTACTGCTGCACTCATTGATTTTGGTCATGTAGTAAGTGTGGCTATTGTTATTCGCTCAGCTTTATTTTGGGTTGCGACCGAAGGCTGGCATGGTATTCCAATTGTGATCGCAGCTTTTGCCATTGGCAGCATTGCGATGCTACTGATCAGTCAATATCGCGTGCAGTTATTCAAACGTACTAATCGCAGTGGCGATTGCTTACAACAAGCGGTTATTGACGGCAACTTAGCTGTGGGTATTCGTTACGCTGGCTTTTTAGTGGGCAGTGCATTGGCATTAACTGCTGCATCAGGTATTGCTCCTTATGCGGCTGACAACATTGTAGCTAGTTTAGGTTACTGGGCATTAAGTGCAGCTGTGAGTTTAGTGGCTTTCATTTTACTACACCTAGTGACTATCAAAATCATCCTATCTGGTTGTGATATTTCAGACGAAGTGAACCGCCAGAAGAACGTGGGTGTAGCTGCTATCTCTGCAGCAATCTCATTTGCGATTGGGTCGACTATGGCAACCTTGTTAGGTGCCTAATTAAGTGTCTACTACAACAAGCGCCCCAAGTAGAGCTCATCTACTTGGGCATGATTTCCTATTAATAACTGTTATGGCCGTACTCGCTGGGTGCGGCCTTATTTATGAATACCTGCTATCTCATTATGCTGGTCGTGTCTTAGGTTCGGTCGAGAGTGCCATTTATGCCATGATCGGCACTATGATTGTCGCTATGGGTATCGGTGCATTTTTAGCGCGATGGTTTAAAGATGCGTTTACTGCCTTTGCTTGGCTTGAGAGCATAATTGCTTTGGTTGGCATGGGCTGTATTTTAGCGATAGCAAGTGTTATCGCTGTCAGTTATTCATTGCCGCATATCTTCTCCGAAATATTTAACCTGCCTGCAGATACCGTACTTAATGGTTATGTATTTGAAAAGCTACAAGAGTGGTCACGTTTCTTACCTTATGTGTTTGGTCTATTACTTGGGCTATTAATTGGTATGGAGATCCCGCTAATTGCGCGTATTCGCCAGCAAGTCTATGGGCGCTTTTTAGAGAACAATGCGGGTACCATTTACGGGGCTGATTATATCGGTGCCGGTGTCGGTGCTGCTATTTGGGTGAGCATTATGCTTGCGATGCCAATTATGCAAGCAGCAGCTTGGACGGCGTTGTTTAATATTATTGCTGGTCTCGTGTTTTTATGGCGCTATCATCAACATGTTCGCTTCGCTAAGCTACTGTTAGTTTGTCATGTACTGTTGTTGGTGTTTTTTGCGTTTGTGCTCGTGCTTGGCACTAACTGGATGAAAAATCTAAGCAATGTTTTATACAAAGATAAAGTCATCTACTCGCAAGCAACTAAGTATCAGCATTTGGTGTTAACTGAGCGTTTGAGTCGCAATCAGCCTAATGCAATTACCGATCTTTACCTCAATGGTCGTTTACAGTTCTCAAGTGTGGATGAGCAAATTTATCATTCCATGCTTGTCTATCCTGCTATGTTGGCCTCAAATCGCCATGACCGCGTGTTGATCATCGGTGGCGGTGACGGGCTTGCATTGCGTGATGTTTTGAAGTGGCCAGTAGAGCATGTCACCTTGGTTGACTTAGATGGTCAGTTGTTAAACTTATTTGGTAATGATGTCGGCGACTATGATGCGCCAGAGAAAATCAGAACACGTTTAACAGCGCTAAATAAACACTCTATGAGCGATCCTCGTGCTGATATTCGCATTGCAGATGCCTTTTTAGAGGTCGAAGCAATGCTTGCTAAAGGCGAGCGCTTTGACACTATTTTAATTGACCTACCAGACCCTAATCACCCAGATCTTAATAAGATGTACAGTGACTATTTTTACAATCATGTGCGTCAGTTATTGGCGCCTGACGGGGCTGTGGCCGTGCAATCAACATCGCCTTATCATGCGAAGAAAGCATTTTTGAGTATTGCTAAAACAATGAAAGCTGCGGGTTTTGGTTATGTTGAGCAATACCAACAAAATATTCCTTCGTTTGGTCAATGGGGTTGGACAATCGCGACTACCGCTGGCAAATCAGCAAGTCAGCGAATTCGTGAAACTAACGAATTACCGGTGCCATCGCGTTGGGTAAGCAAAGAATATTTATTGGCTTCTTTTGTGTTTCCGAATCATTTTTTTGAACAAGTAAACACGATTGAAGTCAATAGATTAGGTTCAGGAACCTTATATGATTATTACCGCCAAGCGTGGCAAGTTGAAACCGAATTGTACAAAAATTGATATTTTATAGTTGACATAATATGTCGGCTATGCAAATCTTAACTCAGACATAATATGTCAAAACGTAAAAAGGTGAGACATGGAATTAAATGAACTATCAATCAAACTGGCTTCTTTTGAAACAGAGGGTGTGAGCTTTGAGTCTTTCTTGATTGCCAACGAAGGTGAGCAAGATGTGTTACAAGTTATCGTCGATGGGAATGATGAGTTACCTATCTTTGTTACTCAAACAGAAGAGCAATTACTGTGTATTAGCTACCTGTTTGCTGAAGACGAAGTACAAGCAGATATGCGTAATGAGTTAAACGAAACGTTACTACGTTTAAATGTACCAATCCCATTAAGCGCATTTGCAAAAATTGATGATAAATACGCTATTTTTGGCGCGTTATCGGTTAATTCATCGTTTGATGATATTACCCATGAGTTGGTAACACTGGCAGACAATGCGATTGATGCACTTGAAGCCGTGACCATTTATTTAAACGATTAATTAGCAATTTCTGGAGTTAAGATTATGAGTATTTTAAAGAAACTATTTACAGCTGTACGTGGTGGCGCTCGTGAAGCAGGACAAGCAATTGTTGATGCAAACGGTATCCGTATCTTTGAACAAGAAATTGCTGATGCACAAAATGCCTTACAACGCGCTAAGAAAAGCCTGACCGAAGTAATGGCAAAAGAGATGCAAACGAAGCGTAAAATTAGCGCACTAGATGCATCAATTGCTGAACATGAAGCGTATGCAGGCCAAGCACTTGAAAAAGGTAACGAAGCTCTTGCATTAGAAATCGCTGAAAAAATCGGTGATTTTGAAGCTGAAAAAGCAGAGCACGAAGAAGTGTTAGCTGGTTTTAGTAACCACATTGTGCAACTAAAGCAGCAAGTTAAAGAAGCTGAAAAGTCGATTAAAGAAAACCAACGTCAATTAACAATGGTTAAAACGACTGAAAGTGTGCAGCAAGCAACAATGGCTGTAAACAGCACGCTAAATACGAACAGCTCATCAATGACATCAGCACGTGAGTCTCTAGAGCGTATTAAACAACGCCAGCAAGACCGCCAAGATCAGTTAGGTGCGGCTAAGCAATTAGAAGCAGATACTAATGGCGATGATTTAAAAGCGAAAATGGCTGAAGCGGGTATTGGTGATACCAACCCGAAAAGCGCAGATATTTTGGCGCGTATTAAAGCAAAACAAAATAGCTAATCAGTTAACGGAAAGACAAAAGGTAACCCACGCACTGGGTTACCTTTTTTGCTTCAACAAGGAGTCAGCCAATGTTTAACTTTTTCAAATCTAAAAAAGCCCCAGAGCGTCAGCTTACTGATCCAAGCCAATTACTCGTTGGTGATATGCTGACGGTGATTGATTCGTTCGCTTACCCAAGCTGGTTAAAAGGACAGACACTGCGTGTTATTGATGTGCAAACGTATCAGTACCAACGTAGTGCAGAGTATGAGTTGGTACTCGAGAGTGAATCTGGCCAAGTGGTGTTTTTGCAAATTGAATCAGATGACGGTGAGCAATGGGCAAACTTTGCGATCAAAATTCAACGCGACGATGTTGATGAGATTTTTACCCTTGATGAGTTCGCTCGTATTTTTGATGAAGACGAATTAACGGCAATTAATGTACAAAATAGCCCGGAGCGTTTTAGTCACTTTTTAGCATCGAGCTACAAACAATCAGAAGCACCTTATGTGTGTTATTTCCATAATAAGGACTACCGTAATAAGCCTTTACCTCGTTATGAAGACGAAGGTGGTGAGCCGTGTGAAATGATCTGTTTAAGCTCAGATGATGAATCGCATAGTTTAAATATTGAGATTTGGGAAGGCGGTGAAACAGAGGTATCACTGACGTTAACCAGACCAATTAGCGATATTGTTGACTTATTTCCTGGGGATGCCAAGTGAGTGATGCAAAAGCCAAATGGCAGCGTCAGGAGCAAGCCGTTAGAGCCACGCAAATGGCGTTTGATTTAAGCTCTGAAGTGCAAAAATCAATTAAGAAGCAAGCCATTGACCAAGAGCTTACGCCATCAGATATGATCCGTAAGATTTTGGAGCTCGACGTTAAGTCGAAAAAAACCAGACAACGCTTATCGTTTAACTTAAATGATGAAGAGATTGCTTTATTGGCTGAGCGTTTTGGCGTTGCAGCCGATGATAAGCGTGCTGTGAAGCAGCGCGTGGCTGAATTACTCATTGAACACAGTAAAAAAAGCTAAGGTTTTGCCTTTACTTCTTTAAGCCCTTACACTGAGACTAGATGTTTTAAAGAAGTGGCATGACTGTGGATATTATTTTACTTGCGTATTTAGTTATTTTTGCATTATTTGGCACTGCAGCAAGTTACTTTGTTCGCTACATTTATGCTTACTGGGTGCATAATACAATGCAGGTTAAATACATATATAAGGCCGGGATTTGTATCATCAGCGTGGTGATAGTATCCGGCCTTATTGCATTATTTACTTAATCTCGATTGCTTGGCACTGCTGTGAAATACACAGCGATTGTACAGGCAGAACTGGTGAGCAATCGTTAACAGTTAATGCTTGATCAGATGACTTCTCAGCCGCTGTAATTCGCTCTGCAAGTTGCTCTGCTTGCTCTTGTGTGTTGTTTAACGTTGAATAAACCACATAGCGACTTGGGCCACCACATGCCCGCTCACCAACTTCTAACACTTTACATTGAAAGCTCGCAGTACAGCTATTATTACTAACGATATCGTTCAGCTGATCATTTAAATCACCTAGATCAACGCGTGCAGAGCTACCCGACGTTGTTGTTTCGCAACCGCTTAAAGCAATGCTTGCTAACACAGTTGTGGTGATGAAAAGTTTCTTGAAAGTCGATGAACGAACCATTATTGCTTATTCCTTAGTATACACTTGCCGCTGAGCCTTCGATTCTAACACAAGTATTCTCAGAACACTGCGCACCTGGTGCGGTTAGATGCTGACAAATACTCATCATGTCGTTTGCTGCGTTAAATTGCTTTTCAAGGGCGGTGATATCTTTTGCAAGTTTTTCAACCTCAGCAGTGTCAGCTGTTTTGGTTGAATAAACAATGAAACTACTTGGGCCGCCACAAGCACGACTACCAACTGGTAATACTTTACATTGGCTGCTGCTATCACAGCTTGGATCATCGATTAATTGTTTAAGTTGCTCATGGGCTGAGCTAATAGTGGCTTTATCTGGGGCTGCTTTGGTCACTTTTTCAGTGTTTTTTATTTCAACGGCTTTTGGTGCCTCGACAAGTTTATTGCTTGTAGCCGTCGATTCGGCTTGCTCATTAGTTGCAGCGTCCGAGCACGCAGTTAATAACACAGGAAATAAAATTGCCAATAGTGGATAGCGCATAACATACCTAAAAATCGTTGAATAAGTACTCACTATCATACACATTGCTCAAAGCGGAGCAATAAAAACGTTTGCTTTCAGTAAGTAGCTCTGTATTCACAGAGCTACAGAAAGATAAAAGTTTATACCACTTTACAATAAGCGGGTATTACAAACCACCTTGGGTTAGTTTGGCGGGGTTCAGTAACTCGCTCAGTTCTTCGCGCGAAATATCCGTATGCTCTGCAGCAACATCAATAATAGGACGACCTTCTTGATAAGCTAATTTGGCAATTTTTGCTGCTTTGCTATAGCCGATCACCGGATTAAGCGCGGTAACTAGAATTGGGTTTTTAGCGAGCGCTTTATCAACATTGCTTTGGTTTACTTTAAAGCTGGCAATCGCTTTATCTGCCAGTGCTTCACTGCTATTCGCCAGCAGTTCGATACTTTGCAAAATGTTTAAGGCAATCACAGGCAGCATTACATTGAGCTCAAAGTTACCCGCTTGACCAGCTACTGTAATGGTAGCGTCATTGCCAATGACTTGTGCGCTGACCATAGCGGCAGCTTCAGGGATCACGGGGTTTACTTTACCCGGCATAATTGATGAGCCCGGTTGTAAAGCCTCAAGCTCAATTTCACCAAGACCTGCAAGAGGGCCAGAGTTCATCCAGCGTAAGTCATTGGCTATTTTCATTTGTGCTACAGCAAGTACCTTTAGCTGGCCTGAAAGCGCAACAATGGCGTCTTGTGAGCCGATGTTATAAAAGAAGTTTTTACTTGGGCTAAAGCGAATACCTACATTCTCACTCAAGTGTTGGCAAAACTCACCAGCAAACGCTGGATCGGCATTAATACCAGTACCAACCGCTGTGCCACCTTGTGCAAGTTCACAAACTCGCTCGAGTGCTTGGCGAATACCAGTCATTGCATGATCCACTTGTAACTGCCATGCAGCCAGTGTTTGTGCAAAACTCACAGGCATTGCATCCATTAAATGAGTGCGACCGGTTTTAACAATATGGCCTACTTCGGCTTGTTTGCTTTGTAGGCTTTGACTGAGTTTATCGAGTTTAGGAAACAGCTCATAAATGATGTTAATAGCGCTACTTACAGCAATCGCAGTGGGGATCACATCATTTGAGCTTTGTCCCATGTTCACATCATCGTTGGGGTGAATGGTTTCGCCTGCAAATTGGCTCGCCAGCGTTGCAATGACTTCATTGGCATTCATATTTGAGCTAGTGCCAGAGCCTGTCTGAAATACATCAACAGGAAACTCTGAAAAATGTTTACCGTCAATGACCTCTTGGCATGCTTGCTCAATGGCTTTGGCTTTACCTTGGCTCAAATGGCCTAAAGCAGCATTACTTTGAGCGGCAGCTTGCTTAATGTAGGCGAGGGCGGTGATAAATTGCTTAGGCATGGCTAAGCCACTAATTTGAAAATTGTTGATAGCGCGTTGCGTTTGAGCTTGATACAACGCATTGGCAGGGACTTGTAGCTCACCCATGCTATCTGATTCGGTTCTAAATTGGCTCATAAACACTCCTAAATCGGGTTAAATTCTTGGCTGAGAAGGCACGCTTCTCGCTCCAAACTGAAATACTTTTCAATACAGTTATGAGTTTTGTAGTAACGCTTTAGCGCAAGTTGCGGTTTATAAAGCTGAGCCAAACATTGTTTACGAATTGCATTATGCACTAATGAATCACACATCTTTTCAAGTAGTTCATGAAAGGTGCGTCTTAGATACAGCTCTTGCAAAATAAAGTTGTGATGCTTTTCGTAATAGCGTGCAATGTTTAAACCCGCTTCAACATAGTTAGCAACAAGCGCAGGGGCATGTAACCCAGGTCTTTGGCAAACACATTTCATTTGCCGCTGATAATGGAGCATAGCATTGTGAGAGTGCATAGAAAAACCGATTAACTGTAATGATAATTGTTATCATTACAGTTAATCGGTTTTAGTGCAAGTCTTATATAATGAAGCTAAGACTGAATGGATTAACTGTGTGTGATTAATTGTAGCCGAGAATAAAAATCTGGTCTGTTTCATGTTTTTTCGGCGCCTGTACATTTTCTTTGTTACATTGAGAAAGAAGATCGATCACGGTTGCTCTGTCGTCACAACTTGTTAAGGCGGCTTTTTCGCTTTCAGCTCGTTCGCTGGCTGCAAGTGCTGCATCTACAGCGGTGTAGGGTGAGATATACATAATATTGCTCCTATTGATTAATTCACTTAAGAAATAGCATAAGCTGTACCAATATTGATCAATAAATTTAACTAGTTGAAAATAATGGTTTTATATTTTTAACTAATAAATTCACCGCGACTTTATTATTTATTTTTGCTTTACTGTTGTGCACTAATTACCAAACATGGTGCACTAATTTGTATGGATAAACCCTTCTCTCAAGCCTGTGAAAACAACAAATTACCTATTTTAAACGTATTAGAAGCGTTCTTTTCTGATGTGACGGACGTATTAGAAGTCGGCTCAGGTACTGGGCAACATAGTGTGCATTTTGCAACGCATTTAGCACATTTGCAGTGGCATTGTAGCGATCGCGAGGTTAATCACCCGGGGATTTTACAATGGCATCAAGAAGCTGATTTAACTAACTTGCATGCGCCACTCATACTCGACCTTAATGATCCTTGGCCGATTGAAACAGTGAATGCCATTTTCACTGCGAATACAATGCACATTATTAGCTGGTCACTGGTGGAGCGCTTTTTCCAAGGTGTAGCAAAACACTTAGCGCCTAAAGGTAAATTGTGTATTTATGGACCATTCAAGTACCAAGGTAAGTATACCAGTGCCAGTAATGCTGAATTCGATGCGTTTTTAAAACAGCAAGATGCACATAGTGCAATCCGTGATTTTGAAGCGATTTGCCAACTTGCAGAGCAAGCTGGCTTAACCTTTGTTGAAGATGTGCAAATGCCAGCGAATAACCAATTATTGCTGTTTAAAAGGCAGTAAGCTTTCGCATTGGTCTTTATAGAGCGCCATATGTTGGCGTTCTCTAGTAATAAAATCACTAATGGCAGCTGCAAACTCAGTGTGTTGAATATGATGCAGTGAATAGGTATTTACGGGCTTAAAACCGCGACTTATTTTATGCTCACCTTGCGCGCCAGAATGGAACTGCTTAAGTTTGTTGGTAATACAATACTCAATACCTTGGTAATAGCAAAGCTCAAAGTGCAAACTATCAAGCTCATAGTTCGTTCCCCAGTATCGACCATATAAACAATTCTGATCTTTAAAACTGAGTGTGGCGGCAATCACCTCTCCTTGATACTTAGCGAACATTAACACCAGTTTGTCGGCCATGCTTTGCTGTAATAGCTCAAAAAAGGCGGTATTCAAATAACCATTGTGGCCTGAGCGCTTCAAATAGGTTTGGCGGTAAAAATGACTAAATTGCTGCATGTGCTGTTTGCTGATGTCAGCACCTTCGAGCCATTCTACGGTTATCTGTTGTTCAGTTATTTTTGCGCGTTCTTTTTTGAGCGATTTACGCTTTCTTGCGGTGAGTGAAGCTAAAAAGTCCTCAAAGTCATTATAGCCTTCATTAAACCACTGAAACTGCACGCCATGACGTTGCATTACGGTGTTGCTAGTTAATGCAGTCGCTTGTTGCTGGTGGCAAAAATTTATATGCCAACCTGACCAGTCTAATTGCGCTGCTGTTGCTGTGAGTATGTGCTGAATGTACGCATAGACTTCAGCGGGCTTATTGTGATTTATACTAATTCGTTGCCCTGCAATAGGTGTGAATGGTACGCCACACAGCCATTTGGGGTAATACTCTAAGCCATGTTGTTGATAGGCTTCAGCCCAAGCCCAGTCAAATACATATTCACCATAAGAGTGGTGTTTTAGATACCCGGGTAGTAAGGCTATAACCTGTTCTTGCTGGTAAATTGCTAGGTGCATGGGTTGCCAGCCCGACGCTTCACTCACACAGCCTGTTTGCTCTAAAGCCGTTAAAAAAGCGTGATCAGTAAAGGGTGTATCATCGAAAAATGACTGCCATAGAGTGGCATCAATCTCGCTTATTTGATTAAACCAGCGGTGGCTAAACTTACTCATTGTGCAGCCGATTCAATATCTTTGATAAAATCGTTGATATGCATAGCAAGCTTATCGAAATAAGGGTTAAACGTGAGTCGTGCAAAGGGCTTGTGCGCTTGTAAATTTTCGGCTGTGCGTTCACCCATCACAACGTCTTTTTGGTATTTGCAGGCTGTATAAAGCGTGTCGTCATCTAAGTAGCTGCCGCAATTGCGATACAATGCTGTGCGACCGTAGTAAGGGTTGCTGGGTTTATTAACAATACCAATATGTGACATTCCTTTGATTTTTTTACAGTCATCGGTGTTGCAGTCATCACGAATTATTTGGTAATCAACTGGAAAGCTAGCTGGGATGTTATTGTCATCACCATAGTATACAAGCCGATCAAGCTGGTTATTCTTGCGCGTTTTTGGGTCGTGCAGCTTAGTTAAAATTTTAAAGGTCGCTTGGTTATCTATTGTGGTGTCAACATCACTAAAGGTGCTAAATATCGCTACATTAGGCAGTTGGCGATGACGTAGTTCATCAAGGCTAATACGGCTCATTGCTTCGTGACTAGCTGAGGCTGCACTAAATGGAAACGACTCATACTTGGCAAAATCAAGGTCCGCGTCTTTATCAATCCAATTCACAAATGGAATCGCATCGACCCATTTCGCTAGCCAACCGTTTTTATTGTGTGGCTCGCTTGCGGGTGAAAACAACATAGCAGCCGTAATTTTATTATCGACTGGGCCTTGAGTTAAGTAATCAATAACCAGTGCAGCACCGGTTGAGTAGCCCCCTAATATCACCTGATCAAAGTCTTTTAATGTGCGCTCAATGGCATACACGCTAGCCTTTTGCCAATCATCGGCATCGATGTCTCTAAGTGCTGCAGGAGCGGTACCATGCCCAGGGAGTAAAATTGTGCGTACCGTATACCCTTGTTGATAATACACTTGTGCAAGGTCGTGATAGGTAAAGGGTGAGTCGGTTAAACCGTGGATCAAGAGCACCGCTTTACGGCTATCGGCCTGTTTGAGTTCAAATGGGCTTATTAAATCAGCAACAGTTGCGTTAGCTGGTCGAGCGCCTTGTGCAACAAGTTGCTGATAGGTGTCTGTGTAAACAGGGCATGGCAAATTAGCACGCGGGTTTTCGCTACTAATTTGCAGGTAAGCAGCGGTTAAATAGTCATTAAATGCTTGCTCGATATTATAGCTAAAGGTGCTATGAGTGCGTGGCAATGGCTCTCTAAACAGCCCTTCTCGCTTACTTTTCATCATCAGTTCTTGGTCTTCAAGTTGAGTAAGGCAGGTTTGTTGCTGCGCCATTAATGAGCTGCTAAATAGCCCACTGATGGCCCAAGAGATAGCAACTAAGTTGATGAATTTCATATTTTAAGCATCCTTTTAAAGCCTGTTTTTAGCTTATCGAGTTATGTTTTATTTGCAAGCAAGGTGCGTCAAGCGAGTGGTAAATGACGCTTAGTGAACGCTTGTTTTAAGACCACAGTCGATTCGATGTTAGCAATACAATCAATACTACCTAATTTATGTTTCACAAAGCTTTCATAGCTTTCTAAATCAGCGGCAACGATCTTCAGCAGGTAATCATAACTGCCTGAAATAACAGAACACTCAAGTACATGGTCAAGCTTCTCAACCTGCTGTTCAAATTGCTCAGCAGCGGCAACAGAGTTTTGGTTTAAGCGAACAAAGGCATACACAGACACATTTAAATCAACGGCTTTAGGATTGATGGCAGCATGGTAACCACTGATCACATTTGCTGATTCGAGCTTTTTAATGCGGCGAAGGCAAGGGGTATCTGACAGGCTAACAGACTGGGCCAGCTCCGAGACAGAAGTTCTTGCATTGTCTTGTAGAGCATTAAGTAGTTGTTGGTCTTTTTTGTCTAATTTCATTTTAATTTGAGTGATTTTCACTAATCTAGGTGGATTCTAGTCTATATTTTGGCGATTAGCACTCATTGAACTCTGTTAACATTATCGCAATATAATTATTTTGGAGTGAGCCTGTGACTGAGAACACTAAGGCATTTGATAGCTGGCTTCGCACCCGTTTTGTTGAGATCAACAGCGAATTAGAAAAACTATATTGGCAACAAGACGATAAAGCGAATGTAGAGGGTGTCGGTGAGCACCTTAAACGTCAATTAGAGCAAGAAGGTAATGAGCATATTCGTGCTTTACTGGCAGAAGGCAATACCGATGAAGGCTTTGATAATGCCTTTGACTTATTAGGTAATGTTGGCTTGTATATGGCGGCATGCCGTCGCCATGAGATAACAGAGCCTTCTCGTGAAACAAGTTCACCTCTTGTTGAAGCTTCTGCGTTGGCAATGCACATTGGTGCATCTATTGGTGTTACCCCGCGTTTTGCAACGGCGCATTTAACAACCCACAATAAAGCGGTTGATGGTTTGTATAAGCGCTTTACTGACCTTGAAGATGAGAAAATCTTTATTGATTACAATACCAAGGGCATTTTAGCGTATAAGCGCGCGGCAGATGCTTTATTAAAAATTCAGCCGTTAGGGATATCGCACCCTATCGCGGCAGATTTACTCGCAGTGGCAAAACAAGCATTGCTTGATGTGATTGAGTCGAATAATACGTTATACAACAAGCTCGATACAGACCGCTTTTTCTATTGTGTACGCCCTTATTACAAGCCGTATCGAGTAGGTAAAGAGGTATATCGTGGCGCGAATGCTGGTGATTTTGCGGGCATTAATGTCATCGATTTATTGCTTGGTCTTTGTTTTGCTAATGAACCTAGTTACTCGCAAATGTTGGTGGATAAATTCTTGTATATGATGCCTGAAGATCAGCAGATCTTGCGTGAAAGCATGCGTATGACAAGCATTATGGATGACTTTTTAGCGGCAGAAGCTGAGCGCGATAGCGAATGGTTACAAACTAACTTAAAGCTGTTCATTCAAGTGTGTAAACTGCATGGTGATACTGCCATTGGCCACCATAATCAGTTGGTCAGTAAATACATAGCGCAGCCTTCACAGCAAATGCAGCAACAACATATGGATAAAGTCACAGCCAGTGGGCCGCCTTTGCATGTGTTACTAAACTCACTAGAGCAGTTGCGTGATCGCCGTGCGGCAGCAAAGCGGGATGATATTCGCACCCGTTTCGATGACTTAACTAAGTTAAAACAGTGGATTAAGTAATGAACAAAAACGATTTTGTAATTCCACAAGGCAGCTATTTGCTTAACCACTCTGTTGGGCGACCATTAAAATCTGCTGAGCAGCATTTTCATCAGCAGTTTTTTGCCGCTTGGCAAAATGAAAATAAAGAGCCATGGCAACAGTGGTTGCAAGGTGTTGAGGCATTTACGAGTAGTCTCGCTAAATTATTTAACTCGCACAGTGAGTTGTTTTGTCCACAAGTTAACTTATCGAGTGGTTTAACCAAGCTTTTGATGTCGCACCCGCGACTTCAACAAGAAAATTGCAAAGTGTTGATGGCAGAAAGTGACTTTCCAAGCATGGGTTTTGCAATGCAAAAAGCCCTACCTGAAAGTGCTGAAATCGTGTTTATTGGTAAGCATGAAGACCTAACCGATGTTCAGGTTTGGCAGTCATATTTAGCAAATAATAATATTGATTTAGTCTTTATTAGCCATGTTTATTCAAACACGGGTCAGCAAGCGCCTATTCATGAAATTATAAATATCGCGAAACAACACAACACATTGAGCTTACTAGATGTTGCGCAGTCTGCGGGTATTTTAGAGGTCGACTTAACTAAGCTAGATGCCGATTTTATGTTGGGCTCCAGTGTCAAATGGCTATGTGGTGGGCCTGGTGCTGCTTATTTATGGGTTAGCAGCAAACAGCTTTCACTTTGTCGGCCACAAGATGTTGGTTGGTTTTCTCATCAAAATCCGTTTGAATTTGATATTAAGCACTTTGCTTATCATCAAACCGCATTGCGCTTTTGGGGTGGTACCCCTTCAGTTGCACCTTATATTCTGGCTTCGCATAGTATTAATTACTTTGCTGATCTTGGTATTGAGAAAGTACGTGCTCATAACTTAGCAATGCTCGCTCAGTTTCATGATCAATTAGCTGATTATATGCGCTCACCCATACAGGCTGACAAATGCTCTGGTACGGCTATTATGCATTTTGGCGAGCAACAAGCGGCTGTTAAAGCTGCGCTTATTGCAGCGAATATTGCGGTTGATGAACGTCACTTAGGCTTAAGAGTCTCTGCTCATATTTATAATGATCAGCAGGATATTGATACTTTTATCACAACTGTGAAAAGGGCCTTATACCAACGCGCTTAATTAAGTGAGCTCTTTTGAGGCAATAAAACCTTGTTGATAACAAGGCAAAAATTTCGTAGTTAAGTTGTTCTTAATGAAAAATTTTTAACGCAGGTAGCGACAGGTTTTATCCCTCAAAATGATTAAGTATTATTGCGAGTTGGTATTACGTTAAGAGCTTGTCGAGCCTTTGCTTTGACGGAACGCCAGTGCGTCATTGGTTTTTCGGGGACCAGCGCTAAAATTTGCTCAAAGTCGATGTCATCAATACTAACTTCGTTACTGTGGGCAAACATAATTCGTTTTGGTTGCAGCGCTTTTAGCATCAACAAAGAGTTTAAATACAGCTTTGGGTAAAAAACAGGAAAGGGTGGCACAAGCTGCCCTTTTACTTTTACTAATAAATCAGCAATGTAAATTCGCTCGCTAGGAATATGATACAGACTAATATCTCGGTCGGTATGACCTGGGCTATGCAGTGCTTGCCAATCGTCAAAGCCGGGTAGGGTTGCATCAGTGGCAAGGTAATAGTCAGCATCTAAATGGCGGCTGTACCAAAGATTGTGGCGTTTTTTATTTAACCTACCGGCGACCCACCAAGCCAAAGCAATATCGGTTAAATGCATTAAGAAACCATCAATGCCTCTATACCATTGCCCTGGGGCGTTCGACGTCGCTATTTTTCCACCGCTTAACTTTCTTAATGCATGCGCTCCACCGGCATGATCTGGGTGCATATGGGTGACTACTATTAGTTTTAAGTCTGTGATGGGGCGCTTGAGTTGTTCGGTAATATAGTCAAATACAGTATCAACATCAGCACGGCAACAACCATCAAGTAGCATCAATTTATCTGGGTATTCAACCAAATAGATATTTTGGATATAACCTTCGAGCGTATGAATTTGCAAAACGATTGATCCCTAAACTTAATCAGCAAATCTTGTTATATCATGTCTGACCAGTTTTGGTAAGCTAGACTAATTGGATTGCGTGCCTCGTTCTTTGAGCTGTTTTTTGGTTTCTTCTAGCTGTGATACTTGCTTTTCGAGGAGGGCGATTTGGCTTTTATAATAAGCATTAATACGTTCGCTTTGTTTGCTAATAGCATCATCAATAGACGCTGCGCCTAACCTGTTTGCGGCATCTTGTGTCATATTGCTGAGTTTACCAATGCGCTCACTCTGCTGTTTTTGTAGTTCTTTGATCTCTAACTGAAGGCGGTCTATTTCGCGATCGGCTTTCTGGATTTTTAAATAATCTTCAACACTTAAGTCTGCAGGCTTTTGCGGATTTGGCAGCTGCTCTGTGGCTGGGGGTTGGTTACTTGCGGGTGGTGGTGCAATTTTTACTATTGCTGCATCTTTACCACAAGGCTGCTCTGTAAAGGTGGCAACCCCGTCAATCATGCACTTATAAATAGTGGCTTGACTGTTGGCGCTGGCAAATAGAGCAAGCGTAAAAAATGCAAAACGAAACATAGCATCACTTTGTGTAGCAAATAGATACTTAGCATGCATGAAATATAATGAGGAGTGCAAGTTTTCGGACATAAAAAAACCGCTAAAAAGCGGTTTTTAATAATAAAATGGTGGAGAAGGAGGGATTCGAACCCTCGATAGAGCTACAAACCCTATACTCCCTTAGCAGGGGAGCGCCTTCGGCCACTCGGCCACCTCTCCAGCGCATAATTCTGATTGTAATTTGCTGAAATAAATCAACAAATAAAAATAAGTGGTGGAGAGATAGGGATTTGAACCCTAGAGGGGCTACAAACCCCTGCCGGTTTTCAAGACCGGTGCATTCGACCACTCTGCCATCTCTCCACATCGTGATGCGAGAATAATACTTAGCTGAATCGGCTGTGTAAATAGGAAAAAGTTTGTTTGCTTGTTTTTTGAGCGTAAAGAGGGTGTTTTTTGTAAAAAGGTTTAATTATTTGCTGTTTTTAACTTAAAAGAAGGGGGTTGGGGCAGTAAACGGAGGAGCTAAAGAAGGATCTTCGTTAGTGGTTGGGTGTTTACTGCACCGATAAAGTAACCATGGTTGGGGATTACTTGTGTTGTACTGCGCCGCCAAGAGCTAACTTTTTGCCGTAGCGATTTAGTTTTGCCAACATTTTTGCTTTGCGGTTTGTTGGTTTTACGGCAACATGAGTTGCAGCGTTTTGGTTTAATGTATTAATTGGGTTCATTACTTTGCTCCGGGTTGTGTTTGGTTGAAAACGTGAGTATTTTGCAATCAAACTGAACAAAAATAAAACGATAAAAATTGAGTCTGCCGGATAACTTTTTCTAATCCGAAAGTCTTTTATTAACATGGGTTAAGTTTTTAAATACACATTGCGCTGCATGCTTATGCAATTGTGTTTGCGTTGAAGTATAAGTAAATAAAGGTTTTTAGCTTTTGGTGTTTTTATTTATGCGTTTTTAGAGTGAGAAAGTGACTAATTATTCAGATTAATATAATTTGAACGAGCGTGGTGTTTTTGCCATGTAAGAAAAGAAGTAACCGTTGATGTTGATAATAATAAAGCCAAGTGACAAAAAAAATCATAAAAACAGTGTTGATTGGCTACTAAAAGAATGTAAAAAAAGACAGATTGAGCCTGAATTGTATTTAACCACAGGCAAGTTTGAGAATGATTGCGCTGATATTACGCATTTGGCTAAAAACCAGAGTCAAGTTGTGGTGATTGGTGGTGATGGGACGCTGCATTTAGCTGTTAATGCATTAATTACGAGTCGCTGTTCTATCGCGTTAATTCCAGCAGGCACAGGAAATGATTTTGCGCGTGGCTTTACGTGTAAAAAACAGGCTTGGTATGAGGCTGTTTTTAATAGCCGTACAGAATTAATCGATGTTGGACAAATCAATCAGCGCTATTTTATTAATGTGGCGGGAATAGGGTTTGACGCTGAAGTCGTGAAGCAACTAAATAAAGCCGGAAGTTTCAGCTCGTTTGGCTACACTTGGCAGGGCATCAAACAGCTATTTTCATTTCGGGCACGCTCACTTAAGGGGGAGTTTAATGGTAAAGCACTCAACTACAGTAATTTAGCGACGATTTTTGCTAATCATCATTACTTTGGTGGTGGCTTAAAAATTGCCCCTCGGGCAAAGTTAAATGATGGTCAGCTTGATTGCTACTGCATGCCAGCTGGCGGTTTATTGAAAAACCTGATCAGCTTTTTGTATTTACTGCTCGTAAAGCATCATAGTTTGCACGCGCTGGAATATACCCAGTTAACGACTGCCGAGATCACCACGAAAGGACTGGCTATAGAAGCCGATGGTGAGCTCGTTGGTTTTACTCCGGCTAAAGTTAAGATTCACAAACAAGCACTTCGTTTTCATGTGCCATAAAAAAGCGCCGGCAAAATTTGCCAGCGCTTGGTGTTAGAGGCGACATAGTCACTTCTAACTGGGGACGGAGCTTTTTTGCTGCAGATTACGTGCAGCAAAAAATGCTTTAATTTGTCGAGTTGGAGTCAGCACGATAGCATTACCGAATAACACTAGGCTAAAACCCATAAAGGTATTTGCTTGCCATTCAAATCCTTCAAATAAAGTACTTAAGACCACTGCAACCAGTGGGAATAATACGATTACATAGCTTGCTCGCTCAGGGCCGATATTTTTAAGTAGCGCGAAGTAACAAGCAAATGCGATTACGGTACCAAATACTGCTAAATAGAAGAGCGATACCCAATAGCTGGTTGGGGCATTCAATGTCAGCTCAACGTTGCTTACTAAAACATAAGCTGCTAGCCCTAAAGCGCTGTATAACATACCCCAGGCATTGCCTTGAAGTACGCCAATATTACGCTGAGAGTTTCGAACACTGACCATATTCCCCAATGAAGCCACAAAGGTCCCAGACAGCGCAAGTAGTAACCCGACCAGCGCACCATTACTCAAGTCGAATTGCTGAATTTGTGGCCAAAACAAGCTGGCAATACCCATTACACCGAGTAAAGCACCAAAGTAAATTCGTTTCGCAATTGGTTTTGCGAAGAACAAGCGGGTGTTAATAATGTTCATTAATAGCAACATCGAAAAGGCAATTGAGGCCATTGCTGAGGTGAGATAGTTCTGCGCCCAATACAGCACTAAATAATTTAAACCAAAGTTAAATAAAGCCAATAATGCAAAAAATCCGTGATCGCGCAGTGAATATTGCATAGGGAGTTTTTTTACCAGCACAAAGGCCCACATTAAAATGGCTGCAATGGCAAAGCGATAAAATAAAGAGACCTCAACAGCAACATCACCCAGTTGAAACTCAATAGCTAGCCAAGTCGATCCCCAGATCAGTACTGTAGCAAGGTAGAGAGCGGCGCTTTTCATAGTTAGTACCCAAAAATTGAAAGTATGTTCATTTTAATCCTCTTCTGTATACTTAACATATACAGAAAACTAGAAATGCAACCTATACAGTTTGGTGGGCTATGTCACAAGTTATCAGTCGTAGTAACAGTGAGTTCTTATATCAACAAGTTATTCAGCTAGTTAGAGATCTTTGCTTGCAAGGTTCATTATTACCGGGTGAAAAGTTACCTTCGCTCAGAAAAATGGCAGACAAGCTCAACATCAGTATTCCTACTGTAAAGCAAGCGTATCAATTACTTGAAGGGCAAGGGCTGATCGAAGCCAGAGAAAAGTCAGGGTACTTTTTAAAGTCATCACAGTTAAATCAGTCTCGACCAAAGCGAGTTAGGCTCAGTCGAGAGCCTACCACAGTCAATAAGCAAGGCTTGATTGAACAAGTCTACAGCGCTATCCACAAAGCTAATGTGGTGCCATTTGGTATCGCCAACCCTGTAGCCGCTGCACCTACAGATAAAGCACTGGCACGAACAATGCGCCGAGTAATGACATTAGCGGGCGCATCGGCAATTAATTACGGCCCGATGGATGGCTTTGCACCACTTAAAAAACAACTCATTCATCGCTATTTGGATTTTGGCATTGGGGTTGATAGCGATGAATTAGTGATCACCAATGGTGCTCAAGAGGCACTGGCGATTGCCCTTAAGTGTATCGCTAAACCCGGTGATGTTATTGCTATCGAGTCGCCTTGTTATTTTGGCATTATCGAATTAATTGAAAGCTTAGGCTTAAAGGCTCTGGAAATACCGCTGTGCCCCGATGAAGGAATATGGCTAGATGATTTGGCTCAAGCACTCGATGAGCATGATATAAAAGCCTGTGTGTTTTCAACCTCATTAAATAACCCAGTTGGCAGTTTTATGCCTGATGCCAAGCGTGAGCAATTAGTGGCACTTTTAGAGCAGCGTGACGTGGTGCTTATTGAGGATGATGTCTATGGCGACTTACATTTTACAGCTAAGCGCGCCACGCCTGCACAAGCTTATTCAAAAAAGGGCTTAGTGATCACCTGCGCGTCGTTTTCAAAAACAGCCGCACCTAGTTACCGCATTGGTTGGATCATTGCCGGTAAGTTTGCAGAACAAGCAAGGCGACACAAACGCGCGCTTAGTTGCTCTGCGCCACTTATAAACCAGTGGACCTTGTATGAGTTTATAGCTAGCGGTGAGTACGACCGTAACATTCGTTTGCTTAGACAGCGCTTAAGTACCAATAAAGAACGTATGATTTGGTGCCTGCAGCAATATATGCCAAGTTGTGCGCGTATAAGTAACCCGCAAGGGGGCTGTGTTATCTGGGTTGACCTTGGTAGCCAATATGATGCGGTAAAGTTATTTCATCTGGCACTAGAGGCGGGGATCAGTATTACTCCGGGGTTGATATTCTCAGCGGGTAAAAAGTACCGTAGCTGTTTTCGTTTAAGTTATGGCTTGCCTTGGTCTGAGAGTTTAGAGCAGGCGATTAAAACGTTATCGCAGCTGACTGTGCTGGCCAAAAAATAAAAAAGCGCAGAGCAAGCTCTGCGCGAAAGGACCAAGTGTTTTGGTTCAGGGATGTTAATTAGTCAATTACTCTGCATTCTGTTTGAAAGTAAATAGTTGATACTCTTTTAGCTCTGGTACTAGCACCACTAACTCTTGCTCTTTATGAGCGATATCAGCAAAGCTGCCGCATAATGCATCTGCACGTTCTTCAAGTTGAGCTGCCTGTGTTTCTACGCGTGCTTCTATTTGTGCGCCCATGTTTTCCATACGTTGCTCAAACTCATCCATGTCGCCACCTGAACCTAAAAGCTCAGAACCTAGCGCAATTAAAATACTGCCCATCGATTGCATCATGGCTGACTCTACAGCCGATTCAATTTGCTCATCGAATTGGTCTTCAAAGTTTTGGCCAAATTTTTCGAAATTTTGCTGACCCATGGTAAACGCACCTTGCTGATAGAAGGCGTTTTGCACTTCTACACTGATATCGTCCATTAATTCTGAAATGTCGTTTAGGCCATCAATATTGAAAGCATTTGATACTTCTTCAATTGCTACGCCTGCTATTTTTACGCCATCAAGTGCGATATTGGCGACTTCAGGAAGTTGGCTGCGTAAGCTGTCTGAGTAATCTACAATTGCTTGCTGTTGTGAAGCATCAAGCGACACGCTTTGACCATCGATATATAAAGTGTGTTGATCGATGATTTTCATAGTGCGATTATCGGCTGTGTATACTTCTAACTCGCTTGGTGTAATGCGTACATCATTTATAAATTCAACATCACACTGCTCACCGCTGAATGAAATATTTGTATCATTATCGTTATGAGCCATTGCGCCGGTAGCGATAAATAAAGAACTTACTAACAATAACTTTTTCATTTTTTTCTTTCCTGTTTGAAATGACACAAATACATAATCAAATTGAATGCCAAAATTTATAAATTCAATTAATTCAAAAGTTTGTAGTGTTTTAAGGCTTTTTCAAAAATAGCGGGGAATAATTTTTTAACCATTTTTTAGTCAAATTAACTAAAAAATACACATGCATAAATGACTCTTATCGAAACGATAAAAAACTCTCACTTTTCAGAAATCAAATTTAGCGCTATTTATTCACAATATTGACATATGACCTATTTAGCATGGGTGTATGGCTTTATTTTGGTGGTTTTTTAGATACTAAATTACTACTGAGCTTTTTAATCTTTGCCAATTCATCGAGCAAATTTTAATCTCAAGAATTGGTCTCAAACACTTTATGGAGTGGGTTGTGGGTAAGACATTTAGTTATGACGCGCTAGATGACGATTTTGTTGAAGACGAGTACGAAATGGTCGGGCGTAATCAACACGACAAGAAAAAGCAACGCGTTAAGAAGAAGTTGGAAGACTATCTTGAACAAAAACGCTTGCGCAGAAACTTAGGCGATGACGACTTTGACGAGTACTTGAACGACTAAGCATAAATTTAGATAAAGAGGCAATTTGCCTCTTTATTGCTTTTAGACTTTGTTATTTGCCCAGTGCAGCTGCGATGTCTGATTCGAGCTGTTCAGGCTTTGTGAGTGGCGCATATCGCTTAATTGCTTTGCCATCTTTACCAATTAAAAATTTGGTGAAGTTCCATTTTATTTTGCGGGTGATAAACCCCGGTAACTCTGATTTTAGGTATCTAAAAACAGGGTGAGCATGTTCGCCATTCACATCGACTTTGCTCATCATTAAAAAGCTAACGCCGTAGTTAATGAGGCAGCCTTCTTTAATTTCCTTCGCGTCCCCAGGCTCTTGTTTACCAAATTGGTTACAAGGAAAACCAATTATTACTAAGCCTTGCTCATGATACTTTTCATGCAGTGCTTGTAAGCCTTCATATTGTGGAGTGAAGCCACATTTACTTGCAGTGTTTACAACAAGTACGACCTTGTTTTCAAAATCAGAAAAGTCAACGGATTGGCCTTGTAGGCTGGTAGCTGAGAGTTGGTGAAATTCGCTCATAGTGATAACTTTTTATTATTGTTGCATTGATTCTAACTTGCTTGGCATTTTTCTAAAAGGGTAAATTTTAATCAGCGGCTTTTCTTACTTGGGGATAAGCATCGCAGCTAACTTAAAATTATAAATAATCCCATTCCTGCCAGTGTTGTGTAGTATATGTTATGTGTTTTATAGGCCACGATAACAGACACAACAGCAGCACTTAGGTAAGGATTTTGCCAATCTAGATTTATCCCTTCGTCATTAATAAACACAATGGGCACCCAAATTGCGGTGAGTACGGCAGGGGCGCTAAAACTTAAAAATTGCTGCATTTTCGGGCCAACTTTAAATGGTAATGCGCGGTGTAAAAATAAGTAACGTGTGAAGAAGGTGATACACGCCATTAATAAAATGGTGATCATCATTGTGTATGCTCCTCTTTTGCTTGCCAGCGACTAATTAGATAACCCACTGTCATAGCGATAAGAGCCGCGGTGACAAGCCAAAGTTGAAAGCCCTGACTTTTTAATAGCGTTGCAACAACGCCTGCGGTGATCACAGTAGCCAGTGTTGCAAAGTTCTTTACACCCGGAATAACTAAAGCAATAAACGTGGCAGCGATGGCAAAATCAAGACCTAGGTGTGTTAAATCGGGAAGGAGGCTTCCTGCGACAATACCTAGCAAGGTCCAGATATTCCATGCAATATAAAAACTAAAACCGGCACTGAGTGCATAAATAAGGCGTACTTTCGTTCGGTACGCTTTGCGATGGTGCGAAAAAGCAAATAATTCATCGGTTAGTACAAAACTCACTGGCAGTCGCCAACGAAAGGGTTGATCTATGACTTTGTGGCGAATAGCTAAACCATATAAAAAGTGCCGTGAGCTAATAATGAGTGTGGTAAATAAAATAGTTAAAAGCGGCGTATTGCCTGCCATTAATTCAATCGCAACGAGCTGTGCTGAACCTGCAAATACCAACAACGACATAGCTTGTGTTTCTAGGGCACTGAAGCCATTTTGAACAGCTAACGAGCCACATAAAATTCCCCAAGGTAACACCGCAAGGCATAAGGGGAGCATGTCGAAAAATCCTTTTAGCAAGGCTCTTATTGTTGATTTATGCATCTTATCGCTCATGTTTGTTGTTATGGCTCAGATCAAAACAGCTGAAATAGAGGTGTGTCAAAATAACTGAAGTTTGCAATAATGTATAGCCGAGCCTGTTGCTGAAATCATTAGCATCTTTTAAAGGGAAAGTTACAATGTCAAAAGTTAAAGTATGGGATGGCTTTATAAGAAGCTTCCATTGGTTATTAGTTGCCGCCATCGCAACACTCTATTTTAGTGCTGAAGAAGGTATGTTGGAGCTGCATTTTACTGCAGGCTACTTCACTCTAGCGCTTATTATTACACGTCTTGTTTGGGGCATTATTGGTAGTAAAACGGCAAAGCTCTCTGCACTTATTCACTCTCCTGTTGCTGCAATTAAGTCATTTACAAGCAATGAACATAAAGCGGGTCATGGCGCAGCGGGTAGTTATATGGTGATAGCCTTTTTTGCGCTACTCATCGTACAGTTAACCTCTGGCTTAATGACCAGTGACGATATTTTAACGGATGGCCCGCTGGTGGCGCATGTATCCTCAGATACCGTAGAGTTTGCCGGTTGGCTCCATCATTTAAACTTTGACATCTTGTTGTATGCCATTGTGTTGCATGTATTAGCGATTGTGATTTACCGCATTAAGGGAAAAAACTTAGTGAAACCTATGCTAACGGGTAATAGTGAGCAAGTTGCGGTTACTGAGCCTGTTACTAAATCACCGTTGATAGCTTTTGTTATTTTTGCAGTGTGCTTAGTGGTGCTATTTACGACTTGGGGTGCAGAGCCGCTCAGCTATTTGCTTGGCTAGGTAATCTAATACCAATCCGCAATAATACTTAATCATTTTGAGGGATAAAACCTGTCGCTACCTGCGTTAAAAATTTCTGATTTAGAACAAACTAAATAACGAAATTTTTGCCTTGCTATCAACGAGGTTCTATTGCCTCAAAATAGACCACTTAATTAAGCGAATTGGTATAAGACATTAAAAAAGGCGCTAATAAGCGCCTTTTTAGTTTAAGTTTTTAACTAGTCTTTGAAAGACTTATGGCAATCTTTACAACCTTTAGCCCAAGCGCCAAATGCTTTGCCGATTACTTTCTTATCGCCACTTTGCGCTGCAACTGCTAGCTCATCAGCATATTGTTGGAAAGCAACGGCTTTTTTCATAAAGGTTTCGTTGTCGCTCCATACAGCTGCAAGTGCAGATGTATCACCCTTGTCAGAACCCGCTACGAAAGCTTCCCAAGGCATTTTAGATAATGCCGCTGCATTGTCGGCACGCTTTTGAAAACGTTCTGCATCAAAAGGTACTTTTCCTTTTAGCATATCGCCCATGTCACCAATTTGTACGCGGATCATTGAAAATGCTGCTTGACGATACTCGATTGCATCGCTTGGCTCTTCAAATACAGAATTTGCTGAAGCGCCTAGTGCCATTGTTGAAAGCATTGCACCCACTACTAATTGTTTTAATTTCATTCCTTTTGCCCCTTAAGATGTCATAAAAGTAAACTAACTGAGTTTTATCTTAGCTCAATATAATATTCAAGTGTATCGCGGTTAATCTTAACTTAAGTTTAATTTAATCATTTATATCAATATCAGCGAAGATCATGCCGCGGCGCATGCTTCTTGTTGCTAAGAAAACCTCGCATAGTAAAGATAAAAATCCACATATCAAAAGCGCCATAGCAGCCACAAAGCAGCTAGCAATTGTCACGCTCAAGTTGATAGATTGAATATGCGATAAAAATAGACACATAACCACAGCACATACTAATAAGGCACTGAGTACACTTAGACTAAATGCAATATGGATGCAGCGAGAGCGTTTCAACAGTGCCCTTAGCTCCGTTGTTAATGACTTATTGAAGTCTTCATCGGTACTGACTTTAAGCTTGCGTTCTAACTGCCGAGCTCGATCGGTAATACGCGCCAAGCGGTTGGAAAGCACGCCTAATGTTGCTGCAATACCGGTAATTAAAAAGACGGGTGCAACAGCCGTTTGAATTACTTTTGCCATGGTAAGAATGTTGATAACTTCTGAATTCATTGAAAGTACTCTATTTAATAAAACTCAACATAATGTTCATTTACAAATGTTTACAACTCTAGCTTGCATCTTTAAAGCATTTTAAAACAATGTATTACGCAAGAACGGTGTTCTTTGTTTTGGCTGAATGTAATTCTTATGTAACAGAAATGTTGTTCTTGCTAGGGTTTCCGTTTTATATTGGTTCTGAAACTTTGTTTCAATCACTATTTAGACGATAACATAACATATCCCAGGGGAACCCATGTCTAAAAATCTAATAAAAAGAACTGCAGTTGCTTTGGCTGTAACCAGTGCAATGTGCGCTAGTGCACAAGCCAATGACTTTTCTAAATATAATCTTGCAGGCAAAAAATTAATTCAATCGAGCGCGGTAACTAAAAAAGAACAAAAAGCTCATCGCGAAGCTACAAGCTGGTTAATTAAGTTAAATGCTCCAGCATCAGTTAATGCTAAAACAATGGGCGCGGATGTAGCGTCAATTCAAGCGCAAGCAAAAGTAGCGCAAGCAAGCGTAGAGCAAGCAATCAACAGTATGGACTTGCCTGTACAAGTTGTCGCTAAAACATCAACACTAGTAAGCTCAATCGTAGTCAATGGTAATAAGCAAGATGTTGCTAAGTTACTATCGAACTCTCAAGTAGAAGGTATTTACCCAGTATACGATTATGAATTGCATGTTGCTGACAGCGCTGACTATATTGAAGCAACTCCTTTAGTATCTAATGGTTTAGCAACAGGTGAAGGTGTTCGCGTTGCTGTGCTTGATACAGGTATTGACTACACTCATACCGCTTTTGGTGGTGCGGGGACTGATGAAGCCTATGCGGCAGCTATTGCTGATCCTGCGTCAGTTGATTGGCCACAAGGTAAAGTATTAGGTGGTTATGATTACATTAATGATGATGCCGATCCTATTGATGTAGATACAAACCACGGTACACACGTTTCTCACTCTGTTAACGGTATTGCACCAAACGTAGATTTATTTGTTTACTCTGTATGTAATAGTGGCTGTCCAGGCCTTGCACAACTTTTAGCTCTTGAAAGTGCAATGGATCCGAATGGTGACGGTGATATGAGCGACCGTGTTGATGTTGTAAATATGTCTCTTGGTGGCGATTACGGTGATATTGCAAACGATGCAGTTGGCCTATTCATCAACCAAGCAGTTAAACTTGGTACAAACGTTGTTATCTCTGCTGGTAATGATGGTGCTTATCCATTCATCGTTGGTGGCCCAAGTACAACTGAAAACGCTCTTTCAGTGGGGGCGATGACTCACCCTACCGGTGAAGAATCAGTTGGTAGTGGTACAGTTAATGGTGAAGAAGCTGTTGTGCAGCCAGCCAGCTTTGGTCCACAGATGGCATTTAGCTACACTAATGAAAACTTGGAACTTGTGTACCCAGATGCAAATCAAACGGCTTGTGAAGCGTTTGCTGACGACGTAGATTTTACAGGTAAAGGCGTTATCATCGACCGTGGTGCATGTGCATTTACAGTTAAAGTATTAGCAGCACAAGCTAAAGGCGCAGAGTTTGTTATTATTGCAAACAATAATGACGATGGCACGCCAGCACCTATGGGCGGTTCAGATCCAACTGTTACTATCCCTTCTGTAGGCGTAACGTTTGCAGCTGGTACAGCTCTAAAAGCGGGCGGTACGTTTAACCTAACAGTTGAGCGTCTTGTTATGTCTGGCGCGATTGCTGATTTCACATCGCGTGGTCCTTCAATGGGCGGGCTGTTAAAACCAGAGATTACAGCACCAGGTGTAAACATCATGACTGCTCATCCTGGTCTTGGTGATGGTCTTACTGGCGCAACAGGTACTTCATTCTCGGGCCCAATTACTGCTGGTGCGGTGAGCTTATTAAAAGAAGCGCTGCCAGAGCGTAACGCGTTTGAAATTAAAGCGACGTTAATGAACACGGCAAACCTAAATGTAACTATGGAGCCGTTAGCGATTAACCCAGACGCTGAGCTTGCACCAATTAGTTATATCGGTGCGGGTCTTGTTGATGTAAACAAAGCGGCTAACTTACCAGTTGCTGCATGGGCTGCAGATACTAAACAAGCTGCTCTTTCGTTTGGTTTAGTAAACGCATCAGAAACCGTTGAGCTTACTAAAACAGTTCAAGTTAAGAACTTCTCTAACGAAGATCAAGTGTATACACTTTCTCTTGAGCAGCGTTATGCAGATGATGTTGAGCGTGGTTCATTCTCACTTGACTACCCAGAGTCAATTACAGTGCCAGCAGGTCAAACAATGTCATTTGACGTGACAGCGACGATTGATCCTGCAACTTTACCTGAGTGGACTTTAACTGAGGAAAATATTGGTTCTCAAGATGCTACGGCTGACTTAACTAACCTAGAGCTTGATGGTGCGCTAATTTTCTCTGATGGCAGCGATGAAGCATTCCACCTTGTTTATCACGTATTACCAAAAGCAAATGCGGCAATGAGCTTCATGCCAGTTGTGACTGATAACGGCGTTGCACATGAAGTAACAAACACAGGTGCGGTAGCACTTGATCCTGTATTTGCTCCTACAGTAATGACTGATGATATTGATGAAGACCAACGTTTTGACTTAGTAGGCGCATCAATCGAAACATTTGCTGTATCAGCTGAAATTTGTGAAAGCGGTTATGTAACACTTACTACATTAGTGCTAAACGAGGGAATTACTCACTCTTACGTGGGTGGTTTCATGGCTGACTTCGATATGGACCAAGATGGTGTTTACGATGTTACAGTACAAAATGGTAAGTTAGAGTGGTTCTACGATGTTGAGCCGGGCACTGCAATTACCTTTACTCACGGCTATGGTAGTGCTTCTGGTTTCTTAGATAATTATTACCAAATTATCGGTAACAACCACCTCACAATGCAAAGCTGTATTGAAGCATTTGGCCTAACAGCCGATGACATTGGTCGAGCAACTGTAGATGTTCGTTTCCGTACAGAAGAAGAAACATGGACACCAATTGCAACTGAAGAAGGTGATGTTGCAATGGGTACTTACACATTCACAGATGCATCAAGTGATGTATATGCAATGTTTGTAGATGAAGCTGGTGAAGCTGTTAGCTCAATTGAACCAGGTGCTTCAGCTACTTTATACAATGCAGGTGAAGACTTCATGATTCTTTCAGACTCGGGTTCTAAAGCGTATGCTGCAACACCTGAATCAGACTCGAATACTCCACCAGTTGTTGTTGATACTGAGTTCTCTGTTGATGAAAACACTGAAAACGGTACGGTAATTGGTACGCTAGAAGCAACTTATGGTGCTGATTTAGCAAGTCCTGTTACAGAGTTCATTGTAATTAGCTCAAGTTCAACAGCTATTTCAGTAACATCTTCAGGTGATGTTGTAGTTATGAATCAAGACGTACTTGATTATGACGCTGGTTTAACATCAATTGAACTAGAAGTTGTTGCAACTGACAGATCAGGTAATGTTTCAGAGTCTGCGATGGTAACTGTTACAGTTAACAACCTAGCAGATGAAGCGTCTGAGCAACCAGTTGTAGTTGAAGAACCGAAGAAAAAATCTTCTTCAGGTTCACTAGCGTGGTTAACATTACTTGCTGCACCGTTCGCATTCATGCGTCGTCGTAAGCAAAAGTAATTATTTGAAAAATAAGTGATAAAAGGGAGCTTCGGCTCCCTTTTTACATTGCTTCACAAAGGCTACTTATAAATTCACGGTTAATTACTTATATTAGGGACTTAATAATAAAAATTAATTTAGGATCCCTATGAAAGTTGGCCACTCACTTTGTCTCGCGGCACTCTCTTTAGCTATTTTAACTGCCTGTAATAAAGCTCCTGATGACTCAAATGAAAAAGATACAATAAAACAATCGGGTGCAACTGAGTCGATTCAAATAGCAGCTCCCGTTGCTAAAAAAATACCTCATGAAATGACCATTCATGGTGACACACGTATCGATAACTACTACTGGATGCGTGATGATGAGCGCAAAGATGCCGCTGTTATTGCTCATTTAAATGCTGAAAATGCGTATGTTGAAAGCAAATTGGCACATACTCAAACGCTACAAAACACCCTTTTCGAAGAGCTTAAAGGACGTATTGAAAAGGATGACGATACCGTACCGACAAAAAAAGGGGATTATTATTATTTCTCACAAACGCGTGGTGATGATGAATATCCGGTTTATGTGCGTAGCCAAGATAGTCAAGGAGAGGGTAAGCAAGTTATTTTAAATGTAAATGAGCTTGCTAAAAATCATGATTACTTTGCTGTCACCGGTTTAGCTGTGAGTCCAAATGGCAATTTACTTGCTTACGGTGAAGATACAGTTAGCCGTCGCATTTACACAATTAAAGTTAAAGATTTAACCACAGGTAAAATGCTCACAGAGAGCCTTGAAGGCACGGAAGGTGATGTCGTGTGGGCTAATGACAACAAAACCTTTTACTACATCAAAAAAGACCTACAAACGCTGTTAGGCTACCAAGTATATCGCCATACGCTAGGCACCCCGCAAGCCGACGACGAACTCGTTTACGAAGAGAAAAACACCAGTTACTACACCGGTATTTACAAGAGTAAAGATCAACAAGAAATCTATATTAGTCATGGCAGCACTAGTGCGTCGGGTGTCTCGGTTATTGATGCTAATGATGTCAAAGCAATGCCAAAACGTTTTATTGAACGTGAAGCTGGGCTTGAATATGATATTCAAAAATTAGGTGATTGGTATTACATCGTTACCAATTTAAATGCGGTTAACTTCCAACTGATGAAAGTGCACCGCGATAAGGCTCATGATAAAACCAATTGGCAAACGGTTATTGCTGGTCGCGATAAGGTTAAATTTGAGGGTATTGAGTTATTTAACAATCACTTGGTTTATGAAGAACGTGAAATGGGGCAAACCCGTATCACTATTCGTGACCTTCGCAACCAACAAGAGCAAATAGTTGCGTTTAATGATCCAACGTATATGGTTTTTAGCTATGGTAATAGTGAGTTAGATAACCCTAATTTACGTGTTTACTATTCAAGTATGACAACCCCAGGCAGTAGCTACGATATCAACCTCGAAAGTGGCGAAAAAACACTGCTTAAACAGCGTACAGTATTGGGTGATTTCAACCCGAGCAATTACACATCTGAACGCATATATGTAACTGCGCGAGATGGTGTTGATGTTCCAGTGAGCCTTGTTTATCGAAAAGATAAGTTTAAAAAAGATGGCTCTAATCCGCTTATGCAATATGGCTATGGTTCGTATGGTGCGACCATGGATCCAAGCTTTTCTAGTTCACGATTAAGCTTACTCGATCGTGGTTTTGTATTTGCAATTGCACATATCCGTGGCTCGCAGATGTTGGGTCGCCCTTGGTACGAAGACGGCAAGTTACTTCATAAACAAAACACCTTTAATGACTTTGTTGATGTGACTAAATCATTGGCAGCTCAAAAATATGCAGATAAAGATAATATTTTTGCCATGGGTGGCAGTGCGGGTGGCTTACTAATGGGGGCTGTTGTAAATCAAGCGCCTGAACTTTATAAAGGAGTGATTGCGGCAGTGCCTTTTGTTGATGTGGTCACGACTATGCTAGATGCCAGCTTACCACTAACAACGAATGAGTATGACGAATGGGGTAACCCGAACGATAAAGTCTATTACGATTATATGCTGTCGTATTCGCCGTACGACAAAGTTAAGAAGCAGGCTTACCCAAATATGTTAGTCACCACCGGCTTGCATGACTCTCAAGTTCAGTATTTTGAGCCAGCAAAATGGGTTGCTAAGCTGCGTGAATATAAAACCGATGATAACCTATTGCTTTTTAAAACTGACATGGAAGCAGGTCATGGCGGTGCTTCTGGGCGCTTTAAGAGCTTACAAGACACCGCTTTATATTATGCATTTATGCTAGATTTAGCGGGTATCGAAAAATAATAACAACGCAGGCATCCGTGATTAAGCGGGTGCCTGCATTGCTAAATTAAAACGAAACTCACTGCCTTTTCCCAAGGTACTGCTGACGTTTATTTCACTATCCATTAGGGTGAGCAATTGCTTGCAAATAGCCAGTCCTAAGCCTGTTGAGCCTCGTTTTATGCTATTACGGGCCTGATAATGAGGTTCAAAAATAGCATTGAGTTCATCCTCATGAATACCAACCCCAGTATCAGATACTGCCACGTATAACTGATCACTTTGTTGGCTAACCTTGACGGCAATTTCACCGCCACTTGGGGTGTGTCGAATAGCATTCTCAATTAAGTTTGTTAGTACCCGCTCTAATTTTGCAATGTCTGTCGTCACGGTAAAGTCGCAAATTTCTGGGATAACCCTGAGTGAAATTCCTGCGGATTGTGCTGTGAGTGCAAGCTTTGCCACGCAATCATAAATCAACTCGCCTAAATTAAAGGTCTCTGATTGAATTTTTACTTGGCCGCACTCTAAATTAGCAAGTTCAAAAATTTGTTCGATCAGATGTTTTAATTGCTGGCAGTTATCCATTGCAAGGTTGAGGTAATGACGTTGCTCAGGTTCGTTTAAGTGGCTATCCGGTTTATTGATCACCTCAAGAAAGCCGTGCAGTGAAGATAGCGGCGTACGTAAATCATGTGATAAATGCGTAAGTAACTCACGGCGTTGTTTATCGGCTTGCTGTAATGACTGAAACTGCTCATCAATACGTGCGAGCATGGCATTGACGCCTTTGCTTAAATTGCCAATTTCATCATCAGCAGTGTAGCTAGAGTCCAATGACATTTTGGTTAGGCTGTAGTTAGCCGCTTCTATTTTATTAAGCTCTTTATTGAGTTTTTTGAGCGGTAAGGTGAAAAAACGAAATAACAGCAACATCGCAATAAATAGCGCAACTAAGGCGGCTATAAACCACATTGCGGCAAGCCAAAGGTTATCATTGGCTTTAATGTTTTTAAGGGTTGTATCGTAAGCTTGCCCGCCAATTATCACGTACAAATAGCCTTGCAGTTGTTGCTGATTATAAACTGGCGCGGTCGAAAATATTTTTACGCCATCGTTGCTACGCGGGTCGTCACCATAAATTGGCGTGGCAGTGGGGTTGTCGAGTAGCTGCTGTATTGGGCTTAAGTTTATTTGTTGCCTTACGACTTGCCCCGGTTTGGCTGAATATGTCAGTAAATGACCTTCTGGGTCTACAAAATAAAACTCAAAAGCCGGACCAAGTATCATCAGCGTGTGAAATAAGTTTTCTAGTGCCTTATAGTCATACACACCTTGCTGGATCAGTGGGTTATCATGCACTAAATGTTCGGCTAATTGAAGGTGCAAGTTTTGCTGAGCATGGTGTACAGAGCTTTGCTCTAGCTGCTTACTCCAATTTAAAACCAGTGCACACAACAGGCTAAAAATAAGCACCAATGACCAAGCCAATTTTTGATAAAGCGTCATTGATTTCATTAGTTTACACTCAATTGGCTAGGGTTTAATTTATAGCCTACGCCCCAGACTGTTTCGATAAAGGTTGTAGGGTGATGCTGCTCAAATTTACTGCGTAAACGGTTTATATGGGAATTAACCGTATGCTCGTAGCCGCTGTGTTGGTAACCCCACACTTGGTCTAGTAACTGTTGGCGGCTAAAAACATGGTTTGGGTGTTTAGCAAAATAGACTAGTAAATCGAATTCGGTGGCGGTTAAGTTAATTGCTTGGTCAGCTAAAAATGCTTGGTGGCTGGCAAATTCAATATGGAGTTCACCGAGTTGAATGACTGCTTGAGCGCTATCTTCATGATGTGATTGGGCTGCCATAAGTTGCGACCTATGCCGTAATTGTGTTTTTATTCGTGCTTGTAACTCTCTGGCGAAGAACGGCTTGCAAATGTAATCATCAGCGCCCATTTCCAGACCGATCACTCTGTCCATATCGCTACTGAGTGCAGTTAGTAAAATAACGGCAATGCTTGGGTAGTGCTCTTTAATTTTGCGGCATAAGCTCAAGCCATCCATTTGTGGTAGATTGATATCGAGTAGCACCAAGCCGTAACTTGAGCTGGCAAGCTTCTTTATTGCAGCTTCAGCGCTCGAAGCTTCATCAATATGTAGGTTTAGGCAGTGTAATTGTGTGCTGATAAGTTGGCGTATTGCTCTATCATCTTCGACGATTAATAACTTTTCTTGGCGCATTGCTCACTCCAAATCACAGAGGCACATCCTTATAACCTCGGTGTAAGGAGTGCGATTATTATTGCGTCCGCGTTATGGTGAACCGAGCAACTGGGTTATCAAACTTATGCTGACTGGTGAGCACTGAGTTTGTCAGGCCATCATTTTGGCTGACCACACCTGGGTGCATTGCAACACGGTTAATATCGTCACGCATTTCGTTGTAACCTTCGCCAGAATCAGCAGGGCCGGGGATTGTCCCAGCTGCTTCAGAGTTAGCTTCGGTGCCTGCATCATAGGCAAAACTAGTACGTGACAGTGACTCATTTACCGCTAACGAAGACACGTCTATAGCATTAAGACCGGTAAACGCGTCATTTGTATTCACCAACATGGTCGCTAAGCTGATTTTTAATTCATCAAGCTGCTCAGTACTCAGCATTAAAGTGACTTGCTCACCAGGAAGAAGTGGGCTTTCAGCTGAGCTTGAATTCATATTAAAATCAGCCGCTAATAATTCACTGTTATCTCCTCCTTCAGCCATTAATTCGAGGGCAGCTGAGGCTGGTTCGCCTATTTGCCAAAGCATACCCTCAGTGTGAGCAATGGCTGCAATCGGTGATAAAGGTTGGGCATTGGTTAAGTTTGTAACATGTACGGTAAATTCATAGCTCATAGCGGGCGTTACAGGATCTGTTACTTCCACCTCGTTATTATCTGAATCCCCACAGGCCGCAAGGCCGGCACTTAATGCGAGGATAATTAAGCTTTTTGAAAAGCGCATGATAACCTCCTATTTAACCGTAACTGTTAGCAACGCAACTGGGTTTAGCCATCTGTGCACGGTGTTATCAAGGTCACTCATACCTGCCTCTAAATCGTCGTCACCTAAATTACCCGGATGAATATGCACCATCATATTTGTTTCGCTGCTGGTGACGCCGCTGCCATTCATTCCTGCATTGCCACCCGGTGCGGCTGGAATACCTGGCGTGCCCGGCATGCCTGAACCCTCAACAACAAGCTCATCATTAGCTTCGGTGCCTGCATCATAGGCATTGAGATAAACAGTGTAGGTGCCAGCTTCTGTTGGGATCATCCAACTATCTAAACCCACAAAGCCATCATTGGTAGGCAGCAGCATGGCTGTGAGCGATAAGTAATTATTGCCATCGCTGGTAGATAAGCTCGCCATCGTTGAGCTTGCTGGCGCCAATAGGCCTTCAGCTGGGTTGGCAACCATGTCACTGTTTGTAGCTGTGGCTTCACTCATTAATGGCTCGAGATTACCACCCTCAGCCATTGTCTGTAGTGCTGTAGAAGCAGGCATAGCAACGCTAAAGAGTTTACTGTCACTGTTGTGAGCCGTAATGAGAATAGGGGTAAAGTGTAAACCTTGCGTGAGGTTAGTCAGTTTTATATCAAGCTCAGCTGCTTGGCTTGCAAGGCTAGTTACTGCGCATGCAGCGAACAAAGTTAATGGTAAAGCTTTCATGTGAGATTCCTGTTTTTGATGATTCAAAATCAGTATCGAATAGCAATATCCAAAAACCTTCACGAAGTTATCACATTTTTATCACAGCATTGATTATAGCCTTTTTTGCTGGTTGAGAGTTTTAATTTTAATCAATTTAGCTAGGGTAAAATGCTATTAAGGTTTATAGTAAAGAGACAAATAGACCCATAACAAGGAATTTAAAATGGATGATAATCAAAAAGTTGAAATAATTGTGGCAGATAAAGACCAGCGCACTTGGGCAATGTTTTGTCACTTAAGTGCCTTAGCTGGTTTACTTTTTCCGTTTGGATCAGTGATTGGGCCTTTGATTGTTTGGCTTGTAAAAAAAGAAGAAATGCCGCTCGTTGCTGAGCATGGTCGCAAGTCATTAAACTTTCAATTAACCATGATGATTGCTTACATTGTCTGCTTTATGCTGATGTTTGTTGTCGTTGGTGTCATTTTGCTGCCATTGGTTGCGCTATTCTCATTGATTATGGTGGTAGTATCGGCGATTAAAGCCAACGATGGTAAAGAAGTTAAATATCCAATGGCAATAGAATTTATAAAGTAAACTAATTGCCATATACTAAAAGCTCAGCCATTTGCTGAGCTTTTTTATGTGATGTTTATGGCCTACTTATCGTTATTTTTCAGCGCATTTATTGCAGCTACCCTATTACCTAGCTCTTCAGAATTAGTTATGACCGCTATGATAGCCAGTGGTGACTATTTAATTTGGCTATTATGGTTAAGTGCAACCGTGGGCAATGTGCTTGGGAGCTGTGTTAATTATTGGCTGGGCACGCAAGTCATGCGATTTAATGACCGTAAATGGTTTCCCGTTTCACAAAAGTCGATAGACAAAGCCGAACAGCAATTTAATAAGTACGGTATTTACAGTTTGCTGTTTGCTTGGCTGCCTATTGTCGGCGACCCGTTAACGGTTGTTGGCGGAATTTTTAGGGTTAAGTTTTCAATCTTTTTGTTACTCGTGACCCTAGGCAAAGGCGCACGTTATTTAGCTGTGCTTGCCTTTGCAGTAGGGCTAGAAAAGTTATTTTAACTTTTTTGCCAATCAAGGGTCAGTGATACTGAGTCGGCAAAACGCAGCGCGTGCGGTTTATCAACGCGCACTTTGGCATAGTGAACACTTTGATGCTGGTGGCAAATTGCTAAAATTTCAGCAACCAATTTTTCTAACAGCAAAAAGTGGCCTTCTTCGACAAGGCTGATCACTTCTTTAGTAATAGTCTTGTAGTTTAGCGCTTTATCGACTGCGTCAGTTTCACAAGCTTGATCAGCGGGGTAGTGAATTTCTAAATTAATCACTACATCTTGCTTTTTCTCACGTTCCTCAGGGTTAAAACCTATAAAGGTTCGTAGCCTGAGGTTAGTAACATTAATAATTGCGTTGGCCATCATTACCCTCTAACTAGTTGTAAAAACTCGTTACGGGTTTTTGGATCGGCTCTGAAGTTACCTAACATAACCGATGTACGCATGCTTGAGTTTTGCTTTTCAACGCCGCGCATCATCATACACATGTGTTTTGCTTCAACGATTACGCCAACACCTTTCGCACCAGTTACTTCTTCAACCGCTTTAGCAATTTGATGAGTTAATTGTTCTTGAATTTGAAAACGACGCGCATACATATCAACAATTCGCGCAAACTTCGATAAACCAAGTACTTTGCCGTTAGGAATATAAGCAATATGACAGCGGCCAACAAACGGTAATAAGTGATGTTCACACATAGAGTAAAGCTCAATGTCTTGGATTAAAACCATATCATCGGCGTCTGAGGTGAATACCGCATTGTTGGTGATCTCGTCTAATGTTTGACGATAACCTTTAGTCAGGTACTCCATTGCTTTTGCAGCGCGCTTTGGTGTGTCGAGTAATCCTTCACGAGCAGGATCTTCACCTACCGCAGTAATTATTTGTTGGTAACTGTTTTTTAAATCATCGTGCATAGCTTTCTCAGTAATTCGTTATTTTAAATGTCTGCCACCATCAACAGGCATAGAACGACCTGTGATGTATTGGCTGCTTAGTATTAGTTCTACGCTGTTAATAATCTCGGCGCAGCCGGGCTCAATGCCCATTAGCGATTTCTTTAATGTTTTGGCTTTGTACTCGTCACTATCGTGCTCGTTAAAAATGATCAGCGAGGGAGCGATAGCATTCACTTTAATGGCCGGTGCAAATTTAGCGGCAAACGACTTTGTTAAATTATCAAGCGCCGCTTTACTTGCTGCATAAGCAAGGTGCTTAGGACTGCCTTTTTCAACAACATAGTCAGTTAAATGAATAATATCTGCGGCTGTACCACTGTTTTGCTGATAATGCAGTAACAAATCAGAAGCTGCTAAATTAATTAAATAGGGCGCTTTGGCATGAATACGCATCATGTTATCAAATAGGTCAGCGTAATCGTGATTATTTGCTTCGCAATCCCAGCTAGACGCATTATGGATAATTGCCTTGAGCTGGTTGGTATGGGTTTTTAATTCTTCGATAAAATGCCCGATAGCTTGGTCACTATTAAAATCAGCATGGATGCAAATAGCGCCTTTGCCTGCAAGCACATCAATTGCTTCATGGCGGGTACGGTAAGTGACTATGATTTCTTGCCCTTGCGCTAAAAAGTGCTCGGCCAGAGCGAGTCCAATACGTTGGCCTGCGCCAGTAATTAAAATGGGCGATGACATAAACTAATATAAAACCTTAGATTTTTGATTTGAAATATAATGTATTTACTGTAACAACTATAAACCAAATTACAGAACTATTTCATCTTTACTGCAATCATGTTGCTAACTTTTACGTCAGGCATGATGCTCCAGATCATTTTGTGAAGCTGATAATCAGTGATTGAAGGTTCTGAATATTGCTAAGGGGTGCGGGAGGAGTAGAAAAGGGCAATTATTATTGCCCTCGCAATGTTTAAACTACCCTTAAAGCTCGTCGTAAACGGTTGGGATTGCTTGGCGTTTATGTTGAGTACGTAAGTAAATTGCTGTTAGCTTTTCTTCGACTTCATTGCTGACGTCTTTACCTTCTAAGAAATCATCAATTTGATCGTAAGTGAGGCCTAGCGCTTCTTCGTCAGTCAGACCAGGGCGATCACACTCTAAATCGGCCGTCGGGGCTTTATTTACCAGTACTGCTGGCGCTCCCAAGTGCTCAGCAAGTGCACGAACTTGACGCTTTGATAAACCAAATAACGGCGCTAAATCACATGCACCGTCACCAAACTTGGTGTAAAAACCCGTGATGTTTTCAGCACTGTGATCGGTACCAACCACTAAGCCTTGGCAGAAACCAGCAATTTCATACTGCGCAACCATGCGCTGGCGTGCCTTCACATTGCCTTTGATAAAGTCAATTTTAGCTTGCTCTGGTAATTCAGCACCACCACCAACAACCGCGGCCATTGCTTGTTCATGCATGCCATCGACAGCCGCTTTAATGTTAACCGTCATACGCTTGCTTGGCTTAATAAAATCAACAGCCATTTGTGCTTCATCTTCATCTGCTTGAACACCATAAGGTAAGCGAACTGCAATAAATTGATATTTGTTGGTGTTGAGTTCTTGGTTTAATTCATCAACCGCTAATTGGCATAAGCGGCCACAGGTTGATGAGTCAACACCGCCACTGATCCCTAATACAAGTGAGCGAGAGTGCGCAGCAGTAAGTCGGCTTTTAAGAAAGTTAACGCGACGGGTAATTTCCGCTTTTACATCAATAGTTGGTTGGACTTTCATTTCCGCCAGAATGTCGGCACGCATGGTAGAGCTCCTATTTTTCGTTGTGGTTGTCAGCGTTTTTTACATTATGTTATGGGCGCGGTTTTTATTAAAGACCTAAATGCGCTTTTATTTCGTTGACTTGCTGCTTAAGGTCTTCGATTTCGCTCAGTAATTGTTGCACTTCACTGTTGTTATCCTGCATCGGCTCACTAGCAGCCATATCCTCAGTGATGCTGTCTGGGCCAACAAATAAGTGCATATAGCGGCTCTCTCGTTTGCCTGGCTCTCGTGCTAAGCGTGCAACATGTTCTTGCTCAATGAGTGTATTTAATGCGGCTTCAACTTCATTGACATTGCTAAACTCAGCTAGTCGGTTGCTGCGCGTTCTTAGCTCTCCCGGTGTTTGTGGGCCGCGTAGCAGCAGTAAACAAATAATGGCGCGTTGCTGCTCAGTAAATTGCAAACTGCCAAATTCGGTATTACAAAAGCGGTGAGCATATTTATTAACCCGCCCTGACAACCCTTCATCAAGAGTTACTAAGCGTGATGCAATAAGCTCATCGAGTGTATCTTGTACTTGCGCCTCAGTGAGAGACAGTACCGGTTCACGGTTAGATTTTTGATTACATGCATTAGTGAGGGAGTTTAAAGATAACGGATAATGTTCGGGTGTTGTACTTTGCTTTTCGAGTAAACAGCCAATAACGCGTTGTTGTATCGATGATAATTGCATGATTTTATTTCTCTTTAATGTGCTGCACTTAGCCAAATTGCTAATTTTTTATTTAATGAGTCAAAGTTAAGGGGTTTTGTTAAATAATCATCCATGCCAGCATCTAAACAGCGTTCTTTGTCACCCTGCATTGCATTGGCAGTTAGTGCAACAATATTGACTTTCTGATGTGCTTCGCCAGCTTTTCCTAATCTTATTGCCTTTGTTGCTTGATAGCCGTCCATTTCTGGCATTTGGCAGTCCATTAGCACTAGTTCGTAAGGGGCATCCTCATTATTTGCTAGTTTTGTTATTGCCTCAAGACCATTTTCAGCAATGTCAAAACTAATACCTGCTTGTTTGAGTAAGGCGCCAGCAACCACTTGGTTAACTTTATTGTCTTCGACTAATAAGACGCGAGATGATGTACTCGAAGCTGGTATGGAAATTTTAGCGATGCTTTGTTCTTTATTTACTTGTTGTTGTTCAATGTACTTTTCGTTAGCCAAAGAGTTAAATAAGTCTGAAGGGGTTAAAGGTTTAAATATAATACTTTGCGCTTCTAAAGTTTGTTTAGATTGCTCTTCAGTTAGGCTCATAGGTGCCATTAAAATACATTTACATGCATTGTTATTATAATATTTTTGGTACGCTCGTTGCTCTGATTGTTCTGCTTGCATATAAAGTTGGTAATCTATAAAAACTGCATCGCAAGGTGGCTCTTGAGAGTGGGCTGCACGGTTAATTAAGCTTGGCATATTGCCAATAACTTCAACTTTTGCTCCCCATAATTGCAATTGTTTTTTAGTAATGCTGCTACTGAGCTTGCAGTTGTCAGCAATTAAAATGCGTTTTTTATCAATTAAGTGACTTGGCTCATGCAGCTGCTTTTGGTAGTCAAATTTTACTTTAATTGAGAAATTGAACGTGCTGCCTTCTCCATAAGAACTGACAACATTTACATCGCCGCCCATTAGAGTACAAAGCTGTTTAACAATGGCAAGACCAAGGCCTGTGCCGCCATATTGCCGGGTAGTTGAAGCATCAGCTTGAGTAAAAGAATCAAAAAGAGTTGCTTGTTTTTCTGGTTTTATGCCTAAGCCATTATCAACAACAGAGCAATTCAGATATAACTCGTTATCAGCAGTTTCAAGTTTGGCTATCACGACTATCTCACCGTCTTTTGTGAATTTAACTGCATTACCTATTAGGTTATTGATGATTTGCCTAATACGATTTGGGTCGCTTATGATAAATTCACGTTTGATATGAGTTGCATCTAGTAATAGTTTGGTATTGTTTTGCTCTGCTTTTATAGCAAATGATTCAATGGTATCGCCTAGAAGTTTAGATATATTAAAACTCACGTTTTCGATATCGAGCTTACCAGCTTCAATTTTTGAAAAGTCTAAAATATCATTGATAATATGCAGTAATGACTCTGCTGATGACTGTGCCAATTCAAGGTGATGGCTTTGTTGTTTATCTAATTTTGTTTGTTTAATGATATTAAGCATGCCAATAACCCCATTCATCGGGGTGCGGATTTCATGGCTCATACTTGCTAAAAATTCACCTTTTATTTTTACTGCTTGTTCTGCTGCATTTTTCGCTTGAACTAGCTGATGTTCAGTTTCTATACGCTGTTGGCTTGCATGTAAGCTACCAATAAGTGCCGCAACTGCAATTAAAAAGCTTTCCTCGTTTTTACTCCAATGTCGTCTTGATGCGCTGTTCTCTGCGCACACCACCCCCATACTTTTACTTCCAGTCGGAATGATTGCAGTAAGCATGGAGCGAATATCAGCGCGATCAAAATAATTGCTAGCTAACTCCTTGGTAAACGGGTGGTGATATGCATCACTCGCATTTATAACGGCGTTATTGTTAATGGCATCAAAATAGTTAGGGTGTTCTATTTGCTGTAACGACACTGCCCGACTAAAACGCGATTGATTTTGATCATGACTAGCAAACGAGTTAAGCGTTTGTCGGTCTTCGCTAAATAACCAAATGCTTGCTCGATCAACCTCTAGTGCTTGGCATATCGCTTTTACAATTACATGCTTAGATAAGTTTAAATTACCCGTTAAGACGGCTTCGTGAACAGTTAATGAGGCAAGTATTTCGTTGTGCAAGGCAATTTTATTGTTTTCAAGCTCAACGCGTTTGCGAGCATCTATGTTTTGTAATGACCCAAATAGTTTGATACAGCGGCCATTCTTATATTCAGATTCGCCATGCGCTAAAACCCAGATAGCTTCGCCTGATACAGTAATTATTTGCACTTGAGTTTCAAAGCTTTCACCTTCTTTTATCGCTTTTTCGATTAAGTGGCGAATTTTGTCACGGCTGTAACCGGGTTTAAAATAGTCGAGATTGGTTGGCCATTGTGGTTGTTTATTGAGTGGCAACTTAAAGATTTGTTTAGTCATATCTGACCAATAAACAGCTTTGGTCTCGAGATTAAATGACCACGCACCTACTTTTGCTAGGCTACTCATTGTTTCGAGCATTCGCTCGCTTTTGTATTGGCGCTCGAGCATTTTTAAAAAGAACACACAAGCACCCGCAAATAATATACATACGATAATTATGGCGATACGTAACGGCCAAATGGCTGATTTTGGTGGATGCCAACCTGCTTTCGGAACAGCATACATACGCCAATTCCCGCCAGGGAAATTAATGCCAAAATTAAGTGGTGTGTCATTTAAAATAGCGCTATTTCCGTAGAAAAATTCCCCCTCAGCACCTAACCCGTTGCGACCCTGTAACGCTATGTCGTAGTGCTTATTTAAAGCTAGAAGCCCCGAATTGTTATAAACTTTATCAATATCGAGTACGACAGAAAGTAATCCCCAAAAGTGCTGTTCTGGTGGTGTAAAAATAGGCATGCGAGCTATTAAGGCTTGACCGCCTTGTACTAGTTCTAAGGGACCTGCCATGACAATTTTGTTTTCATCGCGCGCCTTAATTGCATCGTCTCGCTGCGCGGCGTTTTCTAGAAAATTGAGACCAATTGATTTCTCATTTCCTTTTAGTGGGTAAGTCATCTGAATGATCATGTTTGGTGCAGCGCCGATATTTCTTAATTCTGAAGAGGTTTCGAATAATGGCGTGGCAATTTGAGAAAAGCGGCTTTGATTTAAATTTGGCTCAGCAGCAACTGCGACGGCAAGGCCGCGAACAAGTTGAATATTAGAGATTAGAGTCGCCTCTAACTTTGCACGGTAAGCGCTAACTCGCGCAATCTCCTGAGCACGGAATGCATCTTTTTCTCGGCTATAGTTTAATTGATCGATGATTAAGCCAATTACAATAACTAGCGCAAGTGAAAACCAAAAGGCTAACTTTAGTTTTTGCAGTTTTTTATTATCGGTTTCAGTTGCTAATGGCATGAGAAAGATTGATTTCTAAACTATTTCCCTACTATAGACAATTTCTGAGGCAATTAACAATCATCAGCTAATCAAGAAAACTAAATTTAAATATTTGGATAGCAACACTATTTTTTCACAAAACTCAGGTTAATATAGCAGGTTAATACAGTGTTACTTTAGCGCAAGGGTAAATGGCATGTTCAAGATAATCAAATGGTTATTAATAGGTTTGTTCGTTGTGGTGTTACTCGCAACAGGGCTTGTTTATGGTGTATTAAATCTAAGTTTACCGGCTCTTGATGGCCGGGGTAAAAGCGACGCTATTTCGCAATCAGTGAAGATTGAACGAGACACTTTAGGGCAGGCTGTTATTCATGCCGAAAACCGTTTAGATGTAGCCTATGCTCTTGGTTTTGCGCATGGTCAGGACCGATTCTTTCAAATGGATTTACTGCGCCGTAATGCCGCAGGTGAGCTTAGTGAATTATTTGGTAAAGCTGCTGTTGGGCTTGATAAAAAAATGCGTTTTCATCAGTTACGCAAACGTAGTCAGATTGCTGTTGCGCAGTTACCAGCAAAAGATAAAGCGCTATTAAAAGCTTACGCGAATGGGGTTAATGAGGGTCATGCGCAAGTAGGTTTCGATAGTTTTGAATATTTACTGACTGGCGCTGAAGCAAAACCTTGGCAAAGTGAAGACAGCTTACTAATCATTTTTAGTATGTATTTAGATTTGCAAACGGCTACCTTTGAACGCGACAAAACACTGATCGAAATCGAAGATCTATACGGTAAGGCGATGGTCGACTTTATTACTCAGCCTAGCCTTTATCAAGCGGCGCTCGATAACAGCCTATTAGCACCTTATAACGGCGGTATTCCAAATCTCAAAGACGCTCAATGGGCTATGACTGAGATTGCAGAGCGCAAGGAGCTTGGTAGTAATAACTGGGCAGTTACTGGGCAGTTAACTGAAACTGGTGCTGCAATGTTGTCAGACGATATGCACTTATCATTTGCAGTACCAATCATTTGGTACCGTGCCCAGCTTAATTACCCACTTAATGGTGAAATGCAGCAAATCACCGGTGTGTCACTACCTGGCGCTCCAGCAATTGTAGTTGGTACCAATAATAAAATAGCGTGGGGGTTCACCAATGGTTATTTAGATACAGCCGATTGGATAGCCCTTGAGAGTAAAGAGAAAACGTGGCAGATAGATGAACCCATCTTACTCAATGACGGCAGCATTGAAAATTATGCTTTAACCATGAGTGAATATGGCCCAGTAAAAGAAATTAATGGCAAACCATACGCACTAAGTTGGGTTGCTCACCATGAGTATGCGGTTGATATGGAATTACTTAAGCTTGAGCAAGCAAGTACGGTTGATGATGCACTAGCGCTTGCGGCTGAGGTGGGTATTCCTGTCCAAAATTTAATGGTTGTTGATGATCAAGGGAACGCCGCTTGGAAGAATATGGGAGCCGTTCCAGCCCGTAAAGAGCCCCATCAATTAGCGGTGGCTGAGCAAGCGTATCCTGCAGCGTGGCATGAAAACGAAACGCTGCGTCCATTTGTTAAAAACCCAGACAGTGGCCGATTATGGACGGGCAACTCACGCGTTGTTTCCGCAGAGGATGACCAGCGCTTTGGTAATGGTGCTTATGCCATGGGGGCTCGCTCGGCACAAATTCGCGATCGATTATTTGAAAAGCAACAGTTCAACGAACAAGATTTTTATGACTTACAACATGATAATGAAGCTCGATTCTTAACAGCTTGGCATAAACTGCTGGTCAAACAGCTCAGCAACGCAGGCGATAAATATGCGCTGTATTTAAAAGAGCTAAATAATTGGCAGGCGTGTGCTTGTAGCGATTCAATTGGTTATACCTTAGTAAAGCGTTACCGCAGTGAAGTAATTAATGGTTTATTTAGTCCATTAGAGAATAAGCTAAAAGCCCTCGACAGCAGCTTAAAACCAGTAAAACGAGACTTAGAGCCTGCTGTTTGGCAACTTATCGAAGCGCAGCCTGAAGCATGGTTAAACCCAGAGTATGCAAACTGGAATCAGCAAATGCTAGCTGCATTTGATCGCGTTATCACTAAACTAACCGAGCAGTACGGTAACAACCCGCACAGCTGGGAGTGGGGTAAGGTCAACGAGTTAGTGATTGAGCACCCATTTGCCAAGCAAATACCGGTACTTAAAAGCTTATTGAATATGCCTACGGCGCCTGGGTTTGGTGATACCTTTATGCCTTCAGTACAAGGGCGTAGTTTTGGTGCTTCGCAGCGCTTTATTGTTCAACCAGGGCATTTAGATAAAGCGATTATGGCTATTCCGGGTGGGCAATCTGGGCATCCATTGTCAGAATTTTATCGTGCCGGGTTTAACGATTATGTCAGTAATGGTTTAACGCCATTATTGCCGCAAGAGATTGCACATAGCATTACTATTGAGGCAATTAATTAATCTTCATTTTCAAAAAATGTACTTTGAGCATGCACTATCGTGGTCTTATTACGGCCAGAGTGCTTGCTCTCATACAGCGCTGAATCTGCATACTGCAGCATTTTTTCTATGGGAGTAAGGGGTTGCCATTCAATTAAACCAAAGCTCATAGTTACTTTTAAATCCGGACAGTCAGGGTGAGCTTCCAATGCTGCTATTTTTGTACGCAAAGCTTCAATTTTTGCAAAGGCTTGGCGTTCATTAGATTGAGTAAGTATTAGTAAAAACTCTTCTCCGCCCCAACGAACTGCAATATCATCCTCGCTCATGAATTCACTGATGAGTCGTGAAATATTCACTAAAATAGTATCACCTTTATCATGCCCGTAATTATCATTGATTCTTTTAAACTGATCGATGTCTGCCATGGCCATGCAAAGAGGGCTGTTATTATTTATGCAATTTTTGCGTGCATTCATAATTAGCCTTTTAGCAAAGCGGCGATTGAAAAGTTTTGTAAGAGGATCCCGGGCTGCCATTTCCGTTAACTCTAGTCGTTGTGAAAGAGTAATCTCTCTAATTAAACCCATGCCATAAATCATAGGTAAGCCAGCAATAATTATATTAATTATTTTAATATGGGGGAGCAGTTCAGAGTAAGCAAAAGGGTAGTTTGTATTTGAAAAAAACACATACAACAATGCAAAAGCAATGATCATTAACACGCTATACAAAGAAGCTCGCTTTAGAGTTAGTTGATAGTCGATCATTAACAGGCAAGACACAGTCCATAGATAAAATTGAAATCCTGCATCTAAGCCAAGCATTGCACAAACAATGGTTGAGTGAATAACAACTTCAAGACAAAACACACGAAGAGCTAAGGAGGTTAAACCTTGTTTGATTAGAAAAATTCCCCCAGCCCATGCACACACACTTAGAACATTTACTATTGCCAAAGTAACTGCACCAATGTGAGCGAAAACGGGAATTAGCACAACGTGGACTGCGAGTGCAAAGTAAGCAATCTTCAAAATAATAAGAAACTTAACATGCTCTATTTCTTGTAACTCTGATTGCTTAGGTTGTTTTAAGAGATGTTTTAGCAACCGGACCTCTTAGACAGCTAGGTGTAAAAACTAGTATAGATTAAAATTTAGGCTGTGAAGAATTAAAGAGATTTCTGTTTCTTTAATTCATTTAATTTAATCGGGGTTAAACACCAGTTCACTTCGTTTTTGCTAAGCTTTAAGCTTGGCAGGACTGTGAATTAATGCCACTCTAATCAAACCATCATTGATATCGGCTTGCCGTTTGCCTTGATAATATTTTCGTGCCTAAAAAGGAGTAGTTATGCCGGCGGAAAAAACGCATTTAGAGATTTGTAATCTAACTAAAGAACAGTACCCACAAATAAAGACCCTCATGGATCAAGCTTACCCAGGGCTTGGAGGTGCTTGGCCAAGCCATACTATTTTTAGGCTAATAGACCAGTTTCCGGAAGGGCAAATAGGCATTGTTGACGATGGTGTTTTAGTAGGCATCGCCTTGAGTGTACAGGTTGATTACGCGCGCTTTTCTAACCCACATACCTACGAAGATATTGTTGATGGTCACGACCGTGTATTTAGTGATCCTGAAGGTGATGCACTTTATGGTTTAGATGTGGTGATTTCATCAACTCACCGAGGGATGCGACTGGGTCGTCGCTTATACGATGCGCGTAAAGAGCTGTGCCGTCAGTATAACTTGCGCGCTATTTTAGCGGGTGGACGTATTCCGCGCTATTACAATCACAGTGCAGAGATGTCTCCGATGGAGTACATCGAAAAAGTTGACCACAAAGAGCTGTATGATCCGATTTTAAGCTTTCAGCTATCTAATGATTTCCAAGTTAAACGTTTACTTAAAAAATACCTTCCTGAAGATCAGGAGTCAGTTGGTTATGCCACTTTACTAGAGTGGAATAACATTATGTTTGAGCCGACAGATACGGTACTTGAGTCGACTAAATCAATTGTCCGTGTCGGTGCTGTACAATGGCAAATGCGCTGTGTTGAGTCTGTTGAAGAGCTGCTCAAGCAGGTGGAGTATTTTGTTGATACAGTATCAGATTATAAAAGTGACTTTATTCTGTTTCCGGAGTTTTTCAATGCCCCGTTAATGGGTCTTACCGAGCAAAGTAATCAAACGGAAGCGATTCGCTATTTGGCCGAATACACAGAAACCTTCCGTGATGCGATGTCACGCATGGCGGTTGAATATAATGCCAATATTATCACCGGTTCTATGCCACTAGCTGAAGACGACAAGATTTATAATGTTAGCTATTTATGCCACCGTAGCGGTAAAATTGATGAGCAGCGTAAAATTCATATTACCCCTCACGAGCAAAATGACTGGGTGATCCAAGGCGGTGATAAAATTGCTGTATTTGAAACCGATGCGGGTCGTGTCGGTATTCAAATTTGTTACGATGTAGAGTTTCCTGAATTGTCGCGTATTCTCGCTAAACAAGGGTTAGATATTTTGTTTGTGCCATTTTGGACAGATACAAAAAATAGTTACTTACGTGTACGCCATTGTGCGCAAGCACGTGCAATCGAAAATGAATGTTATGTTGTGATTGCAGGCTCGGTTGGGAACTTACCTGAAGTAGAAAGCTTAGACGTACAGTATTCGCAATCAGCAGTGCTTACCCCTTCTGACTTTTCGTTCCCGCATGATGCAACCTTGAATGAAGCAACACCGAATACCGAAATGTTGTTATTCAGTGATTTAGATATGGATAAACTGAAAATCCTTCACAGTGAAGGTACGGTAAGAAACTTAAAAGACCGCCGTGAAGATTTATATGATGTAATTTTGAAAAAGCGAGATCAATAATGGCGTGGTTGTATTTAATTGTCGCAGGTCTGTTAGAAATTGGCTGGCCTGTAGGCCTTAAGATGTCTCAACAGGCAGACAGTCGCTGGTTAGGCATTGCAATAGCCGTCGCCTTTATGGTCGCTAGTGGCTTTATGTTGTGGTTGGCGCAAAAGGATATACCGATGGGGACATCCTATGCAGTATGGACAGGTATTGGTGCTGCTGGCACTTTCTTGGTTGGTATTTTATTTTATGGGGATGCCGCCACTTTTGGCCGCATTGCCGGAGTACTGTTGATAATTAGTGGTGTAATAACCCTAAAGATTAGTCATTAAAAAAGCGGCATAGCCGCTTTTTTAATGACTAGGAATAAGCCTAATTGGGTAGCATTACAAGAATGGCAGCCAGTGCAATTAACACAAGCCCCGCCGTGTCTTGGCGTTTTAACGGCTGTTTTAACCAAAGAATCGATACCATAATGGTAAAAAATACTTCTATCTGCCCCAGTGTTTTTACATAAGCAACATGCTGCAAGCTCATGGCGCTAAACCAACCAATAGAACCTAAACAGCTACAAATACTAACAGCGGTCGTGGTGCCTTTGTGTTGCCACATTTTCTTAAAAGTATCGCGCTCTTTGAATGCAATATACACGCATAGCATCAGTGTTTGTAAACTGATTATCAGCACTAACACCCAAGCTGCAGAGTGCGGAAAAGTCAGCCCTGAACTTAAACTTGCTTCACGGATCCATGATGAAGAGAGAGCAAAAGAAGTGCCGCAAGCAAGCCCAAGCAGTGCGGTGCCCAAATTAAAGTGTTTAACATTCGCGATGCCACTTAATAGCAGTACCGCAATTGCACCAATAAATACGCCAACCCAGCCCAGTAACGACAGTGCTGAGCCAAAGAACATGACACCTAAAATGGCCGCCATTAGCGCTTCACTTTTAGCAAGCCCTGCACCGACTGCAAAGTTATTCATTTTAAACAGCTTTACCATTAAACCTGTGGCAACAATTTGGACGATACTGGCGCCAACAATGTAGCCAATAAAAGCCAGATTAAAGTCAGGAAGTGCGGCGTCTTGATATTGATAAAGTGCAAATAAATACAGGGCAGCAATTGGGCTGGCAACGATAAAGCGAGCAAGCGTAACCCCGGCAACACTCACTGTTGCACTGAGTTTGCTTTGCAAAGCGTTGCGCCACGACTGCATAAATGCCGCAAAAATAGTTAAGAAAATCCAAGTCATATTGAAAATAAATTAATGAGGAGTATTTATACCCAAGCCACCTCAAGATGTGAGTTTCAGTTGGAATTAAAAGCGATTTAGGCAAGGCATTGATTGCAAATAATAGTGGTTCTATTGTTAAAATCAATAACGCAGTATAAATCGCTTTTA
>NZ_JACSOG010000032.1:0-51173 GCF_014349195.1 Pseudoalteromonas sp. BZK2 | reverse complement strand
ATTATCGAAGTTGGATTTTGGATCTGAGAAAAAAGAAGCAGCCTAGCCGTTAAGCTAGACTGTAGAAGCCCAGTGATCAGAGCGAAGCGATGTCGCTGGGTAGTTCACCTGAAGCTAACAAAAATAATTTTATTTTGTACACACGGAAATGCCATTTGATAAAAAACAACTATAGAACACTACTTCTGGGGCATTTCGAAAAAGTGGATGATGCAATCAATGAGGCCCAGTCAAAAGTTGGCCCAATTGAAGTTTGTAAATCATGTATCAGCAACTTAAAGTAATATTCATATTTTTCTCTTTTAAAGCGTATTAATTTTACTAACGTATAGCTATATAGCTTCTTACCATCCCTAAAAATATACGTTATCGCGTTTGAGTGCTTTAGCATCTCTTAATAAGGTCAGGTTTGAGTTAGCTACTTATAAACAGAATAAAAACTTATCTATGAAGCTCGGCAACAGTCATTGTGAAAATTAAATCACAATCAGCATGATTAGAATAAGAATGTGGAACATCGGTCTTTACAATAGCTGACTGACCTTTATAAAGTTCTGTTTCTTCTCCATCAATATTCAAAGTTAATATACCCGCTTCTACGTGGAAAAGCTCAAACGTACCGTGAGGGTGTGCTGCCGATTCAAAATTTTCAGATGGTTTCATCTCCCAACGCCATAATTCAATCATGTCTGGGCCGGCTGTTCCTGCTAATAGCTTAGCGTAACCACCATGTTCTCCATTCCATAAAATAGGAATATCATCTTCAGCAATGACATTGATAGCTGGCTTACTAGCAACATTAACAATATCTGCGACAGAAACACCTAGTGCGGCCGATAATTTACACAGGGTAGCGATACTTGGGTTCGCCGTTCCTTTCTCAACTTCAACAAGCATCCCTTTACTTATTCCTGCTTTTTTTGCCAATGCGTCAAGTGAAAGCTTAAGCTGTTTTCGGTGCTCTTTAATTTTAACTGCAACAGCTTGATTGATGTACTGAGCGTTGGAATCACTGCCGGTCATTATATTGACTTTTTTGGTCATAAAATTGTATCTTGTAGCAAATGAGTCATTACAGGAATTATCTAATGGTTATGCTACTACCGTCAATTGACAGTCGTATTTCTAATATAGCACCTGATTTTAAGGCGCTATGTATCACGCTTAAAGGCAGTGAAATTCATAACGCGACATATACAAAAGGCATACTTTTTGAAGCTTGCAAATCCATTCAGGAAAGCGATTTTGACTGGGCTGAAGCTCATTTAAATGCGTGGGGGGACGTGTATCGAAAGTTTGGTTCTAAACCTAAGCGCACTCCTTGCTCTGCGGCAGCTCTTCGAAAACGAGCGTTGAAAGATGGAATAATTCCCAGCATTGATCCTGTTGTAGATATTTATAATGCAATCAGTCTACGATTTGCCGTGCCAGTTGGTGGTGAAAATATAGATAGCTTTAAAGGCACGCCAACACTCACGATTGCTGATGGGACAGAGACCTTTGACACTGTTAAAAATGGTGTAAATTCAATAGAGACTCCTGATGTTGGCGAAGTTATTTGGCGTGATGATGTAGGCGTTACATGTCGTCGATGGAATTGGAGGCAAGGTATCAGAACCCGCATTGAGCCTAATACGCGTAACATGTGGTTTATTTTAGAAAGCCTTCCCGAAATGCCAATTCAACACTTGCAAGATGCAGGGCAGGAAATGATTAAACATTTTCAAATTATTATGCCCGACTCATCAATAGAACAATCGCTCGTTTATGCTCCGTAGAGGTTTAATGTGACACACTCTTTATTAACAGGCGCGGTCGTTTCCGGAGGGTTGATTGTCGCAATAGGTAGTCAAAATGCATTTTTATTAAAATGCGGGTTAAAAAAGCAATACGCATTGTCAGTCGCGACCATTTGCTTTTTAGGTGATATTTTTCTCATTAGCACAGGTGTATTGGGTTTAGGCGCATTGTTAAATGAAGCTCCATTCTGGAAGAGTGTACTGACCCTCGGTGGTGTACTATTTCTTTTATGGTATGGCTACCAATCAGCAAAGTCAGCTTGGAGAGGTTCAAGCCACCTTGAATTGGATAACTCCAATGTCGCTCAAAGCTGGTTAAAGGTATCTTTGATGGCTATAGCAATCACGTTTTTGAATCCACATGTTTATCTAGATACTGTTGTTATTCTTGGTGGCGTGACAGCTCAAATGGAAAGTGTTGAAAAATTATGGTTTGTTGCAGGGGCGCTGATTGCATCAGGAGTATGGTTTTATGGATTGGTGTACTTATCTAATAAATTGATCCCTCTTTTTAGCAAACCTAGAACTTGGCGTATCTTAGACTCGGTAGTTTCGTGCATTATGTTCGGTATTGCATTTAAATTAGCGATACCTTTGCTAAGCCACTACATATAAAGTGTTGATAAGCCTTTATTTTTAATCAGCTATTTATATTTAATAAGGTAAAAATTATGTTTCACGGATTATCTGCATTTCCATTAACACCAATGTATAAAAACTCAGTTGATGAAGGAGCCTTTATCGGCCTTATAGAGCGCTTGGTAAATGCTAAGGTCGATTCAATTGGAGTATTAGGTTCAACAGGGAATTATGCTTACCTTACAAGAGAAGAGCGTAAAAGGGTTGCTCAAATTGCTGTACAGCATTCGAACTCTATTCCTGTTATGGTTGGAATAAGCGCTTTAAGCACACGAGATGTGCTTAAAAATTTGGAAGATGCGCAAAACGCAGGCGCTAGTGCTGTTTTATTAGCACCAATGTCGTACCAAAAATTAACAGAGGAAGAGGTATTTAAATTATACAAGATTGTCACTACTGAACTATCTGTTCCGCTGTGCGTCTATGATAACCCCGGAACGACACATTTTCACTTCAGTGACGAGTTACACGGAAGAATTGCCCATCTACCTAATGTTAAGTCAATCAAAATCCCGGGAGTACCGAGCGACCCTCAAGCCGCATTCGAGCGTGTAAACCACCTTCGAAATTTAATTCCGGGGCATGTCTCTATAGGTGTGAGCGGTGATGCATGCGCTGCTAACGGATTAAAGGCGGGCTGTGATGTATGGTATTCAGTGATTGGCGGCCTATACCCTAAAACCGCACAATTACTCACAGCAGCTGTCAAAAACGGTGATATTGAGGAAGCGGTTCGTATCTCAGAAGTATTAACTCCTGTCTGGGAATTTTTTCAACGTAATGGTGGAAGCCTTCGTGTGGTAGCTGCTGCGGCTGAGATTCAAAATTTAGTTAAAGCCCCTTGCTTACCGTTGCCGCTTAGCGCATTAGATGGAACAGAAAGAGAGAAATTAGCCGCATTGCTTGATAGCTCAGAATTATCATAGTGTTAATTTTGGTGTTTATATAGGCGGTTCTCAAGGTTTAAATTAAGGATAATTATAATGGATGTGATTAATTACCCACTTATTTTGTTGGCAGCATTCGCAGCAGTAGCAAGCCCCGGTCCTGCAACGTTGGCAATAGCTAGTGCGTCAATGAGTCATGGCCGCTCACATGGCTTGAGTTTAGCGAGTGGTATTTTAACAGGTTCGATTATCTGGTCTTTTAGCGCTGCGTTTGGTTTGGCTGCGCTATTAAGTGCCAATACGTGGGTATTTGAAATCATGCGTTACATAGGGGCCGCTTATTTGATTTATTTGTCTTTGAAGTCTTTACGCTCTGCTTTTAGAAAGCCAGTATTATCATTACCACAAAGTCACTCGGTAACACTGTCTAGCGCCTATTTTAAAGGGTTATTTATTCACTTAAGTAACCCTAAAGCCATTTTATTTTTTACATCACTATACTCTGTCGGTGTTCCAGCTAATGTGAATACATCTGAGTTGATATCGGTTGTTTTTTTGGTAGGGCTTTTAAGTTCAGTTGTATTTCTTAGCTATGCCGTGCTTTTTTCTAATGCTGTAGCTAGGCATATTTACCTGAAGTCAAAGGTTGTGTTGGAATGTACGTTTGCTGCCTTTTTTGGTGCTGCTAGCATAGCAATATTTACTAGGGCTTCATCAAGTGAAAACTAAATGAAGAGATCAACTGATATTTGCGTATTAACTTATTAGAATAATCCCGAACGTACTGTTCTACCTAACTTTATTTTAAAGCTTAAATAAAATGTTCCAATATTTATACTGTGAGATAGTATTGAAATTTAAAGAACAGATGGACTGTTCAGCTGACCAAGCAGGAAACATAGAAATTGATGAACTAATCTTACATCTGCCTAAAATGCTTATTGATGTCTCAGAGCAATTTTATAGAGAACATGGACGTTTCTATATATTTAAAAGCAATAGGATGAATTAGTGTGCTATGTAATCCGATTAACCTAATTGAGGTAGTAGACACTAAGAGTGCATAAAAATGGTGACTCTACTTTGCAGTTCTGCTTAGTTATAGCAACCAGCGTAAGCTTGTGTTCAAGAGTTACTGATTGCTCTAGCACACCAACATACTTAATTCTTCAGAGCTTATTACCCTAGATTTCTAAATATGCTTTTGCAGTGTTGCTATGTATCTAGATGTTAGGAATGATGCAAATAATAAAGCAATAAAAGGTATGTATGCCCCAGCTGTAGGGTAAGAGTTGGGTAGGGCGAAATAGATTATGACACCTACTAAAATACCTTTGGTTAGTTTCTTAATAACTAACATACGAGTCTTTGTTTTGTTACCGAATGTATAAGCTCTAATTCTCCAGCTATAAACACCAATAACTAGTTGAGCAAGTGCGAAAGGCACTAAAATATAAAGCCAAATCATTAAAAGGTTTGCTCTGTGTAAGATTTGGTATGTAAGCGTTTGTATGTTGTTTGTGACTCTTTTCACTAAAGGCAAAAGCTTTGCTGTTAGCCTGGCTAAAGGGTTTTTATCGTCTGTATCTCGATTTACCTTGTCCAAGAAATACTGCTTAAATCCTGATCTCACAATGATTGTGTTGTAGTGCCTATACGATGCATCTGTAAGGTTAAGCCAATTTTTTTCACCGATGGCCTTGTAGCTCGCTTTAACTTCATTTTCTAGCATTCTGTTAAAGCTGGTGGGGTTTAAAGCAAGAACCTGTGCTGCCAACGCAAATAGAATAAAGGTGAATAACTTTGAGTATTCTTTTTTTCTATTTTGCTCTCCAGACTTATCCTTATACAGGTCTTCGCTGTCATTCTCATAAATCATGAAGAAAACGCCTCCTTAAATGTAAGGGTTTTACTTTCATCGAAATTAGGAATGCCGAAATAGAACAGGTGTGAACGCTTCACAATCTTGCTCATTAGAAAGTGCTGTATCATCAATAATGATTCTTGATTTAACTCTTTTTCAATCAAGTTTGGTTTAGCGCGTATTGCTGAGTTCTTGTGCGTGATGAGGAATTGGCCGATTGTCTCTAAGAGTGGGTCCCATACAGCAATACACGAGCCTGAACCCCCTGTGTAGACCATAACATCAAGTACGGCTGTAAGTTCACTTGTAACCGTGAAGAGAAAGGCCTTAAAAAACTCTGCTCGGCTCAGATGTGAATTATGTAAAAGAGAGTGCTGACCAGCTTTGTTAATGATGTGATTAAATAGATCGACATCTTGTTGTGGATGCTTCAATTCATCCCCAATAAAATCTAACAAATATCGAAGTGTTTCTTCCACAGCAGGTGCTTTCTTGTAGATGACTGAGTATATGTGCTTGTTATCTTCTGAAAGTGAATCATTCACATTGCTTTTTTTGTAGCATCTACTTTGGATTTTATATACTTTTTCTCTGCTCATCGTTGTATTACCGGTACTTTAGCTTTGATTGTTCTGCCGTCAGCAAGTCGTGCTACATATTGTAAAATAGGTAGCGAACCAAGTAGGCTTTCGTTAAATGCTTTGTCGTTTTGTTGTGTAAGCCTCTCAGCGTATGAAGAACCAAAGTCAGTCATGTCATTTGTGTTCCCTGAACTTTGACCTAAAGTGATTTGTTGGCTGGTTATTGGTACTTCACCAAATTGGCTGGAAGCATATTCTTGAGTTGATGTGTCGTTTGCTCTCATAGAGAAGAAGTTGTTGCACAGACCTAATACACGGTTTGCAGTAGCTGGGTCTGTTTTAGCTTCAATATCAGCTTTAGTTTGGGTTGCAATAAACATTTGCATAAATGCTGCACGACCTTGGGCTAATAAATTCAAAAGAGCATCATTCCCAGCAATCGCTGCATGTACTTCATCCACAAACACCGCTACTCGACGGCCTCTCCCTTCTGAGAAGTTGTATCGTGAACCTGCTACAGCAGCAATGTCAGCTAAAACAAGTTTGCTCAAATAACCAGCTGTCTTTGTGTCGCTGAGAGAATCAAGCGCCATGTAAAGTAGTCCTCCATTTTCAACGATGTCTGAAGTGTCTACATAACGACTGTCTTTCTCTCTTATTTTCCCTGATTTCTTTGATACACCTTCAATGTGATTTGATGTGTAATCTATACTTTCACTTTCAGCTGTATCGTATCTAGTATCCTCATCACGCGCATCTAAGCTTTCAGCTATCGCTTCTTCTGGTGATATAAGCTCATCCATAGGTGTAGATGTAAGGACGCTAAAAATAGGAAGTAAATTAGCTGTCATCTTTTGCATATGCTCGGCGTTGTGCATAAGCAACTGAATTATGCCATCCACTTCTGGTGACTGATGTTGTTGAGATATAACTTGTTGATAGTAATTTAGCATTTGCTCTAAACGAGTTTTCCCGAAAGAGCTCATTTTGGCGCTAAGTTGAGTCTCCCAATCTTCCCCTAAGCATTTAGCGTAGTGTCTTTCAAGGCACTTTTGAGTTAAGGCGGTTTTGCCTGTTGTCACATAAAGAGCAATCGATTTGATTTGTGGTTGTATGCCCGCATAAAGCATCGCGTTAACTGTTGAGTTTATGACGTTCCAGTTGAATCGAATGAAGCTATCTTCTTTACCCGACTCAACCATAATGGATGCGATACGTTCAGCTATCTCAGTCGGTCTATTCCAGTTTTTAATCGGATCTATTGTGCAAGATGTAGATGGTTTAGAAGGGTGAAAGTAGTGGAAGTGCTCGCCCTTACCAAAATGTTCCATTTCCGCTTGTAGGGCTTTTCGCCACGATGAGTCGTTTTTTGGGTCTAATACAATGACGGTATAGCCTTTGTGGATCATCGCGAGGCTAAGCAAAATGAACATTGTTGTTTTACCGGTACCAACATTGCCCATAATCATAGAGTGGCCAAAGAACGTTTCAGCATCTACGTATTGTCTTTCGGCATCCCCGACACCACCAATCCATGGCTTACCGCCAAGCTTTAACGTTTCTTTACGCCATTTTTTAACGAATGGTTTAAGAAATAGTGGAAGCTTCACTTCTTGTTTGTCAGAGTATAATCCTTGTATTTGATATGAGCGATTTGCATGCTCCACACCCCATTCAAATCCATTTCCAATGAATATCTTGTTATTTCCCTTCTTTTTATTGTTTGGATTTAGGATATTCTCTTTAGCCATGTGCTCTTGACGTATTGCTTTTATATCCTCGAATTCAATCTTGTTGAAGAAGATTTTGCACTGGCGTTTGACTAGTGGAATTGCCTTTAGAGTGTAGTGTCCACATTGAGCGGTGAGTATTGTAGTGATTCCAAAACCCACCATACCGATATGGCCTTCACTCTCAATAACGCTTGAAGTAAAGGTTACAACACCAGCGGCTAAAGAGGCGTAAGCCTTATTTAATTCATATACAGGTCGGTATAAATTTTCGTGGAATAATGGGTTACTACGTTCCTGCGTCATGTTTCACCTTAATATGTATGTCATTCTTATCTTGTACGATTGAACTCGACAAGATATTTGTTTCGCTGGCTTTGCTGTTTGTGACGGCATTAACAAGAGTTTTCTTATCTCTTATAGGTGCAATTAAAAAGCCGTCTCTTAACTCAACTTTTTCGTGAATAATGTTTCCAAATAATAATTCAGCAGTCTTAGGGGTTAAGCCAATAGCAAGCAGAGATTCAATATCTAACTTTGCTTTCTGAGGTGTATTATCAGCCGCGGTTACATCTGAACTATCCTGATTTTCATTTGATTTCGGCTTTTTTTCAGCTTTTTGGTTTTGACTTGGTTCAAGCGACCTCGCTTTAACGTATTTACGCTTATTGATGATGAAGTAACGAATTAATGCTGGTGGCTTTCTTTCGATAAGCCCCGCTTTTTCAAGTTCGTTTTCTAGATTGTCGTCAAGATTGTCTTTCCATTTATCATCAACAAGGTAGTAGTTTTGACCATCGATTAAAATCGGCTCTAAGGTCTTTATGAACTCAATGGCTTTGGTCGTTGAAGTCACCTTAATACCACTCTTTGGTTTTGGGGCTGCTTTTTTAAGTGTTGTTTCGTTATTTTGCTTTTCCGGTACCTTTGCGCTTTGTTGGTTGGTTGGAGCAAATAGCTCACCATTAGTGTTCTTTGGTTTTTCCTTTTTAGGTTTATCTTTGTTCGGGCTATCCTTTTGAGCTGCTTTTGCCTTTTCAGATGGATTGTTAGGCTTAATGGGCTCTTCCGCAGTAGCTTCTCCTTTGGCTTTACTGGTATTAGGCTTGCCGTTTTTTTGCGGACTCTTTGTTGCCGAATGCTCAACTTTCATTTCTAGAGAATCACTATTAGCTTTTAAGTGAGCCGCAGCCTCATGAGCAATAACATTTTCTTCGCTTATGTATCGGTAACCCTCACTTGAGTAGATGACTGCGTTTAGCCCCATGTCGAGTTTTAATAGGCCGTAACGGTTTGGTGGAATAACTTCACCTTTAAGCAAAAATAAAGGCCACTCCAGACGAATAACGCCAATACCGCCCTTAAGATTTTTACTGATGAGTAAATCAATACCCTCAGACAGGTTAGTAACAGTTTCAAAAAAGAGCGCGTAATCAGTTTTTTCTTGCTTACGAAGAATGCCCCTATCCATCATTTTTTCACGCAAAAGACTTGGATTGTTAGGAACAGTTGGATCTGATTGATGCATTTCCTTTGCTAACTCATTGAAGCATTCAGGCCACCGAAGGTATATCTCGTTATCAATAGCAATAGCTTTACCTTCTGTTAGCCATACTTTGGCTTTATCTTGCATTAGCTTGAGGATTTTCTCGTGTAACGCTGACTTCCTTGCGCCAAGGTCGTTGTCCCAAGTTGTTTGAATGTCTTTGGCAGTTGAAACATAGTCAGCTGAGCGAACCGCTCTTTGTAAGTAGCCATCTATACCTTGATAGTTTGCAAGGGTGGTGCTTATGTCTTCAAGTAAGTTGCCAGGGCATGTGCCTATGTACCTCTTTGCATCAGGTGTGAGGATTTGTTGAAATATGGGTTGCGGAGAAACTTCATGCCCCTTATGGATTCTGTCTTTTCTCCATCTAATGCCAACTTTTGTTATTTTGTTTTTTTCTTTCCAGCTAACAAGGTCTTCTATAATTGGAATCCAGATGTTATTTGGATTGCTTTTATCGTAAATATCCATATCAGTTTGCATCTTCCCTGCATCGTGCACTAAGCCGCAAAGCCATGCGGCGTACTGATATCTTTTTGTTCTTTGTCTCTCGATGTCTAGAGGGAATTCTTGAGGGAGGAATTGAGACTTTGCTTGCCTTAATGCCAAATCAGCTACTTGTAAACTATGTTCAATTAAGCCGAACTCTTTAGCATGGTGATAACCCTCAGAAGCAGGAAGGTTGCCACAATATCTAGCGTAGTTTTTAATCGTATCTATAAATAGACCCTGAAAGGTTAGGTTCTCTTTTTCCCAATCATGGCAATTTCCAAAACAGTAGCGAGTTTGAGCAATTAAATATTTATTATCATCAATGATCTGATTAACTAACTCTGGGCTATTCGATCTATCAAGATCTACATTGCACTTCTTTGCGTCATCTCTCATCAAGCGAGCGGCATTTTCACTTTGAACGATTAGATACTTTTTCTGAACTTTAAAAAAAAGCTTAATTAAAATAGTAAAAGGAATAAGTAAAAGCTTCATATTTCTCTCTGGAAAAATTAGGCGGTTTCCCGCCTAGTCATTTTAAGCTGCGTTAACTTTTGAGTTGCTTGGCTGTTCGGTTTCGTTCTTAGAGTCTGCAGAAGGGCTATCCAATGAAGTGGATTTTGAGTCAGTCTTTTTTTCTGTGTTTTTAATTGAAGCTTTGGCTTTAATTTCTTCATTTTGTTTTAAAATAAGGCTGTCATCTACATATAACTCTAGGCCACCTCGAATTAACGAAATTAGTTGGGTGGATTTAAATCGACCCCCACTTCTGTCTTTACCAGGTGATGTAGCGTTGCTAATTTTTGCTGCTAATTTTCGTAATAGACCAATCGCTCTATTGCTGTTTTCATGACGACCTAAATCTGTAACAAAACCGGTTAACCAAAGATTTTCTAATTCTGCGATTTCATTATCTAAAGTTTGAATTAAATTTAGTAACTTCCAAGTGACTGGATAGCAAACTGGTACGCTTGATTCATAAGAGCTTGGTGTCATAACTTCTGGTGATTCTTCTAAACCGGCATTTTCCATAAATGCTTCTTTTTGTTTTTGTATACTTTCGATTTCTTGGTTAAACCAATCAGCAAGCTCTGACTCCCAAGCGCTTACTTTCGAATAGAGCTCATTTTCTGTAGTGGTTAACATTAATAATGAACCAATACGTTCATAAATATTTAATGTCCGGTCACCTTCGTTTTTCCAAAAGTTATGGATGGTGTGTGATTTGAACTGGATATTAGTAACAAATGTTTTATGGATTAGTTGGTCATTATTGATCATGATTTTCTTCCTCTGCTGGAGCGGTAAATAGTGTTTTAGAAAGTTTGCAGATCTGCTTTTTCAAGCTAACTCTGGATGAATGCAAAACTTCAAGTGACTCCCTTAATGGAGCAAGTTGCATTTCAGTTTCCCAATTAATTTTTGCGTGGCCATCCTCGCAATTTTTACTCAGTTGTTTTTCGGTATATCCTTTTTTTGTTGGTGGAATTTCTTTCCCCCAATGCCTATTAATTTTCTTGATAGGTGAGTACTCATGAGAAACCCAAGTGATGTAAAATTTTTCAGAGTTTTTTCGCTGCCTAACTTTTACTTGTAATGTCGATTTTTTAAAATCGCCCGACTCACCATGAATTTGATCTAAAAGAACTCTCCTTTTTTTGTGTTGATCACAAATATCTTGCGCACTTTCTACAATTGGTTTTTCAGCATCCTCGATAGCCTCTAAAACTAATTTCAGCACTTCTATTTCTATAGGCAGCATCTTTAACCCCGAACTTTAATTGAGACTTAATTATGCTTTGCGAAAAGATAGCTAAAGCCGAATTTTCAAACGTATATTCAAAAAAATTAGCCAAAGCACGTTTTTAAGTGTGGAGAACAGGAAGTTGAAGTGAATTAAACCTCAAGGGTGTATCTGGGAAATAAATCTAGAGCAATAAAAAGGCTAGCTCTATTTAGACGCAAATAAAAGTTTTCTGCGTTGCGAAACTGCCAAGGAACACTGTGAAGGGAGATTGTTTTTTGCATCATATATACGCAAAAACTTGTCATTGAATGGCATTGGTTAAATTAATTGTTTTCTGCATCATAACTACGCAGAAAACCCGTATTTATGAATTGGAGAGCTATTGCGCAGGTTTAACATGTAGTCAAACCGACTGTAAATGCTGAATGGTTGCATCATAATTTATGCAACAGAATAACTGTGAACTTTAAGTCACCTTGTTTTAAACGGTTCTAATGAAGATAGTTCAGGAAAGAAATATCATTTACGGTTACTGCAATAAATTGAAATTTTGCATCATATATGTAGCAAACGAACTTATATTACTTGAAATCTAAAAGTTGAGAGCTTTGATGCTTACATCATCAATCTACTCTAAGTCCCTTTTGTGTGTTGATTTGTTTACTTAGAAAAACCCAGCCTTAGCTAACTGAGGGGTTACTCAAAATTTTTGAGCATGTGGCTATGGGCTGCGTTGGTATCATGATTAGCAATTTTAGATTTTATAGAATGTGAAGGGTCATACCTAAAAACTAGAACTTGAATAACCCTCTTTTAAAGTAAAGTGCTCACAATCCGTATAGTGGATAGTGTTAGCCAGTAAAAGATAACAATCACTTTCCGCAAAGCGGTTAAATTGTTCGCTATATGTTTAACTCATCCTTCATATGCATTTTATGAGTTGTAAGTTCTCTGAAGCTTCAGATAAGCTCATTTAAAGTCCGCCATATGAACCATAGTCAACTTAAGCTTATTCCTCTTGAAGGATGTCGCTGCTGTTTGGGTATTTCCGCATTATGGAAAAACAGTTTCTAGTATTGTTCCGTATAATGAACTGGGGCTTTGTCCGGTGGTATTAACAGAACAATAGCACAATAAGAAATACTGTTATTTTTGGCTAAAGAGCATCACTCGGTGGAAAATCCGTATTATGTAGCCTGTAAAGGTTGGCAATCTTCCGCAATGCGGAAATCGATAACGATACGTTTCCATTTACATGGATTAGCAATTTCGTAGGAAGGTGAACAAGTAGCTTGTTCCACACGACGGACAAATATAGTAACCAGAATATTGCTTTGCTCGGAATGAAATTGAAGCCTCACATTTATCCAATCTTGAGAATATAATAAATGATTATATTCCTATCTATAGGTTGTTTTTGTTATCTTTTATTCTTTTATCTTAACTTAGGGATGTATAGAGCGATGATGAAATTTAGGATGCTCGGTTATTTTGTTTTTTTTCTTTTAATATGTAGTTTTCATGGTGCTGCGCAAGATAGCAAGCCAAATCAAGTCACTATCACTGCGTTAGATGAAGGGGTGTGGCTGCATACATCTTATTATACATACCCAAATGGTACGCGATTTCCTTCAAATGGCTTAATTCTTAAAGAAGGAGATAGTTTGACACTTATCGATACAGCATGGGGAGAGTTACTCACTTTAGAGCTTCTCGAAGCAATACACTCTGAAATTAAGCTGCCAGTAAGCAAAGCATTTGTTACACATGCCCACGGCGACCGAGCAGCAGGAGTTGATGTACTTGAATCTAAGGGGATCGATGTTTTTGCCCATCCATTAACTGTTCAGCTAACGACAGAGCAAGGAGCGGCAGTGCCAAACAATACGATTAAAGAGCTTAAAGAAGCAGGCTCAGTTGTTAAATTTGGCTCACTTGAGCTGTTTTATCCAGGGGCTGGGCATGCAATGGACAATGTTATGGCATGGTTACCTGAAAAAAGAATTTTATTTGGTGGTTGTGCGGTTCGATCACTTCAGTCATCATCTGTTGGTAACTTAGTTCATGGCGACATTCATTCTTGGCTAAATATAACAAAGCAATTAAATAAACAATTTAAAAACGCTGTGATGGTTGTTCCCGGGCATGGTGATGTAGGCGGATATGAGTTGCTCTCTCACACAGAAAAATTAATATCCGATCACCTTAAATAGACATTGATGATGGTGGTTTTAAACTAAATCTGAACAGTTTAAAGCCCCTTTATTTCCTTGTGTTCTGCGCTCAAAAAGTACGTAAATTCCGGCATGGAGTAACTTTAATTTCGCTTTGTATTATTTCAAACTCGCCTTGCCGAATTTGACTGGTAATGAAAAATGAACCTGAAGATACTGTTAATTAAAAGTAAATACTTTTAAACTTGAACACACATCTGAAGGTTGAATATGCACACAATAAATAAAAAGGCATTAGCAGTTGCTGTCGCTTTAGCTTGCTCATTACCTGTACATGCACAAAACGAAAATCAGCAGGATATTGACAATAAAGTATCAAAAGAGCCGCAAAGTGGCTTAGAAATCATTTCTGTTACGGCAACAAAACGCAAAACTAAGTTGATGGAAACACCGGTAGCAATTACGGCGTTAACAGAAGCTGAGCTTAAAAAAAATGGTGTTAATAATATTAAGGATATTGCGAACCTTGTTCCTAGCCTTGATATTTCAACAGCAACCGACCAATCAGCACCCGTTATTTCAATGCGCGGGGTACGCTCAACCAACCTAACAGAGCTAGGTGATCCAGCGGTTGGTGTGCACTTAGATGGGGTGTATTCACCGAGAATGCAAGGTGCGCTTGCATTGATGTACGATATTGACCGTGTTGAAGCATTACGTGGTCCTCAAGGCACCTTATTCGGCCGAAATTCTACGGTTGGTAGTATTAATGTTATATCTGCAAAGCCACAATTTGAAAATTTCTTTGGCAATGTGAATGTTGAGGCAGGTAAGTACAACAGCAAAAACATTGATGGCCTTGTTAATATTCCAATTAACGAGGAATTTGCAGTTCGTTTCGCAGCAAAAGGTTTAAAGCGTGATTCTTATTTAGAAGGCTACTATGATCCTAACCAATACGATACTCGCAGGCTTTCTGATGATGTATTAAATGCACCTGTAATATCAGAAGACTCTTATCAAGGTGTTGGTCAAACTGTTACTCAAAGAGAAAACTGGTGGATTGATGGTGCTGGTACCGATCCAGAAGCACAAAAAGTGCGCGCATTAACACCTGCAGATAAAAGTGATTTTTATAACAATGCAGATGAATATTCATTCCGTGTGAGTACACTTTGGGAGCCATTAAATGGTAATTTCTCAAACCATACGGTTTTCCAAAAGTACGTAAATAACAGCAACAATAATCTTGATTTAGTTAACTGTGATAAGTTAAGAGGACGTCCAGCTGAAATGGGGGGCGATTGCTCAAATTTCTTGCCAAGTGATAACACTTATCAAGCAGTTGTGAATGTTCCTGGACAATTAGATTTAGACATCACTTATCTTCGCAACACATTAAATTATAACCTAAATGACGAATACAATATCGTTTGGTTGATGGGTTATGAAGACATGAAAAGAGAGTCAGCACAAGACAGTGAAGTAGGTCTTGACCCATGGGATGGTGCAACCTACTTTTTAAACGGCACTGGGGCTGAATCGTTTTCAACAGAGTTACAACTTCAATCTGATGAATATGGTGACTTTATATGGATTGTAGGGGCAAACTACTTCCACGAAAAAACCACAACCGTGGGTTATTATGATAATCCAATGGATGATAAAGCGTTTTGGGATCAACCTGATCGCTCAACAGATGCATTTGCCATTTTTGGTCAAGGAACATACAAACTAACCGAGAAGTTACATGCAACTTTAGGCTATCGTTTTAGTGATGAAACTAAGCAAGACAAAGGCGGCAGAACGTATCGATGCTCAAATGCTGATGGGTGTGCTGTAGGTTGGTTAAATAGAACAGACCTAAATAATCTGCCAGCCGACTATTACGAAGACCCATCTATATATGCGTCTTACTTTGAAAATGACAACAAAGGAAGCTGGCAACATCATGACTTCCGTGTTGGCTTAGATTATGACATTTCATCAGAAACCATGCTGTATGCATATTTAGCGAGTGGCTTTAAAGCGGGTGGTATTGGTGATGTATACGAAGTAGTTAACGATAGAACCGGTGATGTTACCCGGTTTGAAACGAAGTTTGATCCAGAAGAAGTATTAACGTGGGAGCTAGGGGCTAAATCAAGCTTTTTTGATAACTCACTGAATTTAAAAGCTGCTTTTTTCTATACAGACTATACAGATATGCAATACGCATCGGTTGGCTCGATCGGTAATGTTGAACGCTTATCAGTTGTGGAAGATGAAAACGGAACACCGATTTTAGGTGATGATGGCGAGCCTCTTCTTGATTATCAAAATCAACCTGTGATTGCTTATTACACTCAGAATGTTCCAGCATCAACAATTAAAGGTATTGAATTTGAATTTGACTGGAAGCCATATCCAAATGGTCGCATTACAGGTTACGTAACTTGGACTGACGCTAAAATTACGGAAGATTGGAATACTAAGTGGGATTATGATTCAGAGTATCTATTTGATATCTCTTATGAAGAATCAAAAGATCCAGAAAACACATTGTTAGCGACAAACCTCAAAGGTAACAACCTAGCAATGACACCTAAATACACTGCGAATATTAGTTATACGCATACGTTCAATTTAGGTGAGTATGGCTTTATTCATGGTTGGTTTAACGCAAGTTGGAAAGATAAATCGTATTCAACGGTGTGGAATCTTGATAAACATTTAGATGATATGGATTTTGCAGTTTCAGACGAAGCGACCAAATATGTTGATGATAGCCGAGATGCATTCGCCGTTTATAACGCATCTTTGAAGTATGAGCCTCAAAGCCAAAAATGGTATGCGGAGCTATTCATTAACAACGCTTCTGATGAGACCATTCAATATTGGAACAACACAAGTAAAGGTGTACCAAAAGGTAGTTTTGGCATGCCGAGATACTATGGTGTTAGAGCCGGTTTCTCATTTTAACCTTTTACGATTAAGCGCTCTCATATTGCTCAGCAATATGAGAGCTAACCAGATTAAGAGGCAAGAAAATGAAAAAATTATGGCTACCTTTAGCAACTTTATGTGTTGCTTTTTTATCCCCTAGTTTAAGTGCAAACTACTTCAAAGATAACTTTTCTTGGGGATACAACACGAGTATTTGGACTGCACGACAAGGAGACAATGGCACGCCATTTGGGTGCACCTTTGAGCCTAATATGCAAAGCCCTAGTGAACATGGCTTAACACTGACATTATCGCAAGGTAAATGCTCAGAATTACAGAGCAATCAGTTTTATAGTTATGGCAAGGTACAAGGTCGATTAAAGTCAGGGAATGTTGCGGGTACGGTTTCATCGATATTTACTTATACCTCATGGTGGGATAGTCCAGGTCGAGCATGGCAAGAAATAGACATTGAATTGCTGCCCTCACTTGGTAATGTTGTACATACAAATATTATCTATCAACCGCAAGGTGGTTTATATCAAAGCTGGGAACAAGACATCGATTTAAGCCAATTTGGGCTTGATTACCGTGAAAATCTGCTCATGATAGGCTTTGATTGGTCTAGCAGTGTTATTCGTTGGTATCTGTATGATGCCAATGGCCAAGAGCAAACTATTCGTACCGTTTATAAAGATAATGGTGATGGTGTGCTGGCAAATAATGAGATACCTGCTTACGCTTGGCCTGTTGATAACACCAAAATTATGATTAATCACTGGCACGGCGATAACTCACAAGAAGCCAATTACTTTCCTGGGCAATATTATGGTGCTTCATCTTGGGTATATTATGATTTTATTGAATACATACCTAACTAACTATTTATTTTTCAACGTGTTGTATTATAGGTTTTAAATGTCTAGATTTAAATTTTCACCATTATTATTAAGCCCACTGGTTCTTATTGGGCTTGTTTATAGTCATCTTTCACATGCCATCGACAGCGAACAGGTAAACTGGCCTGATGTAAACACTAAACTCAAACAAGACCCTGCTGTTGAGAAGCAAATTGATGAGCTCATTGAAGGAATGACAATTGAGCAAAAAGTAGCACAAATGGTTCAACCTGAAATAGGCTATCTAAGTGTCGAACAGATGCGCAAGTATGGCTTTGGATCGTACTTAAATGGAGGTAACACCGCGCCTTATGGTAATAAACGTGCCTCGATGAAACAGTGGCTTCAATATGCCGATGAGATGTATCAGGCATCAGTAGATGCATCGATAGATGGAAGCGCAATTCCGACGGTTTGGGGCACAGATGCAATGCATGGACATAGCAATGTTTATGGAGCTACGTTATTTCCACATAACATAGGTTTAGGTGCAACCAGAGATAAAGAGCTAATTAAACGCATTGGTCAAGCGACAGCAAAAGAAGTTGCTGCAACCGGAATAGAATGGAGTTTTGCGCCTACTGTCGCAGTGGTCAGAGACGATCGGTGGGGCAGAACATATGAGAGTTATTCTGAGAACCCTGATTTAGTTAAAGATTACGCAGGCGAAATGGTTGTAGGTATTCAGGGAAGCATCAACAATGATTTCTTAACGGGAACAAATCGTATTGCAACAGCAAAGCACTTTGTTGGTGATGGTGGAACTGAGCGTGGTATAGACCGTGGCAACACTATTATTGATGAAAAAGGTTTGAGAGATATTCATAGTCCTGGCTATTTTTCAGCAATAAATGAAGGTGTTCAGTCAGTTATGGCATCTTTTAATAGCTGGAACGGTCAACGTGTGCACGGTGATAAATACTTGCTAACAGAGGTACTTAAAAAGCAAATGGGCTTTGATGGCTTTGTTGTCAGTGACTGGAATGCTCACAAATTTGTTGAGGGTTGTGATTTAGAGCAATGTGCTGCAGCTATCAATGCAGGTGTTGATGTTATTATGGTTCCAGAGCACTTCGAAGCCTTTTATCACAACACGGTTGCGCAAGTGAAAGAGGGTACTATTTCTGAAGAAAGAATTAATGATGCTGTTCGACGTTTTTTAAGAGCCAAGATCAGATGGGGCTTATTCTCAAGAGGTAAACCATCAAGCCGATCTGAATCTCAGCATCATGAATGGTTAGGCGCTGCCGAGCACCGTGAGCTTGCTAGAGAAGCTGTTCGTAAGTCATTAGTACTATTGAAAAATAATGACCAAATACTGCCAATTAAAGCAACAAGCAAGATACTGGTTGCTGGTGATGGTGCCGATAGTATTGCAAAGCAAGCAGGTGGATGGAGTGTTTCATGGCAAGGCACAGACAACACCAATGACGACTTTCCAAATGCGACGTCAATTTTTGCTGGCTTAAAGAAGCAAGTTGAAAATGCCGGTGGGCAAATTGAACTAAACGAAGCCGGAAACTACTCGGTCAAACCTGATGTAGCAATTGTTGTTATTGGCGAAGAACCTTATGCAGAGTGGTTTGGTGATATCGAATATCTTGAATATCAGCACAAAACAAAAGCAGATCTAGCAATATTGAAAAAGTTAAAAGCAGACGGCATTGCGGTTGTTACTGTATTTTTGAGCGGTAGACCACTTTGGATAAATAAAGAACTCAATGCATCTGATGCATTTGTTGCTGCATGGTTACCTGGCTCAGAAGGCGAGGGCGTAGCAGATGTTTTATTGACCGATAAGAAGGGCAACATTCAACATGATTTTTCAGGTAAGTTAAGCTTTTCATGGCCAAAGTATGACACGCAATACACATTAAACTTAGGTGATGAAAACTATGATCCATTGTTTGCTTACGACTACGGATTAACCTACCAAGACACGGTTAATGTGCCTTTACTGAGTGAAAAAACATCACCTAAAAAGCAAGCTAATGAAGACGCAAAGCCACTGTTTGTTAGAGGCTTAGCAGAGAGCTTAGTTTGGCGCTTAAAAGACGCAAATACCGCTGCTATCGAAACAACAGGTTCATCTGCAACCAGCGGTGATGGTGCTAGTTTGTTAATGCAATCAGTTAACTTGTCTTATCAGGAAGATGCAAGACAATTCATTTGGCGAGCAGGCGCAAAGAAAGCTACTTTGAGCTTAAGCTATCAGCAGCCTGAAGTGCTCAGTGATGCAAGTAAGTCAGCTATTCTTGAACTTAAAATGAGAGTTAACACAGCGCCAAGTAAAGCGACTCAAATACAATTAATGTGTAACAATAACCATTGCATGCGTAACATTAAGTTTGAATCAATAGAAGCCTTGATGAATGATAAGAAATGGCATACGTTAGCGATATCGTTAAATTGTCCATCTGCGTTAAATAATATGACTAAGGTGACAGAGGTGTTAAACGTTTCAGCAAATGCTGCCAGCTTAGCTGTTGCGGATTTAGCACTGACTAGTAAACCAAATGCAGATGCTTATTTACTCTCATGCTCTGACTAAATCTTAGTAAAGCTGATGAGCAAGTAATGCCCATCAGCTTTACCTTATGGATTGAATAATTTGAATACTAGTAACCCGCGCAGCCACTTATTTTGGCTGTTTCAGATATGTGGTTGGGTTGTTTACGCAATGCTAACCGAATTAATGATTAAAGTACCAAGCGATGAGCCTTGGACTATCCATATCCCGCATCTGATTATTGATACAATCTGCGGCTTTTTAATTACCCTGTTCCTGCGAAAAGTATTCTCCTATATCAATTTTATTGAGCTAAAACTGAAGATTGCGCTTCATGTTGTCGTTGTTATAACTGCGACGTTAATTTGGACACAAATAAAGTGGATTACGCTGCAGTGGTTTTATGGAAACTTTTGGCAACCAATGACGTGGTTTGACTTTGGTACATGGACGTCAGCGTCATTAACAGTGCTTTCAACATGGGCCGCGTTTTATTATGGGATCAAGATTTATTTAGATAACTTAGAGCAAACGCAAAAAGCAGCTGAAGCCACACACCTAGCAAAAGAGTCACAATTAAAAATGCTGCGTTATCAGCTTAATCCCCACTTTATGTTCAATAGTATAAATGCGATTTGTACATTGATTTTGAAGAAAGAAAGTTTAGAAGCTGTCAAAATGCTCGAAAAACTGTGTGATCTATTGCGCCACAGCTTATATACAGATCCACTTGAGAAGGTAACAATAAAAGAAGAAATCGGCATTCTTAGAAATTATTTGGATATAGAAAAGTGTCGATTTACTGATAAACTTGTTGTTGATATTTCTGTTGCCGATGGTTGCAACGAGTTGTTGATCCCCTCTATGTTGATTCAACCCTTTGTCGAAAATGCTTTAAAGCATGGCATGTGTTCAAACCAGAAAATGTGTATCACCATTTCAATAGAAAAAACGAAGAGTTATTTAAATATAAAAGTGTCTGATACTGGCAAGGGATTTGGTGAGGAAAGTACCAACAAAAGAGGTATCGGATTAGCCAATTGTGAGCAGCGTTTAAAGCTAATGTACGGAAAGTCACACCGTATAGAAAAGGGTAACTTAAGCGAAGGTGGCGCTTGGGTATGTATAACATTACCTATGAGTGGTCATAATAAATGATAAAACTAAACACGATACTGGTTGATGATGAATACAGCGCCGTCGAAGGTTTACGTATTCGACTCGAACATTTTCCTGAAATTAATATTGTTGGTAGTGCATGCAGTGTTGACGATGCAATTGAGCTGATAAATAACAAAGAAATAGATTTAATTTTCTTAGACATCGAAATGCCCTCTAAATCAGGTTTTGAATTGATAAAGCATTTTCAACCAGAAGCATGTCCTGCGGTCATCTTTGTCACAGCATTTCATCAACATGCGGTCCAAGCTTTTGAAGTTAGAGCCATCGATTATTTATTAAAACCGGTAAAACTAGATAGACTTGCTGAAGCTATTGAAAGAGTTATAAGTAAAGTAAAGCTATTTCAAAAAAGTGAGTTGATAGCGCTACAACAAGAAGTGAGTAGCAAGTCTGAGCAAAACAAACACTCTGTTAATCAGTCTGATTATAATTTTGACAGTGATCACTTGGTTATCCGGGATGCTAAAAACCCGATTCAAATAATTTCATTCACCGATATTCTTTGGATTGATGCGGCTGGCGATTATATGTGTGTGCACACCGCGACCGATACCCATGTTATGCGAGCAAGATTAAAGGAACTCGAAAGTAATATGCTGCCTGAGGCATTCTTGCGGATCCATAAGTCGACAATTGTTAACTTAGCCTATGTAAGACAGCTTGAGCCATTGCGCAACTCAGAGTACATGGCAACCTTAACTACAGGTAAAACCTTAAAAGTAAGTCGAACCTACAGTAAGCAATTAAAAAAGCTGATTTAAATAAATCGGTGCTGTTTTACAACACCGCGTTATAAACAGCACCTTAGTATGCAGTAGTATTTATGGCTGTTTTGACCAAACTGATTTTAGAATGTTAAATCCTATCGCACCGAGAACGACACCTGTTACTTTATCAATATAAAATGCGGCTCTAGTGAATTTTTGTCTGATAGTCGTTTTTGACAACATATAAATAATTGCCACATCCCAAAAAAAGACGACTAATGTCATCCATACTCCTAAAAGCACTTTAAAGCTAATGCTGACCTCAGGTGTTAGTGCAACAGTAAACAAGCTTAAATAAAATAATAAGTTTTTAGGGTTTAAAATACCTGAGAGAAACCCAGTTACAAACTCTTTGCAAAAGCATGATAATGAAAATTCAGTGGATGCCTTGCTATTTGTGGAGAAATTAGCATAGGCATTTTTAGGGGCTTTTAAGGCGTGATAGGCTATATACATCAAAAATAAGCCACCAATAACTTTGAGCGTTACCATCAAACCAATTGAGGTGGATAATATGGCACCAACTCCAATTAAGCATAAGGTAATATACACTGCATTAGCTGTTGCAATCCCAAGTGCTACACCAATCGCATTCTTTTGATTGCCTTTTAATGCACTTTTAACAACCAAAACAAAATCGGGCCCAGGACTTAACAATGCAAGAAAGTGTGCAGCTGCAACCGAAACAAATATACTGATTAAATTAATATCCATAAATTCCTCAAAAAATAATAATACCAATCTGTAATTCTTAATTATTTTAAGGGATAAAACGTGTCGCTAGCTGCGTTAAAGTTTCTTATTTAGAACCACTAAATAACGAAATTATTGCCGTGTTATTAGCGAGGTTTTATTGCCTCAGAGTAGTTTGCTTAATTAAGTGAATTGCCATATTCAAAAATTAAATGGGTCAAATTAACATCCTTTTCTTGCTTTAATCGAAAACACTAAAGGAACTTGATGTCCTTTGTGAAGTAATTGGTAGCCTTTATCATGAATATACTCTAAGCCTTCAAAGCAGTCATAAGGGCTATATGGGTATTCGTCGAATGACTCTATCGTCAAACCAGCCTGAATGAGTGAGTTTATAATGTCACTAATTGAGTGACTCCAGGTTACTGTTTTTGACTTTGTACCATCACAATTTTCGGTGTATGTTCCTTCTTCTTCAATGGTAGGTTCAGAGTCATGAAAATAAGAGTAGCCATTTAATAACTCATTAAATGAGTGAAATTCAACCAGACATAAAGTGCCGCCAGCTTGTAAAGAGTTAGCAATTACTTTAGCCCATCGATTTAAATCTGGTAACCAACTTAGAACACCATAAGAAGTGTAAACAATATCAAAAAGTTGCTGGTTGATAGCGTCAAAATCGTAAACATTACTTTCGATAAAAGTGGCTTCTAAATTTAAGTTTTGTTTGAGCTCATTGGCATACTCAATTGCAGTAGGCGACAAATCAACACCCGTTACACACGCGCCAAGCCTTGCCCAAGAGAGCGTGTCTTGACCAAAATGACACTGTAAGTGCAATAGCGATTTATCTTTCACATCTGGGAGTAGGGCGAGCTCGATGGGGTTGAGTGAGTTTCTCCCATTTTTAAACATTGGTATATTGTAAAAACTAGACTGGGTATGAAGATCAGTTCTTTTATTCCATGTATCTCTATTTACTTTAATATAATCCATATGCGTCCTATCCAACTAACTTCTGATTAGGCACTGCTCAATCATTGCAGCAATGCCTAATAGAAATAATAATATATTATATTTTACACAACAAACATAAGCCTTTAGTCACATTGAGAACCCAGTTCTCTCACAGTAGTCTGCCAGTCCGATCTTTGCCTGTCGCTTGATAAGATAACTGAACCAAATAAGTTAACCTTTGGTGGTGCAAAACCGCAAAACTCAAGCGTGTGTCGACCCAACTGCTCTAAAATAGGCTGTGCTAATTGATTTATTAGCTCCTTTGGGGTGTCCATGGTTAGGATAAGTCTTGCTGTTTTGCCGGTTAAAAGTGGTGTTGGAAGTAAACTATTTTGTTCAAACGTAAAGGTAACCCCAGGCAATAAAACGCGATCAAACAGCCCTTTTAATTTAGCGGGTAGACTACCCCACCAAACTGGCGAAATAAGCACGAGATGATCGGCCCAAAGGAGTGCATTTGTAAATGCTTCTAAGCATGATTCTAACGGCTGTACCTGATCATAACCAAAGCTGAGATCTGGGTTAAAGTCCATTTCAGTCAGTCTAAAAGTACGTATATTTGCCGTTTCTTTAGCAGTGCATTCATATGCATCCACTAAAGAGTCAGCAAAGCTATTGGGTTTTGGGTTTCCGTTTAAAATGAGTATGTTTTTCACAATCAAGACCTTTGTGTTAGGAAATAATTGCTACTCTAATGCCTCCCCTTAACGGGAGAGTCAATCGCTATCTGAAAAAATTTTGAAATTTTGTTCAGTCAACGTTCCGATGAAATTCCCGTAAGTGCAGTTACTAAACTGATGTAGACGCTTATATAAAGTGGTCAACAGGTGCAATATAGTTAGGTTTTATTAAGCCAACTAAACGACTCACGTAAAAACCCCATGGTGTGGTGTTTTATTAATTCTCCATGAGCCATAACGATAACTTCCGGCTCCCAAGCCAATATTTTTTCAAAATGCTGTCTAGCTTGAGGCTTTTTAAACATAAAGCTTAGGCGCCAATCTATCGGTGTTTTTCCGTTAGGAGCTAAGATCCCCGCACCTTTTGCGAGCCATTTTTGCCAAGCCTTAAAGTTGTCACCAGAAAAGTTCTCAATCAGATCAGTCACAATCAATGTTTTTGAGTTGTTATGGAAAAACACACACTCTTCCATAAAGGGTGAGCCTGTAAATAACTCTTGGGAAATATCTGCCTGCCACTGCCAGTCCAAGTCGTCATTAAGGGATGCATCAAAAGAGATATCATTGCGCTTTTTTATGACCTCACTAGTGCCATAAGTTTTAGCATCGGGATATGCTGCAATCCATTGTGGTAAAAACAAGTGATGTAAGTGATTAGGAGCTATAAGGTATTTAACCGGGCCTAACTGGTCTATTTGACTCTTTAAGGTATCGCTTAGGTGGATAGGACTGTGCACCCATAGATCGCCATTCGCGAGTTTAATAACAGTCATGCGGGTTGTAAAAGGTAAAAAAAAGAACGTTACTGCTTCACCATCAAAAATCCAAATGTCGGTTGCTAACTTTTCCATGATCTTCCTTAATTAATTCGTAAAAACGCTTAATTATTTTCAGGGATTAAGCCTGTCGCTACCTGCATTAATGATTTCTTATTTAGAACAACTAAATCAGTAATCTTTGCCCCGTTATCAACGAGATTTAATTTGTCTAAATTGCTACCTAATAGAGCGAACTGGTATGAAATCGAAGTTATTAAAGGCCCAATTTTTGAAAATATAAAAACGACTTTATTGAAAGCACACTGTGTATGCTATCTAGCTTGATTAAATCAATAACCTACAGCGATTATAAACTCTCCAGTTAAGGGGAGAGTCAACTAACTATTTGCTGTTAATAAGGCCAACACATGAATCAATATGGGCGATTTTTTGTTTTGTCTGCTCAATTTGTGTTTGCAAACGACTCTTAAGATGCAACAAAAATTCTCTAATCTCGGCCCAGTTTGCTTGCCCGTTTTCATACTTTATAAAGCCCTTCAACTCAGCGAGTGTAACCCCCAGTAATTTTGCTTCTGAGATTAGCTTTAATACCTCTATGTGTTCATTTGTATAAACACGGTACTTTCCTTGACGTTGAGGGGTTGTTATGAGGCCTTTTTCTTCGTAAAAGCGAATTGTTTTAACGGATAAATTGGTTTTTTTGGCTACTTCACCGATAAACACCTGCTTCTCCATTTCTATAGCAATTTTGTTCGTTACTTTTTAACAAGCGATATCGTACTCGCTTTTTATTAAGATCTGGTTAAACGTGTTGTTGAATCGCGGATCAACAAGTTTGGCGTAAATATATGCTCTATATTAGCGCGTTTTTGTTTATACACCTGTTTTAACACTAAGTTCGCGGCCATAATACCCATTTTTTCGACTGGGTTATCAACGGTCGTCAAAGTTGGATATAAATAATTTGTGAAATGAACATTATCAAAGCCGATGATTGCCAGATCTTTGGGAAGATCAAGCTTGTGCTCTCTTGCACATTTCATTACGCCCGAGGCCATTTCATCATTTGCACATACAACAGCTGTAAATTCTTTATTTATGTTGAAGAAATGCTGTAAGCCTTTGTATCCGCCAGTTTCTTTAAAGTCACCCACGAAAAGAGACTGCTCGTCGAATGCAATACCATATTCTTTTAGCGCTTTTTTGTGGCCTTCAAGTCGGTTATAAGCATCTGGCTTGAATAAAGGGCCTGCTATGTAATTAATCTGTTTATGGCCTTGCTCAAGTAAGTGCTTAGTCGCTAAATAGCCACCCATTACGTTATCAAGGCTAATGCAGTTTTCTTTCATTTGGTCTACATAGCGACTGATTAGATAGATTGGGGTTTTACCTTTATTTAGTTTTACTAAATATTCATCACTTACGGCTTCAACGTGGGCGATGATCGCATCACAGTTACGAGAAATTAAAAATTCTAAGCCACTTTTTTCTTTGTCTTCTTCACTGTGTCCTGGCGTAATAATGACATGTTTACCAGCTGCCCTTAATTGGGCTTCAATAGCAGACATCATTTCACCAAAAAATGCACCGTCTAGCTCAGAGACTAAAATCCCCACACTATTGGTGCAATTTGAAGCAAGAGAGCGCGCTATCGAATTTGGTTTGTAACCTAGCTGCTCCATCGCATCGAGGACTTTTTGTTTGGTTTTTTTGCTGACGTAATCATTTTCATTTAACACCCGAGATACGGTTGATAAAGAAACGCCAGCGAGCTCTGATACCTGATAAATAGTTGCCATAATTACTGTTTGATATAAACCTTAACTGTTTAATTTACAGACTTGCGCGCCTAATTGCCAAGTCTTCTGTTATTTTTTCTGTCATTTCAGATGTTAATGGATAAAAGGCCATCAGTGCTGCGGCTATTAGAGCAAACGCAGCTGGTAGCCAACTCATTAGTAGTATCATGCCATCGAGTGAGTGTGCAATGGTGGTTTCGTCCATTCCGTCATAGCCATAACTTGCAAGTACAACAAGCACTAAGGCTCCGGCAAATCCACCCCCCGTTTTTTGCACGAAAGTTCCTGCTGAGTATATGAGGCCAGTGGCACGGCGCTTATTTTTCCACTCAGAATAGTCAGAACTATCCCCAAGCATCGTAAAAAACAGGGTAGGCATCATGGCTGCGAAGAATTCAGACAGACAACCCATAACAAAGATCAGGCTGAGGTTATCATTTGGCAGCCAAAAGAAACAAATGGTAAAGAAGGCACTTAGTAATAATGAAGCGATAAACAAAGTACGTTTACCCAGAATCTCAGCTAATTTTCCTGTACTTAACGCGCCGAAAATTGAGACGATTAATAAAGCTATAAAGTATTGACCAGTTAAAAGCTCATTACCTACGTAGTATTTAAAATAATAAGCAATGACACCATATTTAATGCCATTAAACATCATTGTTAAAAAGCCCATACCTAATAAGATCAGCCATGGTTTATTTGTAAGTAAATCAACCATATCTCGTTGAGTGCCACTTAGCTTACTATGATCGCTTGCAAGTAAGCGACGAATTACGACAGTCATAAAAGTCATTGTTGCCGCAAAAAACAAACCGGAGTAGAGCTCGCGATAATAGAAAAATAATGTGATCGCCAATAAAGGAAGAATGATAAAAGGTAAGCTTTTACTTAAATCAGTTAGCTCAGTTTTTAGTGAAACTTGCGTTTTTGTTGCAGGTTGAACGCGCTCCTTTGTGCTTACAAACGTGATTAACATGAGTACAGTGAGTAAGGCCGCAAATACATACATAGTGTATTGGTAACCTTGTGCGCTATTTCCTTGCCCAAAGTATGCAACTAAATCAGGTAAAAAGCCCATAACTAATAAGCCACCTGCAAATGCTCCGGCAAAGCGAAAGCCAGACAATTTAGTTCGCTCTAGGTCATCACCAGTCATAACCCCCATTAAAGCAGAGTAGGGTACGTTACTTACCGTATAAGCTAGAGTGAGCCCTATATAAGTGAAATAAGCATAAAATAGCTTAGCTGCTGGGCTTATGTCAGGTGTTGTGAAGCACAACACCATAAACAAGGCGAGAAAAGGAGTTGACCACAATATCCAAGGACGAAATTTACCGAAACGTGTTTGCGTTCTATCTGCAATCATCCCCATTATTATATCTGTCACGCCATCTGATAAGCGCACAACTAAAAAAAGTAACGCAGCAGCGGCGGCAGAAATACCAAATGTGTCTGTATAAAAAACGGCTAAATAGGCCAAAGCACCACGCCAAACTAAATTAGCGCCGGCATCGCCCATCGCGTAGCCTATTTTTTCGTAGATGGGAAGTGTGTGTTTTATCATTATTTTTGTCTTATTATCGGCGCGTGATTAACTGACTATATGCTTTACCACTTAGCTTTACTGTTCGTACTTGTGTATCGTAATCAACATGAACAATTCCGAAGCGTTTTGAATAACCTTCTGCCCACTCGAAATTATCCATTAAGCTCCATGCAAAGTAGCCAGCCATGTTTACGCCTTGCAGTATTGCGTCATTCACAGCATTTAGGTGTGCATTATAATAGTCAACACGGTCTTGATCGTTTACCTCTCCATCTACCATTTTGTCAGCCATCGCAGCGCCATTTTCAGTGATATAGATTGGCGGTAACTCATATTTTTCATGCAAAGAGACTAATAACTCAGTCAATGCTGGTGGATATATCTCCCAGCCGATATCTGTCATTGGCGCTTGATGAGGCAGTTCATGATAATAATCAGTGTCACTTGCTTCATAACGTAATCGGGTATAAAAGTTAACGCCCAAGAAGTCTAATGGTTGGCAAATAATCTCCATATCGCCAGCTAGAATGTCAGGTCTATGCGCGGCTGGCAACTGTTCGATAATGTCAGGGTAAGCTCCTTGCATTACAGGTTTCATATACCATTGGTTTATGTAGTCATCAGCAAAAGCTGTTGCAGCTAAATCGGCTTCGCTAGACGATACAGGATAACAAGGAGTAAAGTTAAGTACGATACCGTTAAGTGAATCCGGGCTATTTTTATTTAGTACTTTCATAGCTAAGCCATGTGCAAGCAGCAAGTGGTGAGCAGCTTTACGTCCAAATTCTCGGCCTTTGATCCCTGGCGCATGAACACCAATTTCATAGCCTAAATAAGAGCTGCAGAAAGGTTCATTCAAGGTCGCGTATGAATAGACTTTTCCTGATAAGGCCTGACTTACTAGGTCTACATAATGCGCAAATTCGTAAGCAGTTTCGCGATTTAACCAGCCGCCTTTATCCTCTAAATGCTGTGGTAAATCCCAGTGGTATAAAGTGACGAATGCTTTAATATTTCGACGCATTAATTCGTCTAAAATATTAATGTAAAAGTTAATACCTTCTTGATTTAAAGTGCCATCTAATTTTATGACTCTTGGCCATGAAATAGAAAGACGGTAAGCATCTACACCCAAAGAGTCGATTAGTTCAATATCGTCTTTCCATTTTTTGACATGCTCGCAAGCGAAATTACCATTTGAGTTATCAGCGATTTTTCCTGGAGTCGCGCAAAAGGTGTCCCAAATACATGGAAGGCGCTTATCGGCAGCTCCTTCTATTTGAAACGAAGCTGTCGCAACGCCATAGATAAAGTCTTTGCTAAGCATTGTTGAGTTTTTTGGTAACGTGAGCTGAGTCATGAAATGAAACCTTTGGTAAACAAGAGCAAGTAAATCTTGCGGCTAAATTTAAAATTTTATGGTAGCGCTTCCATAAAATTACCGCAATAACCCGTAAGGGTGTTTGGTGTTTTGTGGTAGCGCTTCCATATTTAGGTTAGAGGCTAATCTGCAAACGGTCAACCGTTTATTTTATTTAGCTCTAAATATACAGTGAAAATCTGCTTTATCATTTAATAATTAATAGGTTAATGGTTTATTACTTTTATAACTTTAGCGCTAATTTAAGAGCTGATAACGACGTAACTAAGCTAGGTGCTGTATTATGTTGCTAGCTTTAACTTTTTACAGCCAGCACGCTCAGCTCTTCAATAGTTAGGAAAGTTTAACGCTTATAAGTATCGTCAAAAGAGACATCATTTAGCTTGCAATTAAGGTAAAGCCGACATTTTTGATGTGGCTTTACAGTTTGTTTAATTATAAGTATTTTAGCAATAGTGATGCCTTTTTAGACTTAAGTATCTACAGGGCAGTATTGTTCAATAAACGCTCTATGTGTCGGTAATTGTTGTAAGCGTTGCGCTATTTGCTGTTTGATCCCCTGCATAAATCGGCTTAGCTCTTGGTCATTCATTAAAGAAGCTACGTGATGGTATTGCTTTGGCATTATGCCTTGCCCAAGCATGACTTGCACCCAAGAGTCGACGCGGAAAATATCACCATCATCTAAGAAAACTCGTCCAGTCTCTTTAAACAATGCGACTTTATGGGCAAGTGACTTAGGTGTTTCCATTGTTTTACAATGCTGCCAAAATTCACTGTCATCCCTATCGGTAACTTTGTAATGCAAAACAATAAAGTCACGAATACTTTCAAGCTCTGACTGTAATTGTTTATTATATTCATCAAGAGCGTGCTGGGTTATGCCTGTAAAAGGAAATAATCGCATAAAGCGAATAATCCCAGTCATGATGAGGTGGATACTGGTTGATTCAAGAGGCTCTAAAAAACCACTGGCAAGACCCAGCGCTAAACAGTTTTTGTTCCAACCCTTGCGTCGTCGGCCAGTTTTAAATTTGATAATTTTTGGTTCGGTGAGAGTTTCACTGCTTAGATTATTTAATAATAACTGAGTTGCATCATGGTTCGATAAATAACGGCTACAATAGACTAAGCCATTGCCAACTCTATTTTGTAAAGGAATTTGCCATTGCCAACCTGATTGGTGAGCAATGGATCGCGTGTAAGGAGCGATTTCGGGTGTCCCTTTCGTTTGAACTGCTACCGCACTATCGCAAGGTAATAGATGTGACCAGTCTTCATAACCAGTATGTAAGGCTTGCTCTATTAGTAAACCTTTAAAACCAGTGCAATCAATAAAGAAGTCACCCGTTATCTCTGTGCCGTCATCGAGCAATAAACCCTTTATAAAGCCATTATCAGCATGCTTATTTACTCGTTCAATTTTGCCCTCAAAGCGTTTTACACCTAGATTTTCTGCAAACTCTCGTAAGAATGCCGCATAACGGCTAGCATCCATATGAAATGCATAATTAATTGGGTTATTAGGGCTAATACCAAATTTTCCCTGTTTAGCTGCTTGTAATTCATAGCAGTAATCTCCAAAGTCGTCTTTATTCCCCATTTTTTTTGCATGTAACCAAAAATGATGAAACTCGCCAGCCCAACATTCTTTACCTGTCATACCAAAAGAGTGAATATAGTCACTTTGTGGCTTGTGCCAATTCTCGAAGCTGATCCCCAATTTAAAAGTTGCTTGGGTGGCTTTCATAAAAAGTTTTTCATCAATACCTAGTAATTTATGAAAGGTGCGAATAGGTGGAATGGTTGCTTCTCCAACACCTACGGTGCCAATGTCGTCCGATTCAACTAAGCTGACTTTAATATCTTTATTTAGTAATTTGGCTAACGCAGCTGCGGTCATCCAACCGGCAGTTCCGCCGCCAGCTATGATCACCTGTTTAATTGATTGTTGTCTCATGTTGCCACCTTACTCCCTTGTAATTGTTCTAATAACAGTCGATTAGTGGGTAATTTTTGTAAGTATTGTGCAATCTTGTTGCGGTTGAGTTGGTATAGTTGTTCTGCTTTGTGGCACTTTTGGCCATCAAGTTTTGTGGTTAGACTGGTTTCAAACCCCATACCGTACAGCACATATTGATAACTTGCAGAAGAAAAGATTTCTTCATTTTCGACCAGATCAAATCGGTTGGGTGCTTGATACTGCCACAGTGTTAACAAGTTCTGTAATTCAAGTGGGATACTATTAGGGTTGCAGTTAGCACGCCAATAACCATTATCATCACGATTACTCAATACATAATGAAGTTTTAGGAAGTTAATAACTTGCTCCCAGCGGTATTTAAAACGTTTATTAAACCGGGTACTCAATAACTGCATGTGATCTTGGTCTACAGGCATTTGCTCACTTAGCATACTGATACTAAGTTCAACCATGGCTAACGCAGATGCCTCTAATGGTTCTATAAACCCTTGTGACATGCCAATCGCGACACAGTTTTTATGCCAAAAGATTTCTCTGTAACCTGGGGTAAAACGAAGTGTTCGTGTTTCAATTGTGTCTGCTTGTTGAGTGCCTATCGTTTGTGCCGCGTAACTTTTTAGTGTTTCTATTGCGCTTGCTTCGTCACAATATTTATCGCTAAATGTATAGCCAATTCCGCGTCTGGTTGGTAAACCTATATCCCAAATCCAACCAGCGGATTGTGCAGTTGATAATGTCGCAGAGGCAATATTTTGAGATTGGCTTTCGTATGGTATTTGGGCTGCTACTGCTGTGTTATTAAATAGAATGTGGCTTTGATCTAAAAACGGGATTTGATAATGCTTGGCGATTAATAGCCCTTGACTACCTGAACAGTCAATAAATAAGTCACCTGTTATCGCTCCATTATGCTGTGTGCTGACACTTTTAATGTAGCCTTGCTCATCGTTATTTGCACAAATCACATTATCAACAATATGCTTTACGTTAAGCGTATTTACACAATGCTGTGTTAAAAAGCGTGAAAATTTATGAGCGTCTAAATGATAGCCGTAATTTGTAACACCAGCATACTGTGGTGTATTAATCTGTTTTGGCGCTAGTGCTGCTTGGCAAATAAAGCTTTGCATATTCATAGCATCAGCATATTTTTGCTGAGAAAATAATTGCTTCCAAGCAGCATGAACATCATATTCATAGTAGCCTTCAGGAATCATAAAAGGGTGATAATAGTTATCTCCTTGCTGTTCCCCTCGCCAATTGATGAACTTTGAACCTTGTTTAAAGGACGCATCACATTGATGTAAAAAGTCAGTTTCTTTGACCCCAATTCGCTGTAATGTATTTCGCATTGACGGCCATGTGCCTTCACCAACACCAGAAATACCAATATCAGCAGATTCAATGAGAGTGATATGAAGATGTGGATGTTCTTTGGCTAGTAATCCGGCTGTAAGCCACCCCGCAGCGCCACCGCCAATGATCACAATATTATTAATTATTTTGCTCATATGCTTACTTTAAATATAAAGCCGCTTCAATAGGAGCGGCTTTTTATCAATTCACGTTAATCGTGAACTTTTAGGGATCTAAATTGACGCTATTAGCGTTAAAAATATCTAATTAAGAATAACTAAATAATAACGCCTTTCTATCCCCAAGAGCCCACATATTAAGTAAATTGCTATTAGACCGTATACTCTTGCTTCAGCAATAGCTTAGAAGTTATAACGTACACCTAAATTGTAGCGAGCCCCATTTTTGTCTAAATTCCATAACTGCGCTTTGTATCGTCCATGTTGGCGGTTGTCTTGCTCTGTAATGTTAATTCCCTCTAAAAATAAAGATAGTTTCTCACTATAGTTATAAGCTACATTAAAATCGACTTGGTAATACTCTTCAGTAAATGCAGGTTCATTTACATAGCGAGCTGCATTGTTTAAGAATTTATCACGCCAGTTATAGGCTATACGAGCTTGAAATTTATCATTTTCGTACATTGCAATTAAGTTAGCTGTGTCACTTAAACCTACTAATGCAAACTGCGTTGTCGTAGGATCTGCTGCGACATTAAAGTCAACATCACCATTTACAATCGTGTAGTTTGCTTGAATACCAAAGCCCGAATCACCAAAGAAATGTTGGATAGCAAATTCATATCCGTCAATTTTTGCATCTTTATTGTTAGTAGGAACTTGAGCTGTAAATTCCATTAGTGGATCATTGCTGTTAGGCAAGATATCGTAGGCTGCTTCAAATTCTTCATAAGTCATTGAATCAAATGCAACTCCATTTTCCATAGCCGCAACCATTTGGAATAGGTTTGAGTCAGTAACGGCAAGACCTCTAGCCTCTAGTTCAGCTTTTGCTGCTTGAGCGCGGGGACCTGCTGAAACATCTCGTAAGTCATAGTAATTTTGAGTCATTGGTGTTAAACCAATAAAATTATCAACTTTTTTATTGTAATAACCGACAGAAACATAACTAACATCGCTGTAGTACCACTCAGCTGAAACATCGATATTATCTGATTCAAGCGGTACTAAGCCTGGGTTACCCGTTGAAGCTGGTGCATTAGTGGTACCTGTAATTAAACTTGGCCCCGTTGGTACTCCAACCGTTGCTGCAGAGCTTAAATTATCATAAGTAGGTCGTGCGATTGTGGTGCTATATGAAGCACGAATTTTTACATCATCAACCACGTTAATATCAAAATCGATACTAGGTAGAAAGTGATTATAATCAGAGCTTAGAGAGTAATCTTGTTTGTCAGTGCCATATCGCACATTAAAATCGTTATTACCTTCCCAAGCGACGGCATTTGGTAAGTCAATATTTGCTGTTGATGTGATATCTGTGGTTTCGTAACGAGCACCAACTAAGAGGTTAAATGGCATATCACCAATTTCACCTTGATGCTTATATTGTACAAATGCAGCTTGAATATCTTCTTTAATAGTACGATTTGTTGCAAATGTGCCATCTGCAGCAAAATTAAACCCGTATTGGCTTGCTGCCCAATAACCAATTTCTGACGCGCTGCCAGTGAAACCTTGATCAGATGAACCTGAGGTATTGTAGCCGTCTAATTCACTTAAGAAATTTGTCGGGTCAAGGTAGCCATCAGGTAACTCACCAGGGTTTTCGATACCCCAGTTACCCATCGTATTACGAGTAAGTGACTGCAATGAATGACTTTCCATTGAGCGTGACTCAATACCAAAGTCTATTACCCCTGACTCAATTTCATATTTACCAAGTAATCGGAATTCATCAACCGTTGATTCTTGGCGTGCAAAGTTAGAATCAAGTATAGAAGTACCAACGTCATCTTGGTCTAACACTCCATTACAGTTTAAATTAGTACGACTACAATCATCAAAATCAATCACCATAGAGGGTAAATCACGACTAAAATCGACTTCTTGAGAAGCGACAATATTCGCTCCTAACCCTGCATTTACCCAGCTGCCATAAGGCGCATCGGGCTCACTCGTTGCTTTTGAACTATGCGCATCAAATACAAAACTGAGTTGGTCATTTACAAAGTATTCAAGATTAAGACCAATAGAGTCATTTTTATTAAGCTGATTGAGCTCTTGTAACGCTAAGCCTAGATCACGCGTTGATAGATCGCGGCGTTCTTCTTTATAGTAGATTGGTGTTTTAACCGCATTGTCATCAAAGATTAAGTGCGTTTTATAGTTATCCATCCAGATTGACTGCTCAGCACGTGACTCGAATAACTCTTGTTGAGAGTAGGTGTAATCAAGTGTTGCGGTAAGTGACTCTACAGGACTATATTGCAGTGTTAGCTGCGCGTTTGTTCGAGTGCGTTCACGATCGGCGATTGTGTAACGAAGATCGGAAGGCATTGAATAATATTGCCCCATTGCAGGTGCATTTTCGATGATGATGTCATCTGCAGATTGAGGAATTGTGCCGTCGTATGCAGTCGTTCTCCATTCGTTAACAAAAGCACCTGCTGCCGAACTATCACGTTTTTGAACGCTTGCAGTAAGTGATACACCAAACTTCGCTTCTTCGTCAGTCCAACTAAAGATACCTGAGATTTCTGGTGTAATATCATCGCCGACACGATTAGTTGTATCGTGCATAGCTTTTACACCAACATTGGTAATTAAACCTGGATTGTCTAGAGGGCGGGCAGTATTAATGTTTATTGTGGCCCCAATACCACCTGATGCAATATTTGCTTTTCCGGTTTTATAGACTTCAACTGACTTAACACTTTCTGATGCCAAATTAGCAAAATCATATGCACGAGAATTTGGAGAGCCACCGCCAGCAGGAAGTGAGGCTGCTGGCATAGTACGCCCATTTAAAGTCACCATATTATAGTCTGGACCAAAACCACGTACTGTTACTTTTGAGCCTTCACCATTACTACGGTCTATCGATACACCTGTAATACGTTGCAAAGATTCTGCTAGATTAGTATCTGGGAATTTACCTATATCTTCTGATGAAATAGCATCAACAACACCTGAAGAGTAGCGCTTTAATTGGGTTGATTCTTTAATACTTCCTTTAAATCCTGTTACTTGAATGACTTCAATGTCATCGTTGTGTTCAGACTGCTCTGCATAGGCAGAAAAGCAGGTGCTAGCACCTAAAAGCAAAGATAAGCTAGAAGCTAACTTTGTTCTTTTGAAGTTATGGCTTGGCATCAGGTTTCCCTCATTTTTATCATTGTTATTCATGCAATTAGGGCATGATATTGTTGTCGAAAATAGATTATTAAATGCATCTGGAAGCGCTACCATAAAGGGGTTGAAAATCACCCTTATGAAAGCGCTTCCAGAAAAGGGTAGTGTGATTTGCAGTTTACGTCAACAGCTATATCAATAAATTGTTAAATAAGTTGTGTGAAAATTAAACGAGAAATGGGTCGGTTTTAACAGCTTCTATCGCAACGAAATATTTAAAAACTGTTTTTAGTTCAGGTGGTTAAAAAGTAATGTTGAGATGGTAACTTTATGAAATACAGTGTTTTTAGATAGCGGATGGTAGAAATGAGTTGGCTCTTTTTATGTGTTTAAATAAGCAACCGAACTATCGTGGTTAAAAGTGTTGTTTTATAAAATGATGGTTTTTCTGCTCAAATATATTCAGTAGCGTACTTTTGATTCTTCGGATTACGATGACCAACCTTGCAATGAAAACCCTGAGCGCTTTGATGATTTATTCGATACGGAATTATAGAGTGACTTCGATAATGACTAAAAGGAAAAATTGAGTGTGAGTTCGAGCTAGATCATTGATAATGAGTGTACTCAAAATACTATTAAAGAGACCATATCACAAATCAAGCCAACGCATATATAGGATAAATAGTGCTATCTTTCTTTGCATTTTAAAATAGATGCCTGATCATAACTCAAGAAATGCGCTACTAGCCGTTATTTGTCGACTCACTACTCAATGTCTGGGGAATTAGAGTTCATTCTGATATTACTATTGAGGTAATTGTACGCAAATATACTTTTATATTGTGGCTATGCAATGGGCGGTAATTCAAATATGAGACTATAATGTTGCTATGTATCTTGGGTATTTATTTAATCAAAATCAAATCTTTCTGTTTTGATTTGATAATACTCGATCGGCAAATTAAATTTGCTTTGCAGTTCTTTCAGATAGGAATGTTCAACACTTGTGCATTTCACAGGACCAGCAACAATTAACTTTTCAACGAAACCTGTTTGATAAAAGTAAGCATACTCTAAAAGTTGCCCAATTGCTTGTCGTATACATGATTTAGCACTAAATGCTGTTTTGATTTCGTATAATCTGTACTTATCACCCAATTGAAGAGTCAGGTCAACTCTTCCGCATCCGATTAGGTTTTCAGTGCCTACATTATCTCTGCCATAGACTCGTACTAATTCATCATTCAAAGCCTGTTGAAGATCATTGTGCAGGAGGCGTACATCAATTTGTTCATCTCTCTTATAGGTAAGTTTGGTAAATGACTGTTTTGTTCTGCAACCTGGTTTGAAAATAAAAGAGGGGGTAGAAGGTTTGCCATTTATTGATGCTATCTCTATGTGAAGATACAAAGGTAGTAAGCGATCTAACACATCACAAACTCGCTGATAATCAATTCTTTCACGATTTTGTTTTTCACCTAGGAAAATAAAAGCATTAGTTTTGCACTATTCTGACTTGACTATGGTTGGCTGAAAGTCTTCACTTCTAGAGCCGTCATGCTCAACATCATAGTGCCACATGCTTAAATCGTAAAACTCAGTTCCGAATTCATTGAATAAATTAATTTTCTCTATTAGAGCATTAAGGTTTGGATGATCTCTACTAGGGCGAAGGGAGAATGCTACTCCGTATCGAAACGAATTATTTTCAAAGCCTATGTTAAATTGAAGCTCGGCTCGACCTCCGAAATGAGCTCCCCAATCTTTTTTTACTCCCCTTTGGTCAAATACGTACTTTGAGGGAACTCGTGATAAAGAATGAATATTTTTCCTCAATTCTTGAAGGTTACCCAGCTCATATTCTGTGAGCATTTCATTAATTTTATTTGCAATGTGAAACAGAGATTCCATTTAAAAACCTAAAAGTTATACCTGAATTAAGTATTACATTTGGATTGTGAATGGCCAAATTTGATTCTTGATAACAGTACTCGGCTTAATTATCTAGTTATAAAGTGCTAGTGATGGAGGTTGTGTTTATTTTTTTAACATCATAATGTGTAGGCTTATAAAAAAATAAACCTAAATAAAATCAACAGTTTAAATTTTCTATAAATTTTAATTGTGAAATATGCAATTTGTGTAGTTGCCAATTTAGTGACCTTCTGTTTAAAATGTAGCTTCATTGTTAATAATTTTTTATTGGTTGTGTTATGGGAAATCGAAGTCAATTTTTGGATGAAGCAATATCTATTCAAGTTAGTGCGTTGCTTCTAGTGAAACAAGCTGCAGTTGTAGATATTCAATTGGCTGCGCACCTTTTCTGTATTCAATCTGAAGCTGATGTGGTTGCTATACGTGATGCTAGTACAATGACATTGCAACGACTTGCTAGAGAAAAAACAGTTATTAACGCGGCATCGCTTGGTTTGAATGGAATTAAACAAATGCTAGATGCTATTAAAAGTGCTGAGAATAACGATTCAAAACTTGGCAAGCTTAAAAACTTAGCTGCAAGTACCTCAATCGCTGTGGTGGGGAATTAATTATGAATGCAATTAGTTCAGAACTCATAGGTTTAGTGGATGGTAGAAGTGTTTCATATAATATAACAAGAGACATTTCACTGATTGTTACGCTGATGTCTCTTAATGCAAGACCAGCTCTTGTTGCAGAGCTCTTTCCTTATATCAAAATTGGACGCTATAAAGAAATAAAAAGGGAAGTAGACACTATTTCTTCTAAGCCATTTGAGTTCAAGAAAATTGCAAATTCAGTTGGTTATGGATGGGTTGATTCAAACCGCGAAGGCTTTTTGATAGCGAATCTGCTATTTAATGAAGCTAAAGCTCTGTACCCTAATTTTGATTTTGATAATGATAATGTTTTTGCAGATATGCTTGTTAATGTTTGTATAAGCTTTAATAAGCGCTTCCAAGATTTGGTCGACCCAATTGACATTAATCAAGTAAATTCATTGTTTTGTGGAATTTCTAAGCAGGACTTATACCCTAATAGATGCTCATGTGGTCGCTTTTATTTAAGAACAACCCAAAGCTTCACTTCTTCTTGTCCTTGGTGCCGTTGTGGTGTTAATCCAAAATCAGTGAAAACAATCAAACTTAAAAAAGTAAATATCCATCATTTCGTTCAAGAGCAATCAGTTCGAGTACAACACACGCAAGTAGCTAATATTTCGTAGGTTGAAAGGAATGAGATTCTATTTAAGTTTAACAATTGTAGCATTGGGAGTTATGAATGCTGGCTTTGTGTCTGCTAAAAGCTCACCGGTTTCTGGAACAGAAAAACCTAGTAGAGGATGGCACTTTTACGAAGATCCTGAGCTTGTAGATGAGGAAAAGCAAGAAGTTCCAAAGGCGCAACCTCCTTCTGCACAGCCAAATGATAAGAAACAACCAGAAATGGTTGAAATTAATTCAGAGTGGTTGAAAGAAAACCTTCCTAAATTACTCAATACAGCTATTGATGATCCTAGTACAGAGAACATTTCAAACTATTATTACGCACAACGTTTAGCTATCGACAAAGCGAATGCATTTAGCGATCAAACAAAAGAATTCTTTATGTTTGAAGAGCAACTTTCTGAGAGTAACCGCCGACCAAATTCAAGCAATGCGTTATTTGCTCATAAAGTAAAAACAAATAAAGATAAAGCCAAAGTGTTCAATTCTTTATTTGATAAAGCTGGGCTGTGGATGTTCTATCGTTCTGACTGCCCGTATTGTCACCAACAATTTCCTGCGATGGAGTCCTTAGCTAAGATAATGGGGGTTGATGTGTTAGCAATCTCAATGGATGGCATTCTTTTAGATAAAGAGTTCCCGGGAGTTAAGCATGTCATCGACCCTAACATGACTTTGTCTCGAAAGTTTCAAGTGAACATTACTCCTACAACAATGCTTGTCTCAAATGATGGTCAGCACTTTCAAACAATTAAATATGGCATGGCATCAGGTAGTGAACTTGTTCAAAGAGCACTCTATGCAGCAAAACGGATGAACCTCATTAGTGAGGAGCAATTCGTTAAAACACAAGAAGTAAAAGACATTCTTGTGTCAAAGGAGCCTTTAGTAGTTGAAAAGCAAAAGTTAGAAGACAACCCTTCAATTCTATCTGACCTACTCAGAAAACGGCTTAATGAGATTAACCTTTCAACGACATCAAAGGCTCAGTAATGTTTAAAATTAATAAATTAAGAGCGCTAATTGCACTTAGCGCTTTGTCCCCATCAATTCATGCTTCAACTGTGATGGAAGATGTCTTTACTGAAGCTGTAACATTTCAAACGACAACAGCTACTTCATTCAGTACACCAACAAGAAACGGTATTAGTTTTGGTGGGGCTTCTTACAGAGTAAAAGGGGTAAGAGCTAACGTCGTTAATTTTCAACCTCCGAAAATATCTGGAGGCTGTGGTGGCATAGACTTTTTTGCGGGAAGCTTTAGTTTAATAAACTCCGACCAATTAGTGCAAATGGGAAGGGCGATAGCACAAGGTGTACCATCATACGCCTTTAACTTGGCTTTAACTTCAGTTTGTCCCTCATGTAGTAAGTTAATGTCAGACCTTCAAACAAAACTTGATGAATTTAATCAAATGACAGCTAATGGCTGCGAAAAGGCTGTTGGATATTTGGGAGATCTGAAATTAGATGACGGCACAAATGCAGTCGATACTTTCAAGAGCTCAGTGCAGTTTGGTGCTTTAGAAGGGCTCGCAAATGATGCTTCAGGTTGGTTAACAGATAGAGGTGAGGCAAACGCTACGAAAGGCGATACAGATAATACAGCTGTTAAAGCAGAAAAAAATGGTGTCGAAGTAGAAGTTAATACAGCTCATCATACTCTAGTGAATGCAAATGTTAGTGCTTATACCCATTCCTCAATCTCAGGTTTGGGTGGTGCAAACTTAAAAGACCTGATCATGTCGTTAACCGGTACAACAATTTCTAGAAAGTCTGGAAGTACAAGCTCGACCGATACTGGGATTGATGTAATAACTAAACCTGCAACTGTGTCATTAAGAGATATTTTCGAAGAGTCTGATACAGGCTCAATTAGAGTAATGAAGTGTGAAAGCACAGATCCAAATTGCTTAAACCCTATTGAACAAACTATCTCAAGCAGAGGCTTGAAGTACATTTTTGATGATATAGCAGAAAAGCTCGTTGTCAAAATTGATAAAAGACTGAATGTAGCTCAGACGGCAGATGAAATTGCACTACAAGCCATTGCAGATTTAAATGCTACAGAGTTAGTTAGCGCTTTAAAAAGCTCTCGATTGGCCGCAAAGACATTATCATTAACAGCGCAGGAAGCTGTAGCTCAGCAAATAATAACGGTACTTCAGGAAGTACTTCATAACATCAAGTCAAATTCATCTGTAGGTGTATCACTAAAAGGGGCTGTTGCTAAACCATATATCGAATCACTGGATAAGCTGAATGATGATCTTGATAAAATGCGATACAAAATAGGTGAAGATTTGAAGTTAGTTGCCACACCATATGCGGTTACCCAAGCAATTAAATAAGTTACTGACAATCCAGAACAGTGGGAACTTAGAGCAATTTAATGATAATTTCAAAGTTCCAGGAGAGTACAATTAAACAACTGTACTGGTGTTTGTTGAGCACATTCAGTCAAATCATTCTCAACTATAATGTGACTACTTACCGCTCTATTGACAGATATTTTTTTGTTGGCCGTTACTCGATAGTATCGAGAATTACGCACTTCCATAAGCAGAAACGTCCGTCCAGCCGCTTTTAGTTCTATGATGTATATATAACGGATATTAAGGGCGGCATTTAAGTCACGATCTATATCTACAGTTCCGCAACACTTGCGAACCGAGAAAGGCATTTCTTCCCTTTTATAAGTTTTAGAACTACCATATCACTGCTTGAGCTTAACTAGATGCTTGCCTTGCTCTTTAAATTTTAGCAACAAAGCTATGCAATTAGGCATCGGCTATATGTCTCGCCTGTTTGCGGTTCTCATCAACGAGAGTTCGAAAGAGCTTGTGTTTAAAAATCAGCGCGAGCACTCGATAACTTTTCATGAAATTTAGCAATTATCAATCGTGCATTTTGCTATCATTTATAGAGTTGTTTACTTCAAAGTAAGTATAAGTTGTCTTCGATCTCGTAAGTCTAACTTCCTTAATATTGAAGTCATGTGTTCCTTTACTGTTCTCTCTGTAATATCAAGGATTCTTGCAATTTGCTTATTTGTAAGTCCTTTGATCACTTCATGAACCACTTGAATTTCTCTTTCAGTAAGAGACTTCAATTTATTTTTGGACTTATAATTAGAAGGCGTTGTTAATAAAACAGACGACAGGTTCAAAAGTAATTGCTCTGGTACCCATATGCCGCCATGGAGAATAGTTTCACGTATTTGTTGTAAAGTACGACTGTTAACATTCAAATTAACGTACCCTTTTGCTCCATATTGAAGTGATTTAGTAAGTTGCTTTATGTCTAATTTATTTGTTAATACGATCACTGGTATATTTACTTTTACGCAGCGCTCAATTGTTAAGCACCAGTCTAGACTTCCAGCTAATAACCACACGAACGCTTTTTCTGGTAAAGGCTCTGGAACAGACTCATGAATTATGGAATCTGGAAATGCCTCGAGCCAGCTAGGTGGTTTAATTTCATCCTGCATAATAAAAATATTCTGACACATATAATTTTCCACCTCAAAAACAGGCCATATGTTACTTGAGAAGTTTTAAGACTTACTACTTGTCGATAGATAATTATATTTAGCTTCTTGAATTGAAATATGTCAATGAATCAGTTACATCGCTGAATTTTGGAAAGAGTTTTTCGCAGTAATGATTTTTTTCTATCAAGCTTGTTGCAGAAAAACAATCAGAGAATATGGTAACTTGATAGCCCTTCAGATTTGCTTCTTGTCCGCTGCTATCAATAGTTAACGCAGAGCAGGCTCCAATAAAAAATAATTGCTCTATTTTGTTTCTTTTTAGAACTCTTTCAACTTCAGGGTTACTGAAAATGTTCAAACCAAATCCACAGGGAATACTGTGAATTAACTCTCCAAAGGTACTTAGGAAGTCTAATTCTTCAGCACCATATGAGCCTTTTTCAAAAGCTTTAGTATCTGCTACCCATTTGAATAAACCTAACGGATTATCTACCTTTCGAATTTCATCATTGTATATAAAAGGAATGCTCAGTACATAATCAAAGTTAAGAATATGTGTCATTAAGAGTGAAAAAGTACACTCTAAAGCTTCTTGTTGATAAGCTACATCTTTGATAAATGGGTTTATCTTTCCGTTATAGTGGAAAATATCATTTTGATAGCCTGTAATGACTAAGGCTGTTTTTTTCATTATTTCCCTCAATGAATTTAATAATTATATTAGGATAATAGCCTATAATTTTATCAGGTAAAATTATAGCTTTTAAAATCTACTTTCTAGCTCTAAATGCTCTCCTTGTAAAACCTATGATCATTAACTGAGTTTTGATTTTCAAATTGCGAAGCAATTTGAAAATCAAAATGAAAATGAAAGCATGTGCTTTTTTTAGGTTGCTGATAAATAAGGTGATATTTTTTGGTCTCATAATTGCTTTGTAATTATCCTGGAGGCGCACATGCTTAATATCTATGATGTCATAAGAAATGTAATTGCAGTTGAGGAAATTACTGAGCCTCACTTTTTTTGCATTGAAAATTTAACTGGGTATCACCAGTGCCTTCTACACTTTTCTAAATTACATAAAATACTTCCCCAGTTAGTCAACAACTTACGCATGTTGAGTTGCCAAGATACAGCGAAACATCTCACTTTGCTAAAAATAAATAACAGTCTGCAGCTCAAGTTTGGAGATGAAATTGTTTATCACTTTACCGATGAATGCGAATTTATTTACCCTTACAGCGTTGAACCGCGCCTTAGAGAGTGTGCTGCTGAAACAAGTGATTCATTAATTGAAAAAATAAGGCTCTATTGTAACTTTCAGACTCAACAAGAACATTGGAATTTAGAGTGGATAAATGAAAGCTTTAGTAACTCTCATACTGTCGGAATCATTAACTTAAATCAAATGCCTACAAAGCTAAGTTCTACTGAGTTCTACCTGTTCTATCCATTCTTAAGTAGTGAGGTTCAAGCTGTAGTTGAGTCAATGTGTAAACCTAAATTAAAAGCTTTTTTAGCAGATGATAGTGAAACTAGTTTGTTTACAACAAAAGCGATGCTTGAAAATTTGCGATTAGATGTGACTGTTGCTGCCGATGGGGCAGATGCCTTAAGTATCTGTAAAAAGCAAGAGTTCGATTTGATCATTTTAGATGAAAAAATGCCTCACTTATTTGGAAGTGACGTTTTTCAAGAGCTTAAGAAGCTTGATATTAATAACGGATCAATCAAGGTTATTCTTTCTGGAATTACTGAAAAAGATGGAGTTCTTGATCTTGCTGCTAAGGGCATCGATATTCATTTAGAAAAGCCCGTAACAAAACTGAAGTTACAGAATTTAATAAATCAAATTGAAGAAAGTGATCAATACATTTAGGAGGTTTTATGCCAAAGTTTGCTTTAGTGTTAATCGGTTTTCAGAATGATTATTTTTCTGATGATGGGATCCTTCATTCTTATATTAGTGAAAGCTCTGCAGTAACGGGCGCTTTATCCAATACTATAAAGTTAATTGAAAATCATCATGATTCATTTGATGTTATTGTTAGTACACCAATTTGTTTTACTGAGAATTATGATGAGTTAAGTAACCCTATCGGTATCTTAAGTGCCATAAAGGAAGTCGGTGCTTTTAAACAAGGAACTTATGGAGCAAAGGAAATAAGTCAATTTGATCCCTTTAAGGATGTAATCACGACAATCCCCGGAAAGAGAGGGTTAAATGCATTTACTGACACTGAGCTAGAGAGTTTCTTATTAGAAAATGATATTTCTGATGTTGTTTTAGCTGGTACTGTTACCTCTATTTGCATTGATTCAACAGGGCGTTCAGCCCACGAAAAAGGCTTTAATGTCACTATTTTGAACGATTGTACTTCGAGTCGAACACCCTTTGAGCAACAATTTTATTGTGAACATGTTTTCCCCTTGTATTCTCGTGTAATTGGTTCAAAAGAATTAGTGAATTTGTTATGAAAACGGATAAAAAGTCTAATGAAGAGCTACAGCTTCAAATTCAATATGCTTTAATAGAAAAAACTGCGCAGTTTCAGCAGAAACAAATGGAATTACTATCAGTTATTAAAGAGTGCATTTTTGAAGTCGATGAAAACTTTTCAATTAAGTACTTTAATAATGCATGGAAGCAGGAGCTTGGTTATTCTGACCAACAAGTTGAAAATCAACACCTTTTACATTTTATATACTCACCAGACTCTCAGATATATAAAAACTCACTGGAGCTTAAGGCAGGTCAATCAATTTCTGAACATGTTATTGTTACAAAGAATGATGGGCAGTCAAGCTGGTATCAACTTACTTTAGTCAAAAGTGAATCTTCATTTATTGGGTCATTGTTCAACATAGAATATATGATAAAAGAGCAGTTCAGATTGACGCAAAAAAATGAGTTAGCTGAAAGACTTTCACTTGTTGCTAAACACACAACTAACCTTGTTATTATTGCCGATCCACAAGGAAAAATTGAATGGGTAAATAGTAGCTTTGAGGTGTTTACAGGGTTTTTTTTGGATGAGATAAAAGGGAAAAAGCCAAAAGAATTTTTGCATGGCCCTAAGACTTCGCAAAAAACGAAAGAACGTATGGCGGAACACCTTAGAAATCATGAAAACTTCAATTTGGATATTCTTAACTATAAAAAGTCTGGCGAACCATATTGGGTAAATATTGATGCATTCTTCGTTTTTGAAGATGAAAAACTAAAAAATATTGTCGCGATTGAATCTGACATTACAGCTAAAGTGGAAGCGGACTTAAAAGTTAAGGAAATTGAGCAGAATTACAGACTAGCGACAAACTTTATCCAAGAGCCAATCCTTAAATTATCTGAGGATTACTCTATCCTTTATTCCAATGAAAGTTGGAAATCTCAATTTGACAATCAACTTTCAAACAGCTTTTTAAGTTATATTTCTGATGAATTTAGAAGTACGTTTATAGAAGCGATAAACACAAATGACAACACCTCGGGTCAGTTTGAATTATTTCTTCAAACAAATAATGGTTATAAATGGTATGAGTCACATTTTCAGGCTTTTCAAAGTGAGATCCCTCCATATAGAAAAGAAATTGCAGTGAGCTTAATTAATATTGATGAGCGTATTCGAACTAGTAAAGAGCTTAGCCGTCAAGCTCAAAAGGCTGAAGATTTAGCTCAAGCAAAATCAAGATTTATAGCAAATATTAGCCATGAGATAAGAACACCTCTAAATGCTATTTTAGGATCTTCAGAATTATTATCTGGGACAGGGTTGAATGAAGAACAAAAAACATTCAATTCTCTTATTAGTACTAGTGGCAGTGCACTTTTGAGTATCCTCGATGATGTATTACTATTTTCCAGAAATGATGAGCATAGAATTGAATTAGAAAATCAAGTATTCAACATCGAAGAGTGTATTAGTGAAGTTTTTAGAGTAGTTGAAACTTCGGTTCTACAAAAAGAAATTACATTAATAGCAGATATTTGTATTGATTGCCCTGTACTTTGCTACGGTGATAAGCCTAGAACTCGGCAAATGTTATTAAACATTATTTCAAATGCAATAAAATTTACTTCTGAAGGACATATTAAGGTCCTTGTTAAGCACAATGAAAACAAGGAATATATAGTATCTGTTATAGATACAGGTGTTGGGATCTGTAAAGAACGTATTGATACGTTATTTCAACCATTTGTCCAGCAAGATAGTTCTATCACTCGGAAGTATGGTGGTAGTGGTCTTGGGTTAGCAATATGCAAACAGATTTGTGACGCTATGGGCGGAACTATTGAAATTGATTCAATTCAAGGCCAAGGAAGTACATTCAGGCTTACTCTCCCCTTTGTACCGGCTTCAGAAGAAGCATTAAAAGCGAATGAGCCCTTTAATTTTTATATCATAGGTGTTGACGGGTCAGTTTCTGATGCTCTCTATCATTTACTACTTAGGATGGGTCATAATGTATTTGTTTTTAAAAATTTAGATGAAGTAACTCATTTTAATAAATCAAGCGATAGAGTTATTGTTACTGAGCCAAATCAAATGTTTAGTTTCAGTGATTATTTCAAGCAAAACTTAATCAGCGTACCTGTTCTTCTAATTAATGCGAATGAAACTATTAGAAATCTATATGAGAGTGAGAGGTTTGTTAAATTCGTCTCAGGTCCAGTTGAACGCAACCTGCTTGAAAAGGGGCAGGTGTTATTTGCTGAAGAAATTATAGATTTTGGAATTTTTAAAGATAATAAAAGAACAGAAAGCGATTTTTATGCAGTAAGAGATTATTCAGGAGCTGACGTATTGGTTGTAGAAGACAATCCGAATAATAGGCTAGTCATTGGTAGATACTTAGAAAAGTTGAATTGCAATGTTCACTACGCTCACGATGGAGTTCAGTGTTTGAATCAAATGAACAAAAACAATTTTAAACTGGTACTTATGGATATCCAAATGCCGAATATGGATGGTATTGAAGCTACAAAAAGGCTTCGCAACGTATTTGCAAGTAATGAACTACCCATAATAGCTTTAACTGCAAATGTTTTAGATGGAGATAAAGAGCGCTATTTTGAGGTAGGAATGAATGACTATATTGCAAAGCCTATTCAGTTTTCGAAATTAATAGAGGTTTTGGATAAATTTTTAATGCAATCTCACTTTGTGGGCTCACGGTTTGAGAGAATGCAACAAGTGGCTAGTTGGGTCAAATCAATTCTTAATTCTTAATTTGATTTTCATTTTGCGAAGCATAATAGTAATGAAGCGCATGAGTGATTATAACCATATGTAATTATTGGGTTTTTTTTGGGTTTGCTTCTTGCATCTACATAACTTATCACAAGTTATGAGGGTGTTAAAATGATTGCTCGAAACGTCGCTATTATATTTATTTTCTTTTCATCTTCGCTTTTCTCCTCTGAGAGTAGTTTAAATTATATTGAAAGTGCTGACGGAAAAAGAATTAAGGAAGTCTCTAACCTAGTAAAATGGACACATACCCGATTTGTTTTTAATCGGGATATTCAAAGAGTAGCTGTCGGGAATGAAAATACACTAGATGTAAATGTTGTTGGTGGCCGTGAGTTACTTATCCTAGCTAAGAGGCTAGGTAGAACATCAATGATAGTCTGGTATGACAACAATAATTCAGAAACTTTTTTACTTGGAGTAACAGAAGACTACAGTGTTCTTGAAAATGCTATAAAGGATATTCACCCTGCTCTTCAATTGGCCATTGCACCTGACAGGCATGCAATTGTGATTAGGGGCACGGTTCCTACGGAGAGTTATAGGCATGCAGCTTATACTGCTGCGAAGAATTACTTATATGCGTCTTCAAGCTCTCAAACTTCACAACCTGTCTTAGGCGGTGATCCTAATCAAAGTGTACTCCAAAATCTATCGCAACGACTTCAAGGTTTAGGTGCTATATCTAATGGAATAAGTAATCAAACTAGTAAAGTAGCTATTATTAATTTGATTAAGGTTAGTGAGGTCCCAAAAGCAAAAGAGGATAAAATAGCAGAAGTAATAAAGTCTTTGAATGAAGAAAATGTAAATGTAAAGCGCCTATCAGCTAACTCAATTCTAGATGATGATAAAGATGTTTTTTTACTCTCTGGTAAGGTTAAAAATCAAATCCGACTTGTTCGTTTACTCAATTCAATAAATACCTTGTTTAAAGGCGAGCAGGATTTACCTAGGCAACAGTTAAATTCAGCGCAATTATCGCCTCAGCAAAGCATTGATCAAAGTGAAGAGGCGGAAATAAAAGTCTTAGCGAATGAGTCAGGTTCATTAATGTCAGGGGGAGAAAATCAATTTGAGATGAGTAATGTGAAGTCTAATATTGCTCGTGCAACATTACTCTCATTAGCCGGTGGACGAGTACTTTCAACAATTGAGGTGGAGGATTTACCACAAGTTAGGGTTTCTGTTCAGTTATATGAAGTTAACCAGAGAAAACTAAAGCAATGGCGACCAGACCTAAGTGTTGTTTCAAAAGGATATAGTGATAATGGGCTTTTTACATTAGCTGGTTTAACAGAAAGGGAAAACGGCGCTGCTACAATCGAAAATGCATTGCAACTTGTTGGTGGGCAGTTGACCAATAACCTTCAGTTTTCTACATCTCAGTTTGCAATAGACATGCTATTTTCGTTACTTGAACAGCAAGGTATTTCTAAAACGCTTTCAAGGCCTAGTATAACCGTGTTATCTGGAGAAAGTGCAATATTCAAAGTCGGTGGAGAGGTGCCAGTACCAACTAGTTTTAGTCCCTCTGGGATCACAGCAAATCAGCAAGGTAATAGTAGCTCAGTATTTAGTGGAACTGAATTCAAATCTTTCGGTGTTGAGTTAAGTGTAAGAGCTCTAGTTGATGATAAAGATAGAATCACTCTAGATTTGAATCCTGTTATTTCACTACCGGATACAGTTTTGACATCGCAAATCGCTCAAAGTACAGGAAGTAGCTTAAATAGTAGCGCATTCAATACACGTAGTCTTCAGACTTCAACAAGGCTAAATGATGGACAGCCTATAGTCATAGCTGGATTAATAAATAATGATAATAATTCAAGTCATGATTTTGTACCAGGAAAGGATGGAAAGAGTCTATTCGGTAAATTATCAGAGACGAACAGTAACAGTGAAAATAATCGAGAGTTGGTAATTGTAGTTACCCCCAGCATAGTAAGACAACAAGTTAATGATATGTCTGAATGGATATCGCCAAGCCTAGATAATCTTTTTCAGAGTTTCCTTGAGGAGAATGTATTATGAAAGCCTTAATAATTTTAAGTTCTATTTTATTGTGCTCTTGTGCTAACGTTGATTATGTAGAATATGTTAATCCCAATTTACAGTTGAAAAAAATTGTACAGAAGCATGGCTTAAATAGATCAGGGCTCAATTGTATTGATGGGAAGTCTGACTGCGATGGAGCAATAAGGGAGATTAACCAGTTACTTTTATCTCACCCTGATAATGACGATATAAACTTAGTTCACGCAAACTTATTATTGAAATCAGGAAAGAACGACCAGGCAAACTACACCTTAAATAAGCTTGTAAATCAAAATAAGCCTCAATTGATATCTCTTATGATGGCTATTGAGTTAAATATTTTAAAAAACAACCTGAACCGTGCAGTTAGTTTGTCAGATAAAGCTTTGAAATTGTATGGTGCCCAGCCTAAGGTTTATGCGCAATTGGCCGCCATATATTATGCTAAGGGAGATTATATTGCTGCAGGAAAATACTTAGATATCTCAAAAAGTACAGGGCTGAGTTACCCACTATACTATTACAATCTAGCGCTAATCTCTGAAAAGCAAAAGGACATTAAGAAGGCATGTAATTATTATGCGAAGTCTTTGGAGTATGATGCAAGCTATGAGCAATCGATTCATAACCGTAGTAGGCTTAGCATCAACATGGTTTGTTGATATGTGTAAAGCATATTACTGAAAAACTCACTGACTATTAAAGGCCACACGATAATTATTTATCTAAACTCACCGAGAAAACCCCGTGATCAGAACAAAGTGATGTCGCGGGGATGAATCGGTATCACCCCTGCTCTTGGATATATTTTCGTATAGTCTCTGCGCTTGCATTCCCTACAGAACACACAAAGTACCCATCAGACCAAAATGTTTTCTCTTTCCA
>NZ_JACSOG010000031.1:0-51180 GCF_014349195.1 Pseudoalteromonas sp. BZK2 | reverse complement strand
CAACTCAGTAAGAAGGCATGGCACCCTAGGGTATAAAAGTCCCATGCAGTACGAACAAGTTAATTAAACCCCGTGTCTACTTTATCGGGGTCAGATCATATTGCTTACAGCTTACAGCTTACAGCTTACAGCTTCAATTAGTTCGCAGTGAAGCTCACAGGACGACGCTCTTTACGAGGGCCACCACGTTTTTCACCACGGTCTTTGAAGTTACGCTTCTTATCACCACGATCACCACTTGGGCGCTCAGAGCGAGGAGCCGCAGGACCTTGGTCTTGCGTTAGCGTCATATTCATAGGACGTTTACAGATAAATACCTTTTGGAAGTGGTCAAGCACATCTTTTGGCATGTTCTGTGGTAACTGTACCGTACTGTGATTGTCATGTAAGCGAATATCACCAATGAACTTGCTTGAGATATCAGCTTCGTTAGCAATCGCACCAACGATATTTTTAACTTGTACACCGTGCTCACGACCTACTTCGATACGGTAAGTATCCATAGGACCCATGTTACGGCTGTTGCGCTCACGCGGCTCACGAGGTTTACGCTCGCGTCCTTGGCGGTCGCCACGATCACCACGGTCATTGCGACGACGCTCATTGCGTTCGCCACGTGGTTGAACTTTAACTTCTTCAACCTTGATTGGTGATTGTTGCTGCGCTAAACAAAGTAATGCACCTGCTAAGTCTTCAGTACTTAGCTCAAGTTTCTCTGCCATGTTAGCAGCAACTTGATTAAAGAAAGTGATGTCTTTGTTTTCAAGAGCAATTGTAAGCTTGTCTTGAAGCGCTTTAATACGCTTTTCTTCAACAACTTTAGCTGTTGGTAAATCAACTTGTGCGATATCAGATTTCGTATGACGAATGATATTTTTAAGTAAATAACGCTCGTTATGTTTTACGAAAAGAATCGCTTTACCTTGACGACCCGCACGACCAGTACGGCCAATACGGTGAACGTAGGCTTCTGAATCTTGTGGAATATCGTAGTTAATTACTAAGCTTAAACGGTCTACATCAAGACCACGTGCAGCAACGTCTGTTGCAATAACGATATCAACTAGGCCGTTTTTCAAACGATCTACTGTACGTTCACGTGCTTGTTGGTTCATGTCACCATTAAGTGGTGCCGCAGAGAAACCTTCGCGCTCAAGTAATTCAGCTAACTGTACCGTGTCGTTACGTGTACGTACGAAAACAATTGCACCATCGTATTGTTCTGCTTCTAAGAAGCGAACGATTGCTTTGTTTTTGTGTACGTGTGCATTCCAAAATACTTGCTCAACCGTTGATACAGTTGAGTTACGCGCAGAAATATGAACTTGCTCAGGCTCATTCATGTACTTGCTGCTGATATTTTGAATTTGCTTAGGCATGGTCGCCGAGAAAAGACATGTTTGCTTTTCACGTGGCGTTTTCTCCATGATGCTTTCTACATCATCAATGAAGCCCATGCGTAACATTTCGTCTGCTTCATCAAGAACAAGGGCTTGTAAGCTCTCAAACTTGATTGTGCCACGGTTAATGTGGTCAATTAAGCGACCCGGCGTTGCAACAATGATTTGCGCGCCACGACGAAGTGCACTTAGTTGGATGCTATAGCTTTGGCCACCATAAAGGGCTAAAACTTCAACACCACGAGTATGCTTAGCATATTGTTCGAATGCCTCAGCTACTTGGATCGCAAGTTCACGCGTAGGCGTTAAAACAAGGATCTGTGGCTGCTTCACAGACGGGTCAATATTATTTAGTAACGGCAGTGCAAATGCTGCTGTTTTACCTGTACCCGTTTGCGCTAGTCCCAGTACGTCCTTTCTTTCTAGCAATAACGGTATACATTGAGCTTGGATTTCAGATGGAGTCTTGTAACCCAACTCTTCAACTGCTTTAAGGATTGCAGGAGAAAGATTTAGAGATTCAAACGTGACTGGTTCTGACATTAATACGCCTCAACGAATTTAAAGAGGCGCGCATTGTATAGGAAATACAATGCAATTGCTTGTATAAATTACAACTAATTTGTATGTGGTTGATGTTGGTCATAATTTAATCAGTTTAAAATTACCAAAATCAACCACGTTTACAATTTATTGATATAACCCTAAATTTTCTTTAGCGTATGCTTCGAATTCAGTGAAGCCACCAATGTGGGCTTGGTCAATAAAAATCTGTGGTACGGTTGGGCAAGGTTTGCCTGCAGACTGTTCTAAATCTGCTTTGCTGATGCCTTCTTTAATGATGTCGATATAACGGTATTTAAAATCGTCACGCTCATTTGCTAGTTTTTCAGCAACGTCTTTTGCACGAACACAGTATGGGCAGCCTTCACGGCCAAAAATTACAGTTAACATATCGCTCTCCTCGATGGTTTATCTGGTTATCATCTTAACGGATTAAACGAATAAAAACAGCGCATAAAATCGATTGCACTATTCTGTTTTTTCTCACTAAAAGCGATTGAGCTAATCTAGAGTTCGCATTCTAAGGCCAAGTTCTGTTGAGTAACCCATAGAATGCGCAGTAATGGCCAACTGCTCATTAATAACATAATAAGTTGGGTAGGCACTGATTTTATAATCTTGACCTGTACTTTTACTGCCAAGTAGCACCGGCATTGTTAATTCGAGTGAATCAGTAAACTGTTTTACTTCAGTAATGTTTTGGTAATCAAGGGCAATTGCTATGGCATTTAACTTACCTTGCTGATGAGCCTTTTCTAAATTTGGCATACTGTAACGACAAATTGAGCACCAAGGCGCAAAGAAATACACCACTGTTTGCTTTCCTTGTAATTGTGCAATGGTCATCCGCTCTGTTGGGTCTTTTAGCGTGGCTAAATTAAAATAGGGGGCAGGAGTTTTATCAGTTGAGAGTAAATTACGTTGCTGAAATGCGGTCACGGCATACACAACGACTGCCATTAACACGACATTTTTTAGCACACTGATAAATTTTTTTAAAAAAGTTGGATTTTTTTTCATTGTTATTTTGTACGTTGTTAGCCCTTTTAAATCAACTTATTCAGACCTGTTTGAGGGGGTTAAAATTTCAATTAACTTAAAAAAATTGCAATTTTTTTTGCTAAAAATCTTGAAAAGATTTTACCCGCCCATAAATAGTTTAGTGAGGACGCCTGATGGGTCCCAAACAAACTAAAGTAATTGAAATATATAGTATTAATTTAACTTTGTTAGCACTGGTTCAATAGAAGAGTACTAACAAAATATCGCTTAAATATGAGGATATAATTATGCGTACAGTAGACTTATCACCACTTTATCGTTCATTCATCGGTTTCGATCATTTAGCATCATTAATGGATGCGGCAGCTCGCACAGACAAGCAGCCAAGTTTTCCTCCGTACAACATCGAAGCACTCGATAAAGACAAATATCGTATCACTATGGCTGTAGCAGGTTTTAGTGACAGTGAATTGACCATCGAGTCAGAAAACAACACATTGAAAGTCAGCGGTACTAAAGCTGATAAACAAGATAATGCTGAACGTAAGTTCATTCACCAAGGCATTGCAGAGCGTAACTTTGAGCGTAAGTTCCAATTAGGTGACCACGTTAAAGTGCTTGGCGCTGACCTTGAAAATGGCTTACTAAGTATCGATTTAGAGCGTGAAATTCCAGAAGCTTTAAAACCACGTAAAATTGAAATCGGTAATGGTAAATTACTCGAAAACAAGTAATTACCAACAGCATTGTTTCCCCTAGTTAGTTTTGCCGCCTCATTTGAGGCGGCTTTTTTCGTTATGTTTAGCAACTAATTCCGCTTGCATCGTCTTTAAAGCCGCAATTTTATCTTCGGCTTCATTAAGCTTATCTTCTGACAATCCCGCTTGCTTACCACGTTCTAAAAGGGATTCGAGAGTAGCAATTTTACTTTCTGCGGCATCAATAAAGCGAAGTTCTAATTCAGTTTGTTGTGTTTGATGGTATGCCTGATACGCTTTATGGTCATTAAGATCACCTGTAAACCGCTTCGTCTGCTGGGGCTGCTTTGCAATGGGTGGAAAGTAATCGGGAGTTGTGATTGCCGCATTTGTAACGGCCTCATCGATTGTTTCACTGGCAATTAAAGTTGGCTTTACGTGCATACTGGTCATTGCTTGTTGATTACGAACATCTTTTTTCTCAACCTCAACGGGCAGCAGTGCTTTTTCAGCAGGCACTAAAGCAATATGTTTTGATTGCACATGCATAATAACCGCAGCACTAAAAAGCACACAAAGTGCTAAAGCTAGCCATTTCATAACTTAATCCCATGCGCTTTTTGCCACGCTAACCAACTCTGTTGGTAGTTAATTATGGCTTTTTCAACCGCGATGGCCTTTTTGGCTTGATAGCGGACCGTTTCGTCATTTGCGTCAAAGTAGCCAAACGCATGATCATAGCTCATTACTACCACCCAAAAACCATTCGGTGAGCGTATTACCTCACTTAACTGTTGAGGCTTTTGTGTGAATGCTAATTGTACTGCCCAATTTCGTTTATGCTCTCGGGTTAAGTAGTTATTATATTGAGCGTAAATATCGGGCTGATTTAATTGCTTTAGTGCGTGTTGTATTGAGCTTGTTTCAGCTTGCTTTTTAAATGCTAAAGCCGCTTCTCTATCGGTAAATTCGCCGCCATGGGCCTTAACCGATTTTAGATAATGAAATCTTTCTTTGTGTTGTTGGTAATATTGCTGGATTTCAGCGTCAGTAACCTTGTTCTCTAAGCGAGTTAACACAGGGCTCTCTACATGCATAATACCTTTTACCCCTAACCAGCTTTGAATCGAAGGCCTTAGGATATCGCCCTTGGCTATAGAATAAAGATGGGGTATCGAAATTTGCTGTGTTTGTATGACCGCATCAGCTTGCTTTAAATGCAAAAGAAATTGTCGATGTTTTAAAACTTCGGTTTTGAACAGTTCGCTATCTCCTTGATGCAAACGAAAGCGAGTCTGCATAGAAAGAGGTGCAATAAATTCGTACAGCGTCATTGAGTTTTCAAACAAATCGAGTTTAATATCATTGAACTGTTTGATTTGGGCATCACTGTACTGACCATCCAGCGGATATAGCCCTAAGTTGGTTTTCAGCCAGTGTTTATCAAATGGTTCAAGCCCAGTTGTAGCTGGTTTACCGGTGAGATTTAACTGATGAATAAACAGATTATCTAAGTAGCGCATTACATGGTAATGAGTTGAAAAGCCAACACTCGCTTGGCGCTCTACAAGCTCAGGCATGTTTTTCTGTGCGTACTTAAGTAAAAATTGATTTTCGTAAAGGCGTTCACGTGTTTGCTGTTTGCTAATATCAGGGCTTTGTTCTTTGTAGACCTGCCACATGAGATCAATTTCAGATTCTGTGTATTGATTAAACGCAGCAACTGCTAGGTTGCTAAAAAGCAAACCTAGCAGTGCTGTCAAAATGTAAAGCCCACGCATTATCGAGCAACCATGGCATGATTAAGTAGGTGAACCACCATTGCAATTGCATGGGGAACCACTTGTTTTGCAGTATCGAGTCGGTCGTAATGATCTTTTGAATTTAACACGATCCCACCTTGTGCATACGAAAATGCACCGCCTTGGGTTAACAAAGGGCGTACATCAGTTGATTGTGTATCTAATGCAGCAAAGGTTGCCATGGCTTGTGAAACGAGTGCTGGATCGTTGAGGTTTTCTTGGTCGTAGTAGTCATTCACCCAACTTTCCCAGCTTGAGTGATTTAGATCGGAGGTTGTCCAAGTATGATGAGGTTGGAGTAAATCGGTGGTGTGAAATACAAAACCTAAAATCTGTGGATTACCGCTTTGTAAGTAACTTTGATACCAGTATTGCCCTAAGTTATCGATAGGTTGGAATGGCATTTCCTCAAAGTCATCATACATGCCGTAACTTGATTGGCTATCTATACGGTAATGGGCTTCAGTAACGCCATAGCTATTATATTTTGAAGAGTCAGCATTGAACCAGCCTGTTTCACCACCTTTACCATCATCAAGGTAATCACCTTTGAGCCACGTTGCGGCAAGATTATCAACAGCTCCCCATACTGTTAGTTTTTGATAGTTGTAGCCGCCAAAGTCGTTGCCATGTTGATCAGCACCTTGGGTGTGATTTTGAAAGTGCCAATAACTGGTGTATTTCACAATACTTTCTGCAGCACCCCAAACTGGTGCTTGTACGCAAGAACCTGTAATAGCACCACAAAAAAACGTGTCCTCAAAATCATCGACGTCATAGGCTGCTTGCCCAAGTAGCTCGCCAAGCTGAGCGACAGTCATATTATTTTGCTGAGCATAGCTGACTAACGCAGCGTATTGTGTTGTGCTTGGGTGTTGTTGCATGTAGTTAACGGCATCAATCACGATACGTTTGTGGGTTTCTTGACTAAACGCATGTACGTTACTGCTGCATGCAACTAAAAACGCTGCGCTAATAAGTGTTTTTTTCATTGTGTCCTCAAAGTGTTATTTAATATGCAGCGCTATTAAAAAAGAGCGTGATTACACTAGAGTGACAAAATAATTAAACATTTAATTAACAAGTTTACCCAATATGGTACTTTGTCATTACAGTTTTTCTAAATTATCCAAGCACCAATTAGCACGTTTAAGAGTTGCTTGCTGAACAGATTCATCTTGCTTATACCAGTTGTTATAAATCATACCGATACGAGGGTTTTGTGATAGCTGCTGTTCATGTTCTAACATAAAATGCCAATATAGGCTGTTGAATGGGCAAGCATCCTCAGTGGTTTTTTCTTTAATGTTGTAGCTACAGTGTTTGCAATAATCACTCATTTTGTTGATGTAATTTCCACTGGCAGCATAAGGTTTAGTGGCAATTAATCCCCCGTCAGCAAATTGGCTCATTCCCCGAGTGTTGGGCATTTCTACCCATTCTATGGCATCGATATAAATACCTAAATACCATTCATCTACTTCACTAGGCTTAATAGCGGTTAATAAGCAAAAGTTACCCGTGATCATCAAACGTTGTATGTGGTGTGCATAAGCCGTTTGCAGGCTTTGTGTAATGGCATGGTGCATACAATTCATGTTTGTTTTGCCGTGCCAAAAATAGTCGGGTAGGGCACGCTTTGCATTTAAGGCATTTTTGCTGGCGTAATCAGGCATATTTTGCCAATAAATACCACGTACATACTCGCGCCAACCGAGAATTTGCCGAATAAAACCTTCAACTTGAGCAATATCAATAGGTTGCTTATCAAAGCTAGTTAACACTTGTTCGATGACCTGCATCGGGTGCAGCATTTTCGTATTAAGAGCAAACGATAAACGGCTGTGATACAAAGACCATTGGTACTGGGACTGGCATGTCATGGCATCTTGAAACTGACCAAAATGCACCAGTAAATGGTCGCAAAAAAAATCAAGTAACTGCTTTGCTTCAGCGCGCGTGGTTGGCCAAATTAAGGTATCGCTGCACTCACCAAAGGTATTTATTTTGTGCTTTTCTATCCGTTTAAGGATGTGGCTAACATCGTGACCGAAGCACAAAGGTTCGGGAATTTCTTTAAGATCGCTTGGTTTTAACTTGTTTCTATTTTGCTGATCAAAATTCCATTTGCCTCCACGAGGTTGGTTATCATCGTCCATTAAAATATTAAAACGTTTGCGCATAGCACGATAAAAAAACTCCATTTTTACCGGTTTATTTGGCTTAAAGTGCTGGTCAATATCGTTAAAAGGTAACAAGAAGTGTTCCGAATCAACTGCATTGACATTAAATTCGCTCTGCTGTGAAAAATCAGCAAGTTGCTTTTTAAGGCGGTATTCGTCTGGATATTGATACTCAATATTTTGGCATTGATACTGCTTCGCTAAGCGGGTGAGCAATTCAGGTAGCGTGGCATCATCTTCTGTATTATCAAGTGTTAAATGCAGGCAGTTCAAGTTGGCATTTTTGAGTGCTGTAGCAAAGTTTTCCATTGCAGCAAAAAAAGCGGTCACTTTTTGCAAATGATGCTTTACATAGTCTGTTTCTTGTTTCAATTCGGCAATCACGTACAGCGTGTCTGGTTGTGATTTATTTTTAAACCAGCTATGACTTGCATTAAGTTGATCGCCAAAGATAAATCTCAGGGTGGCATATTGCACTTCTAAAAACCTTAGTGGATCATAATTGAATTAACTACGAAACAAACTAGGAGATAGATCGATAAAGTTAGTGTATAAATAAGGTATAACTATGGAAGGCAAACAATGAAATCTAACAGTATTAATACTCATATTATTTGGGCTACATGTTTATTTATAAGCACTGCGGCGAGTGCATCAGTGTATCAGTGCGAAAAAAATGGTGTGGTTGAGTTTAGTCAGTTGCCATGTGGGGAAGATGCTAAATTAATAACAATAAAAGAGCAAAACCCTTTCCTATCCAATGCTGTACAAGGAAAAAGTACTGAGTCAGTATATTCTCAAACGACTGGTCAAGTTGATAGCTATATCAGGACCAAACAAATAGCAGCAGAAATAGCTGAGCATAATAATAAAATAGATACCTTTAAGCTTCGTATGAATAATGAAATTGCAGCATTAAATAATCAGTCCGATGCGCAGTTACAAAACTTAGTTGGTGCAAAAAAACAAGCCGCTATTGCAAAGCAAATGAGTGCTGTATCTGAGCGTTATGCTGTTCTTATTGACAATGAACAGCGTAGTATTGACAGACTAATCGCCGAAAATAACAGAATAAACAATAGTTTCAATGAACTATCAAATAACGATGAGGTTGATAGCTTTATTCGTAGCAAACAAATCATGCAACAAATCTCTGAGCATGAAAATAAGATCGATACTTATAACGAACAACTAAACCAACAGATTAGCCTACTAGAAAAGCAAGTTAGTCATAGACCAAATAACTTAGCTGACGCAAATAGTGATCAAGCTTTAGTTGATAAAATGAGTGCGTTGACAAGCCGCTTCAATACACTTATCTCTGTTGAGCAAAGGCAAATTGATAGACTTCGAAATGAACTGAGTCAATTGTGAGCTTTATAAACCAAGCGTCTTGTTTTAATAGAAACCACGGTAGAGTGTGAAAATAAGTAACTTTTCACAATATTAGAAAAAATACGAATAGCCAGCTCCCAAGCTTGTTGCTGATGGCTATTGTAGGTCTTGATAAAGAGTAGACGAGTCTCAATAAAAGCCTCACAAAGAATATCAATATCTTTTGACGCTACGTTTAAAAAGCTCAGGTTATTCGCTAAATAATGAATAAACGGCGTGACTTGCTGTAAGTCATCAAGGTGACTTACTACTTTGTTGAGCGCACAGTAAAGAATATAGCTGCGCTTAGTTATGCTGTCTTGCTCAGGCACTGTCATGGTTAACTGACGAGCATTAAGAATGCGATGATATGCGCTTGTAAACTGATGGAAATCTGGTTTTAGCAATTCAATATCTTGTAGTAACAGTCTTTTTTGAAATGAAGATAGACTCATAGTAAATCGCTTAATAGCCAAGGCTATAGGTTATTCTTATTATATGACTAAATATAGACGAGAATTTTCAGTTATGGGAAATTTTATGACAAGGTTGTCATAAAATTTTTAGGCAAAAAATAGTCTAACTAATTCATGTAGGAAGGTTGCTAATTGAGCGCTACATGCTTATAATAGCCGCCATTGAATTGAGGTGTTTAGCACTCGATTAAATGATATTAAGTAACTTTTAATATCTATTGGCGCGGGATGGAGCAGCCTGGTAGCTCGTCGGGCTCATAACCCGAAGGTCGTCGGTTCAAATCCGGCTCCCGCAACCAAATACATGCTAAGGCATTGTAAGTGTACTTAGTATGCACAGTAATTTTTACTGTATGAAGTCGCGCATTCTGGTAATGCGCGTTTTGCGTTTAGGCTATCTAGTTTAATTTAGTCAGGTGACTGACTCGCAACCAAGCTTGGCCCTAGGCCACACAGTTTTATGCTTTAGGTGTGACGCCCCGCTTGGTTCGGGGCGTTGTTGTATCTGCTTGGCGGTGATTTTAAATCATTATTAAACTCAGTATTTCAGGGCTATATGCCCTTTTTTTGTTTGTATGGAGGATTTTCGTGACAAAACTTGAGCAAGATTTAGTAGCCATGCTCTCACCGGCCGTTGAAATGTTAGGCTTTGAGTTACATGGTCTTGAGTTTGTGCAAGCTGGTCGCCACTCTACATTACGTGTTTATATCGATCACGATGCAGGGATTACGGTTGACAATTGTGCCGACGTTAGTCGTCAAGTTAGCGCAATTTTAGACGTCGAAGACCCAATTACAAATGAATATGATTTGGAAGTTTCGTCTCCTGGTGTTGATCGTCCATTATTCAAACAAGATCACTACGAGAAGGCGCAAGGAGAAGAAGTACGCGTGCGTACTAAGCTTCCGCAAGATGGTCGTCGTAACTTTAAAGGCGATTTAGTATCAGTTAGCAGTGATATGATCACACTTTCAGCAGATGGCACTGAGCATATGATTATGATCAGTAACATTGAACGTGCGAACATCATCGCAAAGTTTTAATTCGAGTGCGAAGGAATAGGGCAAGCGAGGCATAACCCATGGCAAAAGAAATATTATTGGTTGCTGAAGCCGTCTCCAATGAGAAAGCGGTTCCAAAAGAAAAGATTTTTGAAGCGTTAGAGTTCGCATTAGCGACTGCGACAAAGAAAAAACACGATGGCGAAATTGAAGTTCGCGTATCAATCGATCGTAAAACAGGTGATTACGACACATTCCGTCGTTGGAAGATTGCTGAAGTTCTTGAAGATGGTTCTTTAGAAAACCCTTACAGCGAAATCACACTTGAAGCGGCACAGGTTGAAGACGAAAGCCTACAATTAGGCGATTACGTTGAAGAACAAATTGAGTCAATCAAGTTTGACCGTATTACAACACAAATGGCTAAGCAAGTTATCGTACAAAAAGTACGTGAAGCTGAGCGTGCATTAGTGGTTGAAGAATACAAAGATCAACAAGGCGAATTAGTAACAGGTGTTGTTAAAAAAGCAACCCGTGATGCTATCGTACTTGACCTAGGTAACAATGCTGAAGCGGTTATCTACCGTGATGATATGTTACCGCGTGAGAACTTCCGCCCGGGTGACCGTATCCGTGGTCTTCTTTATGAAGTTAAGCCTGAAGCTCGTGGCGCGCAGTTATTTGTAACGCGTTCTAAGCCAGAAATGCTAATGGAACTTTTCCGCATTGAGGTGCCAGAGATTGGCGAAGAGATGATTGAACTACGTGCAGCTGCACGTGATCCAGGCTCTCGTGCAAAAATCGCGGTAAAATCTAACGACAAACGTATCGACCCAGTAGGTGCGTGTGTTGGTATGCGTGGTGCACGTGTACAAGCAGTTTCAACTGAGCTTGGTGGTGAGCGTGTTGATATCGTTCTTTACGATGACAACCCAGCGCAATTCGTTATCAATGCAATGGCGCCAGCAGAAGTTGCGTCAATCGTAATGGACGAAGATACACACTCAATGGATATCGCTGTTGAAGCCGATAACCTAGCACAAGCAATCGGTCGTAATGGTCAAAACGTTCGTCTTGCTAGCCAGTTAACTGGTTGGGAATTAAACGTAATGACCGTTGATGACATGCGTGCGAAGAACGAAGCTGAATCAGATAAGCTAATCAACTTATTCACTGAGTACCTAGATATCGATGATGAGTTTGCAACATTACTTATCAACGAAGGTTTCTCGACACTTGAAGAAGTGGCTTACGTACCAGCATCAGAATTCTTAGAAATTGACGGTTTAGATGAAGAAACAGTTGATATCTTACGTTCACGTGCAAAAGACGCATTAACAACGAAAGCGCTTAAAACTGAAGAAAGCTTAGAAGGTGCAGAACCTGCAGAAGACCTACTAGCACTTGAAGGTTTAGAGCGTCACCTTGCATTTGTTATGGCAAGTAAAGGTGTAGTAACACTTGAAGACTTAGCTGAGCAAGGCATTGATGAGTTAGTAGACATCACTGAACTTTCAGAAGAAGAAGCTGGCAAGCTAATTATGGCTGCGCGTAACATTTGTTGGTTCGCAGACGAGTAATTTATTAACGGAGGTATTACACACTATGGCAGAAGTAAATGTTGAAAAACTAGCCGGAGATATTGGTACAACTGTTGATAAATTACTACAGCAGCTAGAACAAGCCGGTATTTCTAAAAAAGCAGGTGATATGGTAACTGAGTCTGAAAAGTCGACGTTATTAGATCACTTGAGCAAGCAGCACGGCGGCACGGGCTCAGAAGGCCCAGCTCGCATGACTTTGCAACGTAAAAGCAAAAGTACGCTAAGCGTAACTGGCTCTACAGGTAAAGCGAAGTCTGTGCAAGTTGAAGTACGTAAAACACGTACTTACGTTAAGAAAAGCGCCATTGAGCAACAGCAAGAAGAAGAGCGTTTAGCTGCAGAAGAAGCTGCACGTAAAGCAGCAGAGCTTAAAGCCCAGCAAGAAGCTGAAGAGCTTAAAGCGAAACAAGAGGCAGAGCGCAAAGCGAAAGAAGAAGCTGAGCGTAAAGCCAAAGAAGAGGCTAAACGTAAAGCTGAAGCTGAGCGTAAAGCGAAACAGAAGCAGATGACCCCAGAGCAAAGTGCTAAGTCTGAACAAGATCGCGCCGAAGCTGAGCGTCTGCAAAAAGAAGCAGAAGAGGCCGCATTGAGAAAAGCTGAAGAAGAAGCGAAACGTCAAGCAGAAGAGGCAAGAAAGCTAGCTGAAGAAAATGAAGCTCGCTGGAAAAAGGAAGAAGAAGAGCGTAAGCAGCGTGAAGAAAACGCTGATCACCACCTTACGACTTCTACTTACGCACGTGAAGCAGAAGATGAATCTGATGCACGTGAAGAGCAAAGCGCTCGTCGTAAGAAAAAGAAAAAAGGACCTCAAAAAGAGAAACAGCCTACAGGTCCTAAAGGCAAGAAAGGTAAGCTGAAAGCACCAACGTCTTTACAACATGGTTTCCAAAAACCAACAGCAGACGTGAAAAACGAAGTTCGTATCAGTGAAACAATCACTGTTGCTGAGCTTGCATCACGTATGGCTGTTAAAGGTGCTGAAGTTGTTAAAACGATGATGAAGATGGGTGACATGGTTACCATCAACCAAGTGATCGACCAAGAAACAGCACAACTTGTAGCTGAAGAAATGGGTCACAAGGTTATTATCGTTAAAGAAAACGAATTAGAAGAGAAAGTACTAAGCGATCGTAGCGAAGAAGGTAAAGCAATTCCTCGTGCGCCGGTTGTAACGGTAATGGGTCACGTTGACCACGGTAAAACGTCAACACTTGACTACATTCGTTCAGCAAAAGTTGCTTCAGGTGAGGCAGGTGGTATTACACAGCACATTGGTGCATACCACGTTGAAACAAATGGTCACATGATCACGTTCTTAGATACTCCGGGCCACGCCGCGTTTACATCAATGCGTGCTCGTGGTGCTAAAGCAACGGATATCGTAATCCTAGTCGTTGCTGCGGATGATGGTGTAATGCCACAAACTAAAGAAGCGGTTCAGCACGCCCGTGCTGCAGGCGTTCCTTTAATCATCGCAGTAAACAAGATGGATAAAGAAGGCATCGACCCAGATCGCGTTAAGAACGAACTAGCACAATTAGACGTTATCCCAGAAGAGTGGGGTGGTGACACGCAATTCGTTCATATCTCAGCAAAAACAGGTTTAGGTATTGATGACCTACTTGAAGCAGTACTAATGCAAGCTGAAATCCTAGAGCTAACTGCACCAGCTGAAGGTATGGCTGCAGGTGTTGTAATTGAATCACGACTTGATAAAGGCCGTGGTCCAGTTGCGTCAATCCTAGTTCAGTCTGGTACGCTTAACCAAGGTGATATCGTACTATGTGGTCTTGAATATGGCCGTGTACGTGCGATGAAAGATGAGAACGGTAAAGATATCAAGTCTGCGGGTCCGTCTATCCCAGTTGAGATTTTAGGTCTGTCTGGTATCCCTGCTGCTGGTGATGAAGCAACAGTAGTTAAAGATGAGCGTAAAGCGCGTGAAGTAGCACTTTACCGTCAAGGTAAGTTCCGTGAAGTGAAGCTTGCTCGTCAACAAAAAGCGAAGCTTGAAAACATGTTTACGAACATGGCTGAAGGCGATGTATCAGAAGTTAACATCGTTCTTAAAGCTGACGTACAAGGTTCAATTGAAGCAATCGCTGATTCATTAACTAAGCTTTCTACCGATGAAGTTAAAGTGAAGATTGTTGGTTCAGGTGTAGGTGGTATCACTGAAACTGATGCAACGCTTGCAGCGGCGTCAAACGCAATCGTTGTTGGCTTTAACGTACGTGCTGATGCATCAGCTCGTAAAGTAATTGAGTCAGAAAACTTAGACTTACGTTACTACAGCGTAATCTACAGCCTGATTGAAGAAGTTAAACAAGCGATGTCAGGTATGCTTGCACCAGAATTCAAGCAAGAGATCATTGGTCTTGCTGAAGTTCGTGACGTGTTCAAGTCACCGAAGATTGGTGCAATCGCAGGCTGTATGGTTACTGAAGGTATCGTTAAGCGTAGCGCGCCTATCCGTGTACTTCGTGATAACGTGGTTATCTATGAAGGTGAACTTGAGTCACTACGTCGCTTTAAAGATGACGTTCAAGAAGTACGTAACGGTATGGAATGTGGTATCGGCGTTAAGAACTACAACGATGTTAAAGTTGGCGACCAAATCGAGGTATTCGAGACGGTTGAAGTACAACGTTCACTTTAATTTCGTTTAAGTCACTATTTTAAATGGGGGCCTAGCCCCCATTTGTGTATTCGTAATTAAATTAACTTATTCTTTAACATCAATAAGTTATTATTTTAGAGTGAAATGAAATGAGAGAATTTTCTCGCACTGATCGTGTTGCACAGCAAATTCAAAAAGAGATTGCTGTTATTCTTCAACGCGAAATCAAAGATCCACGCTTAGGCATGGTGACAGTGTCTGCGGTTGAGGTATCTCGCGATTTATCTTACGCAAAAGTATTTATCACAGTGTTTAATACTGACGATGAAGATAAAGCCAAGCAAAGCGCTAAGATCTTAAATGAAGCAACGGGTTATATTCGTTCTTTATTAGGTAAACGCATTCGTGCGCGCATCATGCCTGAGTTACGTTTTGTGATCGATAACTCGCTTATGGAAGGTATGCGTATTTCAAACTTGGTTGACTCAGTTATTCGTGAAGACAATGCCAAGCATGTAGACGAAGATGACAGCGAAGAAGGCACTAAAGACTAATGGCTAGACGCAGTAAAGGTCGTGCTATTGACGGCATCTTATTACTTAATAAGCCGCAAGGTATTTCATCAAACAAAGCATTGCAGCAAGCAAAGGGAATTTACTTTGCACAAAAAGCAGGCCACACCGGTGCGCTTGATCCGCTCGCGACGGGTATGCTGCCTATTTGTTTTGGTGAAGCGACTAAGTTTACCCAGTTCTTGCTTGATACTGACAAAACCTATGTTGTACGCGCCAAACTTGGTGAGCGAACCACGACCTCTGATTCAGATGGTGAAGTGGTTGAAACGCGTGACGTATCGGTCACCCGTGAACAATTAGCTGAGCAAATTGCCAGTTTCTTAGGTGAGTCGGATCAATATCCTTCGATGTACTCTGCGCTTAAATACCAAGGTCAGCCTTTGTATAAATATGCCCGCGAAGGTATTGAAGTGCCGCGTAAGTGTCGAAAAATTAATGTATTTAGTTTAACGCTTGATGAGTTTGATGAAGCTAATAACGAAGTACAAATGACGGCACACGTCTCTAAAGGCACTTATATTCGTACTATTGTTGACGACTTAGGTGAAAAACTTGGCTGTGGTGCGCATGTCATCATGTTACATCGCAGTGCTGTTGGCCACTATCCAAGTGAAAAAATGGTTACTCTTGAGCAACTTGAAGAAAAGCTACAGCAGTCAAAAGCAGACGATGTTGCGCCTTCAAGCTACCTCGATGAGCTACTACTGCCAATGGATACTGCTTTGGTTGATTTACCTGTGATTGAGATCACTCAAGAGCAGGGAGTGGCATTTAGTCATGGTCAAACAGTGGTGATTGGTAAGCCTGTACCAGATGGTGTGGTAAAGGTAATGGCTGATGGGGTGTTCATTGGTACTGGTGAGCGTCATAAAGACGGCCACTTAAAATCAAAGCGCGGCTTATCAAATCAACTGCCTGAGTAAAGATTACCTTGTAGTTATGAGCAAAGCTGGGTAGAATACGCCCCGCTCAATCGTTTTGGCTGAATTAGTGATCGGCTAAAACACAATTTAAATTAATTTTTGGAGTTACTATGTCACTAAGCAATCAAGAAAAAGTTGAAATCATCGCTAAATTTGCACGCGCTGAAGGCGACACTGGTTCACCTGAAGTACAAGTTGCACTTCTAACTTTCGATATCAACAAGCTTCAAGGTCACTTTGCTAGCCACAAGCACGACTTCCACTCACGTCGTGGTCTTCTTCGCAAAGTAAGCCAACGCCGTAAACTGCTTGACTACCTTAAAGGTAAAGACATTGCACGTTACACTGCGTTAATCCAAGAGCTTGGCCTACGTCGCTAAGAACTAGATTACGAGAAAAGGGGCTATTTAGCCCCTTTTTTTGTGCGCGCATGAAAGGTATACTAGCGCACACCTAGGTAGTGGATACTGCTTAGATATTAAAAAACATCATTGCCAATTGTAGTACTTAATCGTGTTTTCATAAGCACAATTAAGTACTGTAATTGGTACTTTGATGGACTATTTTTTACCAATTCGGAGCATAGCTCTGAGTTGCTTTTACATTTAAAGGACATTTTTAAGTGCAAGCAATTATTAAAGAATTTCAACTAGGCCAACACACTGTGACCCTAGAAACAGGTGCTATCGCTCGTCAAGCTGACGGCGCAGTACTAGCAAGCATTGGCGATACTTCAGTATTAGTTACTGTTGTTGGTAAGCGTGATGCACAACCAGGTCAAGACTTCTTCCCACTAACAGTTAACTACCAAGAGCGTATGTACGCTGCGGGTCGTATCCCTGGTGGTTTCCTTAAGCGTGAAGGTCGTCCTAACGATGGCGAAACACTTATCGCTCGTCTAATCGACCGTCCAATCCGTCCACTTTTCCCAGACGGCTTCGTAAACGAAGTACAAGTAATCGCGACAGTTGTTTCTGTTAACCCAGAAATCCAACCTGACATGGTTGCTATGATCGGTACTTCAGCAGCACTTGCTATCTCTGGTATCCCATTCAATGGTCCTATCGGTGCATCACGTGTTGGTTTCATCAACGGTGAATACGTACTTAACCCAACACTAGCTGAGCTTGAAGAAAGCCAATTAGACCTAGTTGTTGCTGGTACTGATAACGCAGTACTTATGGTTGAATCAGAAGCTGAAACACTATCTGAAGACGTAATGTTAGGTGCGGTTGTTTATGGTCATGAGCAATCTCAAGCTATCATCAACGCAATCAACGAGTTCAAAGCTGAAGCGGGTAAACCAGCTTGGGATTGGACTGCACCAGAGAAAAACGTAACACTTGCTGAGAAAATCTCTGCAATTGCTGCTGATAAAGTAGGTGAAGCATACCGCATCACTGACAAAGTAGCGCGTAAAGAAGCACTAGGTGCAGCGAAAGAAGAAGTGGTTGCTACATTAACAGCTGAACTTGCTGAAGGCGAAGAGCTAGATACGCAAGAAGTTGGTAAACTATTCGGTTCTTTAGAAAAAGAAATCGTTCGTGGCCGTATCATCGCTGGTGAAAAACGTATCGATGGTCGTGAACCAGATATGGTTCGTGCACTAGACGTAATGACGGGTGTTTTACCACGTACTCACGGTTCTGCAATCTTCACGCGTGGTGAGACGCAAGCACTTGTAACTGCAACGCTTGGTACTGAGCGTGATTCACAGTTAATCGACGACTTAACAGGTACTAACAAGCATCACTTCATGCTTCACTACAACTTCCCTCCGTTCTGCGTAGGTGAAACAGGTTTTGTAGGCTCTCCTAAGCGTCGTGAAATTGGTCACGGTAACCTAGCTAAGCGTGGTATCGCTGCGGTACTACCTACACTTACTGACTTCCCATACTCAATCCGTGTTGTTTCAGAAATCACTGAATCAAACGGTTCATCGTCTATGGCATCAGTATGTGGTACATCACTAGCACTTATGAATGCAGGTGTACCAATCAAAGCATCTGTTGCTGGTATCGCGATGGGTCTAGTTAAAGAAGGCGACGATTTCGTTGTTCTTTCAGATATCTTAGGTGATGAAGATCACTTAGGTGACATGGACTTTAAAGTAGCAGGTACTTCAAACGGTATCACTGCACTACAAATGGATATCAAGATCGAAGGTATCACTAAAGAAATCATGCAAATCGCCCTTAAACAAGCGAAAGCAGCACGTCTACACATCTTAGGTGTTATGGACGAAGCGATTGCAGCACCTTCTGAAGAGTTATCTCAATTCGCACCACGCATCTACACTATGCAAATCCCTGCGAAGAAAATTGCTGAAGTTATCGGTAAGGGTGGCGCAACTATCCGTCAACTTACTGAAGAAACGGGCACAACGATTGAAATCGAAGATGACGGTACAATCAAGATCGCTGCCACTGACGGCATTAGCGCAAACGATGCAATCAAGCGTATCGAGCAATTAACTGCTGAACTAGAAGTAGGTACTATCTACACTGGTAAAGTTGTACGTATCGTTGATTTTGGTGCGTTCGTTAATATCCTTCCGGGTAAAGACGGTCTAGTGCACATTTCACAAATCAGCACAGAGCGTGTTAACAACGTAACTGACCACCTAAGCGAAGGCCAAGAAGTTAAAGTTAAAGTTCTTGAAGTAGATCGCCAAGGTCGTGTACGTCTAAGCATCAAAGAAGCTATGGAACCAGCTGCTGAAGAAAAAGCAGAAGAGTCTAAAGACGCTTAATGATGATTGAATAACCAGTTATTTGCTGGATATAAGAAAAAGGGGCTGTTTAGCCCCTTTTTTTATGCTTTAATGAAACCTATCCGCTTCGCCTTTGTCTACAGAGAATTCAGGTATTAAGGAATTTAATGATTTTTAAACACTTAGCATTGACCGCTGTGGCTATTTTTTCTTTAAGTGCATGTCAAACAACTTCACAACCTGAGTCAGTCCCTATTGTTAATGTGCCTTTTACTGCACCATTAGCACCTGATTTTCGTAACGAAATTACGATTGCTCGCTATTCTGAACTACTAAATCGTGCTGATTTAAGTGCAGAGCAACAAGCCAAACTTTATTACGATCGCGGTGTATTATTTGACAGCTTAGGTATGTCGACCTTGGCGCGTATTGACTTTAACCGTGCAATTAAGCTCAAACCAGACCTAGCAGAAGTGTATAACTTCTTAGGCATTCATCACACACTAATGCAGCAGTATGAACAAGCTTATGAGTTCTTCGATTCGGCACTTGAGCTTAACGAGCAACACGAGTATGCCTATTTAAATCGTGGTATTGCCCTTTACTATGGCGACCGTCCATCACTTGCACAAGATGATTTACAGCAGTTTTTAAATCGTTCGCCAAGCGATCCTTATCGTGTGCTATGGCTTTATTTAGCTCAATCAGAAGCTGATAAAGCGCAGGCCTTAGTTGATTTAAAAGCTAACTCGCAGGGTGTTGATGAGTCGCAATGGGGTTACCAACTATTAGCACTTTATTTAGGTGACATTAGTGAGTTTGAGTTTTTATCTGGCATTATTGAAGGTGTAACTTCAGAGCAAGAGTATGCGCACCGCTTATGCGAAGCTTATTTCTACCTAGCTAAAATGCATCAAGCGGCGGGTGATAACTACCTTGCTGCCGATTACTTTAGACTTGCACTTGCCACCAATGTGCATGAGTTTGTTGAATACAAATATGCCCGTTTAGAGCTTGAGTTAATGGCTGGTGAAAACGCAAGCTAAGGTTTTTTTTACTGTTATTCTATTGCTGAGCTTGGGTTTTGTTTCAAGCTCAGTGTCTCGTTTTATTCCCGCTTACGCTTTTTACGCAAATACCACTCCTTCACAAGCAACGGCTATCTATCACTTGGCGCCCAGCGCCATTAATTTGCAGCATTTAGTGCTGCGCAACTCACAGCTTCGCCAGTTAGCAAAGCTAAATGATAGTAATGCTGCGTATCAGCTTGCGCTCAGATTTTTGCAGCAACTAGATTACAACGCAGCAAAATTATGGTGGCAGCCTTACTTTGCTAAATTCACTTCAGCGCAGCAACAAACCTTAGCGGAGCAGCTAGTTAGAGCAAACCAGTGGCTCGATATAAGTTACCTAGGTAAAGCTGGCAAGTTACCTGACGGAGATGCTAAGCAAGCTTGGCTGTTGCAGCAACAAATGCCGCCAGCTCAAATTGACCCAGCTTATGCGCAGCAACAGCAATTAGCCTTATCAACATCAAGTGTACAGGCAAGCAGTCAGTGCCAATTTAATGTTTTAATGATGACAGATCATTACAAGGGCATTGATACTTTAAAGCAGTATAAGCAGCAATATAGTAAAGCGCCTGAGCCTGCAAAAGGCAGCTTTTGTTTTACTGAGGTTGTTTATGTTGCCGATAAGTTTAGCTGTGATGGCAACGATGGGGCGCTTGAATGTAACTGGCAAAATGCGGCTGAGTATTCATGGCCTGAAGGTTTTGACTTTATTGTGATGATGTCAAAACAAGGGGCTGCTAATGTTCGCGGTGGCATTATGCATATAAACTCATCGCAATCTTACGCGGTATTTCTTCATGAGCTAATGCATTTTAATGGTTTTGAAGATGAATATGTTTTAGCAGAGCAAAAACAACAGTGGCTTTGTAAGCAACAGGGGCTAGTTGCGCCAAATCTATTTATTGCCAATGAGGTTTCTCCGCCAAAAGGGTGGCAAAAAAGTATCGCTTGTGGCAACAAAAAAGCCTATAAACCAAGCCCTAACTGGTCGATTATGCAGTACCAAACTATGAGCCTGTCTGAGCAATACCGAGAACTTTGGCAAAAACAAATTAACCAGCCCTTAACAAAGCCGATTCGGTTTTCTGAATATTTTGCCTTTTTAGGCTTAAAGCCAGTGTTTACAACAGCTTCCAAAGAGCATAAATTTTCTGACTAATCGTCTATTTATTGCTATTTTAGTATGCAAAGTGGTTAAATGTTGTGCGAATAGGTGTGTCTCCTATAGACAAAATAGCACCTGATCAGTATAACTATACGCATTGTAAGCTTTTTTTAAGCCAACTTTTAACCATCCAAATGAACAGTACGCAACTAATTAAAACTAGAGCGGTATTGATATTCTTATGACACTAAAAGGCTCCTAATTATGACTTTGCTCTGGATACCCCTGTTATCCTTAATCGGCAGTGTTATTTCATCCTGCACTTCAAAACTAACACGTAACCAAAGCACTGCTTTGACCATGTTAGCGCCTTTGATTGCCCTTGGAATTGTATTTTCGTATACCCCTGCAGTCTTTTCTGGCGAAACAATTCGCTACACTGCTGAGTGGATCCCTCTTTTAAACATGCAAGTCTCGTTTCGACTTGATGGTTTAACGTTACTCTTTCTATATATGATCTTGGGTATCGGTACCCTGGTGATTTTTTATGCGCGTTATTACTTGAGTAGTAGCGACTCAATGCCAAAGCTATACTGCTATTTAATGCTATTTATGACCGCAATGGTCGGCATCGTGATGTCGAATAATGTGATCCAGCTGTGGTTTTTCTGGGAGCTCACCAGTATTAGCTCGTTCTTATTGATTAGCTATTGGTGGCATAAGTCAGAAGCTCGCAAAGGCGCACGCATGGCACTTGCTATTACCGGTGCCGGTGGTCTTGCGTTACTAGCAGGTTTATTACTGATTGGTGATATTGTTGGTAGCTATAATCTTGATGTTATCTTAGCAAGCAAAGCGCTTATTCAATCTCATGCACTTTATGAAGCAGCGCTGGTATTAGTGCTTTTAGGTGCATTTACTAAATCTGCACAATTTCCATTTCATTTTTGGTTACCCCATGCGATGGCGGCACCGACACCGGTCAGTGCCTACTTGCACTCTGCAACCATGGTTAAAGCAGGTATCTTTTTATTAGCGCGTTTTTATCCAGCGCTATCAGGCACAGATACTTGGTTTATCTTAGTGGCAATGACGGGTCTGGCGACTTTATTGGTTGGCGCTTACATCGCGTTATTTAAGCATGATTTAAAAGGCTTGCTGGCTTATTCAACAATCAGCCATCTAGGTTTAATTACATTACTCTTAGGCTTAGATACTGAGCTTGCTACAGTGGCTGCTATCTTCCACATCATTAACCACGCAACCTTTAAAGCGTCGTTATTTATGGCAACGGGTATCATTGACCATGAAACTGGCACCCGTGATATGCGTAAACTTAATGGTATGTGGCGATTTATGCCGTATACCGCCACACTTGCTATGGTGGCAGCGGCAGCCATGGCGGGCGTGCCACTGTTAAATGGTTTCTTATCGAAAGAGATGTTCTTTGCCGAAACACTACATCAGCAAGTGCTTGGCTCCATGTCGTGGTTAATACCAGTATTAGCGACGATTGCTGGTGCACTCTCTGTTGCGTATTCAGCACGCTTTATTCACGACGTGTTTTTCAATGGCGACCCAATCGATTTGCCAAAACAGCCTCATGAGCCACCGCGTTATATGCGTGTACCAATCGAAATTTTGGTTGTGCTATGTTTACTCGTTGGTATGTTCCCGCACTTTGCAGTAAGCGATATTTTAGCTGCGGCGTCTTATGCTGTGCTTGGTGATGCAGCCCCAGATTATAAGCTATCAGTATGGCATGGCTTTAACTTACCACTGTTGATGAGCTTTATTGCAACAAGCGTGGGTGTGATGATTTATGTGCAGCGTAAGCATCTGTTCCATTTCCAAGCGTCATTACCAACTCTTAATGCTAAAAAAGGCTTTGAGCGTGGCTTATATAGCTTAATTAAGTGGTCACAAGAAAAGATTAAACGTATCGAAAATGGCTCGTTACAGCGCTATGCCTTTGTAATGATTGCGGTGGTGCTCATGTGTGCGGGCTGGCCTTTATTTGAAATGCGCCAGTTAGCAGGAGCAAGCGAGTTAACGCCAATCGATTTCCACAATGCTATTGGTGCTGGCTTACTAATAATAGGTGCGTTGGCAACGGTTATTTGGCACCGCTCACGAATGATATCTTTGATTATGATTTCAATCGTAGGCCTGATGGTGTCTGTTGCATTTACTCGATTCTCTGCGCCAGATTTAGCGCTAACTCAGTTAACGGTTGAAGTTGTCACCGTAATGCTACTGATGCTTGCACTGTTCTTTTTACCACAGCGTACTCCGAAAGAATCAAGCTCACTGCGTATTCTGCGAGACTTGGGTATCTCATCGGCAATTGGTGTGGTCGTGGCGAGTATTTGTTATGCGCTTCTAACAAGACCACTTGAGTCAATTTCTGACTTCTTTGTTGCTAATGCAAAAACTGGCGGTGGTGGTACTAACGTTGTAAACGTTATCCTCGTTGACTTCAGGGGTTTTGATACCCTAGGTGAGATTACCGTATTGGGTATTGCTGCGTTAGGTATTTATAAGCTTCTTATTAACTTGCCGCTGTTTATGCCAGCAAGTGATAGTGAAGGGCGCCCATGGGCAAGAGAGCGTTACCCAATTCTACTGTCGAGCATTTCACAAAGTTTGTTACCACTAGCATTACTTGTGTCTGCGTATATTTTCTTACGTGGTCATAACTTACCAGGTGGTGGCTTTATTGCAGGACTGGTTACCGCAATTGCATTTATTTTGCAATATATGGCTAATGGTTCGCACTGGATTGCAGACAGATTTGACGTAAATTATCGTAAGATTATTGCGTCAGGTATTGCTATTGCATTGTTTACAGGTATTGGAAGTTGGTTCTTTGAACGTCCATTCCTAACAACCTGGTTTGATTATTTTGATATTCCGCTAGTCGGCAAGACAGAACTTGCTAGTGCTATCGTATTTGATTTAGGTGTGTATTTAACTGTTGTAGGTGCAACGCTGATGATTTTAGCAAGTTTAGGTAAATTAACTGCTGATACACCCAAGCAAGAGGTAAATATTTAATGGAAGTATTGTACGCATCATGCGTCGGCGTGCTGGTTGCATGCGGAATTTACTTAATATTGCGGGCTCGTACCTTCCCGGTGGTACTCGGCCTGACTATGTTGTCGTATGCAGTTAACCTGTTTTTATTCTCTTCAGGTCGTTTAACTATTAACAAAGCGGCTGTACTTGGTACAGGTAGTGAGTATGCCGATCCACTCCCTCAAGCATTGGTTTTAACCGCCATTGTAATTGGCTTTGCGATGACCGCTTTTGTGGTTATTTTAGCGATTCGTGGCCGTGCTGACTTGGGTAATGACCATGTTGATGGCCATCTTGTTAAATCATCGAAGGAGCAAAAATGATTCAGCATTTAGCTTCTTTACCGATTTTAATTCCGATGTTGGCAGGCGTTATTTTACTCATGCCGCCATGTGGAAAAAACTTACATATCCGCCGTGTTTCGTCGGTTATTTTGTCGATTGTTACACTCTTGGTCAGTGCTTATTTATTATTTCACGTAAATAGTACTGCACCGCTTGTTTACGCAATTGGTGATTGGTCTGCACCATTTGGTATTGTGCTGGTTGCCGATAGGCTAGCAACGCTACTAGTGCTACTTACCAGTTTCCTTGGTGCGGTCGTAGTGCTTTATAGCTGTGCAGGTGATGATAAAAAAGGGAGCTTTTTCCATCCGTTAGTGCACTTTTTAGTGTTAGGTGTAAATGGTGCCTTTTTAACGGGCGATGTATTTAACCTGTTCGTATTTTTTGAAGTGCTGTTGATTGCTTCGTATTCATTATTGATGCATGCCGGCAATAAACATAGCACCCGAGCTGCACTGCAATACGTCATTTTAAACCTGATTGGTTCAAGCGTATTTTTGATTGCGCTGGGTGTACTTTATGGTGTGCTAGGCACATTGAACATTGCTGATTTAGCGCAAAAAGTACCACAGCTGACGGGTGACGATGTTTACCTTGCTAAAATAGGCGGCTTGCTGTTAATCGTGGTATTTGCGTTAAAAGGCGCGTTATTACCGTTACATTTATGGCTACCGAATACCTACGCCAGTGCAATGCCATTAGTTGCTGCATTATTCGCGATTATGACCAAAGTCGGTGTGTATGCCATGCTGCGCGTGTATACCGTAATATTTGGTGATAATGCTGGTGAGCTTGCTCATATGGCACAGCCTTGGTTATGGGGCTTAGCACTAGCGACCATCGTAATGGGTGGTATTGGTGTATTAGCGAGTCAAGATTTTAGAAAGCTTATTGCGAATCTGGTGGTTGTATCTGTCGGTACTTTAGTGGCATTGGTTGCGATTCAAAATGTTGCTGCAACCGCGGCATTACTTTACTACTTAGTGCATTCAACCATTATTTGCGCTGCACTATTCTTAATTGCGGATTTAATTGCTCAGCAACGTGGTAAAGTTGCCGACCGGTTAGTCGCAGGGCGCGCCGTTGCACAGCCATATTTACTTGGTACTTGTTTTGTAGTGGCTGCGCTTGCTGTTGTGGGTATGCCACCGTTATCTGGCTTTGTCGGCAAAGTATGGATTTTAAAGAGCACGCTAGATAGCGAAAAAGCCATGTTGTTTTGGCCAATATATCTAGTTTCAAGTTTAGCGTTATTAGTGGCGGTTTCACGAGCCGGTACCAGCTTATTTTGGGATCACACCCATAAAGATAGTGAAGCAATTGAAGGCACTAAAGCACATCCTGTTAAAGTAATAGCTGTAGTTGCATTACTTGCGTGTTCACCTTTAATGGTTGTGTTTGCAGGACCGATTTCAGACTATATGTTAGCAACATCAGAGCAGTTGTTTGATATCAACACTAGCATCAACGCTGTATTACAAGGAGGCCAATAATGCGTTTAGAAGCTCGCTTTCGTTGGTTGCCAACACCATTTCGCAGTGTTTTATTATTCATTGTATGGCTGTTGTTAAATAACAGTGTGTCGCCAGGACACCTGTTTTTAGCTGCATTTTTTGCCATTACTATTCCGTGGATCACATTCCCATTTCGTGATCCTCAGCCGCTTATTGTTAGGCCAGGTCTTGCGTTTAGGCACTTATTGTTAGTGCTGTACGATATTGTGACTGCTAACTTACAAGTAGCCCTGTTGATCCTTGGGCCAACGAAAAAGTTACGCCCAGGTTTTATCAAAGTACCGTTGGATTTAAGCCATGAAATGCCAATCACTATTTTGGCCAGCACAGTATCTTTAACACCAGGTACAGTGAGTGCAGAGGTTTATCCTATTCCTGAATCACTCGAAGAGGGCGAAGAAATTCAGCAGCGCTACTTATTGATTCATGTACTCGATTTAGCTGATGAACAAGCGTTAATTAATACTATTAAGCAGCGCTACGAAGCACCGCTTAAGGAGATTTTTCGATGCTAGATACCGTTTTTCTAATTGTTTTTGCAATGATAGCCATATCTTTATTGTTAAACCTATGGCGTTTAATTGTTGGGCCGTCGGTACCTGATCGTATATTGGCTTTAGATACTATGTTCATAAATACCATTGCTTTAATTATTCTTTATGGCATGAGCATGGGCACCGATTTATATTTTGAAGCCGCATTATTAATCGCCATGCTTGGCTTTGTGAGCACTGTAGCTGTATGTAAATACCTGCTGCGTGGCGATATTATTGAATAAGGTAGCAAATGATGAGTGAATGGATTGTATCAATCTTATTATTAATTGGTGGTTGCTTTATTCTTATAGGTTCAATCGGACTTGTGAAAATGCCTGACTTTTTTATGCGCCTGCACGGTCCAACTAAAGCAACAACGCTTGGCATGGCATCACTGCTAATTGCTGCCATGGTGTATTTTAGCTACACCCACGATGGCATCAGTGTGAAAGAAATTTTGATTTCAATTTTCTTACTGATCACCGCACCTATTAGCGGCTATATGCTGATCAAATCAGCCATCCACCATAAGCTTCGTGCTAAAGATGGCACCAAGGGCCTCGATAACATCGAAGAAGATTAATACTAGCTCGCAACAATAGTTAAGCGAGTTGGTGTGATATCTGAGTAACCAGAACAATGTGATCTACGACAGTGGCTTTTATTGCGCTCGTAGATCGCATAAAATGCCCCGTCATTTAGTACAGTAGGTAAATAGAGCATTATGCGAGTAGCACTTGGAGTAGAGTACAACGGCGCGCGTTACAGTGGTTGGCAACGTCAATCACACGTCAATAGCGTACAACAAGAAGTAGAAACGGCGTTGTCGCGTATTTGTAATCATCCAGTCGAAATTGTTTGTGCAGGCCGCACCGATGCGGGTGTACATGGCACTGGGCAGGTGATCCATTTTGATACTCACGCTGAGCGTGAAATGGTCGCGTTTACGATGGGTATGAATACCTTACTGCCAAAAGATATTGCTATTCGCTTTGCCAAGCCTGTAAGCGAAGACTTTCACGCTCGTTTTAGTGCCACAGCGCGTCGTTATCGCTATGTGATTTATAATTACACCTATCGCGGCGCTATCATGAGTGAAGGGGTGACCCATTTTCATCACCCATTAGACGAAACTAAAATGCAAGAAGCCTGTCAGTATTTAATAGGTGAGCATGACTTTACTTCGTTTAGAGCACTACACTGCCAAGCAAATACAGCAAATCGTACTATTCACCATTTATCGGTAAAACGCCAAGGTGATTATGTGATCATTGATATCAAAGCCAATGCGTTTTTACATCACATGGTACGAAACATTACCGGGTGTTTGATGGACATAGGTTTACATAAGCATGAACCTGTGTGGTTAAAAGAATTACTTGATTTAAAAGAGCGCGCTAAGGCAAGTGCAACAGCAAAAGCCGCTGGCCTTTACTTAGTTGACGTGGATTACCCTGAACATTTTGGCATTCCTAAAACACCATTAGGGCCTTTGTTTTTACCTGATTCAGACGGTTAGACTTTAGTGGACTACTACTAAGACCAGTTTTTTATATCGTCTGCGGGTAATTCATGTTTTAATTGAAAAAATCTGTCTGTTTATTTGTTATCAGAAACACAAGCGAGTGTTTCCAATTAAACAGACTGCGACACAGAACAGCATTAAGAGAGTTGCAAATGAGTTGGTTAGAAAAAATCTTACCTAAAACGACTAAATCGTCAGGTCGTAAAGAAATCCCAGAAGGGGTTTGGGCTAAGTGTACAGACTGTGATTCAATTTTATATAAAGCAGAATTAGAAAAAGCACTCAACGTGTGTCCTAAGTGTGATCACCACATGCGTTTAAGTGGCCGTAAACGTCTTGAAAACTTTTTAGATGATGCTGACCGCCAAGAAATTGGTGCAGAGCACGAACCAAAAGACGTATTAAAGTTTAAAGATTCTAAAAAATACTCTGACCGTATTACCCAAGCACAAAAAGCAAGCGGCGAAAAAGACGCACTTGTAGCTATGAAAGGCCGCCTAAAAGGCATTCCTGTTGCTGCTGTTGCTTTTGAGTTCTCGTTTATGGGTGGTTCAATGGCGTCAGTAGTAGGTGCTCGTTTTGTTGAAGCTGTAGATCAATGCTTAGAGCACAACATGCCACTTATTTGTTTCTCTGCATCAGGTGGTGCACGTATGCAAGAAGCACTTATGTCGTTAATGCAAATGGCTAAAACAAGTGCTGCACTTGCAAAAATGAGCGAAAAAGGCTTACCGTTTATTTCAGTATTAACTGATCCAACAATGGGTGGTGTATCTGCATCACTGGCAATGCTTGGTGATGTAAACGTTGCTGAACCTAAAGCGCTAATCGGTTTTGCGGGTCCTCGTGTAATTGAGCAAACAGTACGTGAAACGCTTCCTGAAGGTTTCCAACGCAGTGAATTCTTGCTAGAGCATGGTGCAATCGACATGATTGTAGACCGCCGTGAAATGCGTGACACCCTTGCACGTATCTTAGCGAAATTTATGAACTTGCCTTCTACTGAACAAGAGCATAGAGTAGCGTAAATTTCAGCTTAACTGATTAAACGCTATGACAGAAATCCTTCCTAGCCAATCATCAAGCCTTGATGATTGGCTTTGTTATTTAGAAAGTGTCCATCCTGCTAATATCGAAATGGGTTTAGAGCGCGTAGAACGCGTTGCTAACCAAGTCGGCTTACTCGATACATCAAGCAAAATAATCCTCATTGCAGGCACCAACGGTAAAGGGACCACAGCCCGTTGCCTAGAAAGCTTATTACTTGCACAGGGTTACAGCGTCGGTACTTATGCTTCGCCGCATCTTATTCGTTATAACGAGCGCGTACGCATTAATGGCCAAGAGCTTGACGATCAATTCCATGTTGATGCTTTCGATATGCTTGAAAAAGGCCGTGGTGACACGCAGCTTACTTATTTTGAGTACGGTACCCTAGGTGCACTGGCTATTTTCAAACGTCACGCCGTTGATTATGTGCTGTTAGAAGTGGGGCTGGGTGGCCGTTTTGATGCGACTAATATCGTGAATCCGCATGCTTGTGTGATCACCACCATAGATTTAGACCATAAAGAATACCTAGGTGATACTCGAGAACTTGTTGGTTACGATAAAGCCGGTATTTTCCGTACCAACACACCAGCTATTGTTGGCGATTTAGCGATTCCGCATACAGTGACTGATTATGGTAATGAAATTAACGCTGATATGGTGTTATCAGGCCGTGACTTCATATTCACAGAAGACAGTGAAGGCTTTAACTGGCAGTACCAAGGTAAAGATTGGCGCTTAGCTAAGCCTGCTATCCCTTGTCAAAATGCAGCAACCGCGTTGACCTTACTTGCAAAGCTTGAGCTACTACCAAGCGAGCAACAAGTGCGTGATTGCTTAGCGAATCTGACTGTAGAAGGGCGCTTTCAGCAGTTAAGTGAGCAGCCGCTTATTTTTACCGATGTTGCGCATAACCCTGAGTCAGCTCGATATTTGGCACGCAAATTAAGCGTGTATAAAGATCAAGGGTTTAAAATTCATGCATTAGTCGCTATGCTTGCAGATAAAGATAAGGTGGCTGCTATGTCAGCCGTGGCAAATGTTGTTGACCAGTGGTCGTTAGCAAGCTTAGATTGTTTCCGTGGCGATAAAGTTGAGAATCTTGCTAAAGCACTAGCCGAAACCACATCAACAGCGCCTAGTACGCACTATGAGAGTGTTGAAACTGCGCTAGATACGTTATTACCAAATGTTGATGAAAACACGTTAGTGATTGTGTTCGGCTCGTTTATAACTGTGGCTGCAGCCATCAATTACTTTAAAAAATAGAGAGGAAATCGGTGAACGCAGGGTTTATTAATCGCTTAGTAGGCACCACGATTGTGGTTGTGGCGGCTATTGTCTTCATTCCAAACATTTTGGATGGTGAGAAGGTTCATTATAAAGAAGGCTTTAAAGCTATTCCTGAACGCCCTGAGTTCACTACGATAGACTTGCAAGAGGTGATTGATAATAAAGTCGCCTCTGCCGAGCAACCTTCGCAAATTCCGGTTGAAGATACGCAAGCAAACGACGCTGATCTTGTCGCAAATGAAACCCAGCAAATTGATACTGCGCCGCAAATGGTTGAAGCTTCTATCGATGAGCCGGTAATTAACAAAGCTGAGCCAAAAGTTGCAGTGCAAGAGCCTGCCAAGCCAGTCGCTAAAGCCCCTGAGCCAACCCGTAAGCCAGAAGAAAACCTCACACAAATGGCTTATGTTATTCAACTGGGTAGTTTTTCTCACGCACCTAATGTGAAATCACTGCAAGAAAAATTAAAAGCGAATGGTTTCAAAACCTTTACGCGTCCAATCAAAACCCCGAACGGCACACTGACAAAAGTCTTTGTAGGTCCTTCACTTAGCAAGAAAGAGTTAGAAAGTAAGCTTCCTGAGTTAAAGCAGTTAACCAAGTTAAACGGCAAAGTTACTCAGTTTGAAATTACAAAATGATCTGGTATTTTGAGTATACCTCTTATAGAATGCGCCCCAAATTAACGACTAGTTGGTTCTTATGATCTGGGTTGATTACGCCATACTTGGCATTATTGCACTATCCACTATCATCGGCTTAATACGTGGCTTTGTAAAAGAAGCAATGTCATTAGCTGTATGGGCTGGCGCATTTATCATCTCTAGTTTGTTTTACCAATATTTAGCATCCTTCCTAACAAGTATTTCAGAACCCCTTTTAAGAAATGCAGCCGCAATAGCCATATTATTCTTTGCGACACTCCTGTTGGGTGGGTTACTAAACTATATTTTAGGTGAACTTGTACAACGTACTGGTTTATCTGGCACAGACCGTGTTTTCGGCATAGTGTTTGGTGCTCTTCGTGGCGTGTTGGTCGTAAGCGCGTTACTCTTCTTTCTTGATGCTTTTACCGGTGCACCTAATACGCATTGGTGGGGCAACTCTATTTTGATTCCAGAATTTGGCTTTGTTGTTGAGTGGTTCTTCTCGTACCTCGAAAACAACTCGAGCTTTTTAAATTCTGTAAACCGTTAATCGGCGAGGATAAATTTAATGTGTGGTATCGTTGGCATAGTCGGAACTTCTCCTGTTAATCAGGCGTTATATGACGGCTTAACTGTTTTGCAACACCGCGGTCAAGATGCAGCTGGCATCATTACCATTGAAAACAACACGTTTAGCTTACGTAAAGCCAATGGCCTTGTAAAAGATGTATTTCATACCCGTCATATGAAACGTCTGCAAGGTACAATTGGTATTGGCCATGTTCGCTACCCGACAGCTGGTTCTTCTAGCTCGTCTGAAGCGCAACCTTTCTATGTTAACTCGCCATTTGGTATCGCACTTGCGCACAATGGTAACTTAACGAACGCAGAAGCATTAAAGCAGCAATTATTTTCAGAAGCTCGCCGTCATGTTAATACAACATCTGACTCTGAAATTTTACTTAACATCGTGGCACATGAGTTAAGCAAATCTAATAAGCTAAAACTTGATGCTGAAGATATCTTCACTGCGATTACTGAAGTGAATAATAAAGTAACCGGTGGTTATGCAACGATTGCAATGATCATCGGTCACGGTATTGTTGCGTTTCGTGATCCGAACGGTATTCGCCCATTAGTATTTGGTAAGCGTGAAACTGCAAATGGTACTGAGTACATGTTTGCATCAGAAAGCGTTGCTTTAAAAACAGATGGCTTTGAGTTTGTTCGTGACGTTGCACCAGGTGAAGCAATTTACGTAACTGAAGATGGTCAACTTTTCTCACAAGCGTGTGCTGAAAAAGCAACTTACTCGCCGTGTATCTTTGAGTTTGTTTACTTTGCACGCCCAGATTCAACAATTGACCGTATGTCTGTTTATGCAACACGTGTAAACATGGGTACTAAGTTAGGTGAGAAAATCGCACGTGAATGGGCTGACAAAGACATCGACGTGGTTATTCCAATTCCAGAAACATCATGTGACGTAGCACTTGAGATTGCATCAGCCCTTAACCTGCCATACCGCCAAGGTTTTGTTAAAAACCGCTACATTGGCCGTACGTTTATCATGCCAGGTCAAGAAATGCGTAAGAAGTCAGTTCGTCAAAAACTGAATGCCATTGACCGTGAGTTCAAAGGTAAAAACGTATTACTTGTTGATGACTCTATTGTTCGTGGTACAACGTCAGCGCAAATCGTTGAAATGGCCCGAGAGTCAGGTGCGAAGAACGTTTACTTCGCGTCAGCAGCGCCAGAGATTCGTTTCCCGAACGTCTATGGTATCGACATGCCATCGGCAGCTGAGCTAATTGCTCATGGCCGTGAAGTTGAAGATATCAACGCCAGCATTGGTGCAGATGGTCTTATCTATCAATCGTTAGATGACTTAATCTCAGCAGTAAGCCAAGAAAACCCAGAAATCACCCGTTTTGAAACATCAGTATTTGATGGTCAATACATCACCGGTGATATCGACCAAGACTACTTAAACCACATTGACCGTTTACGTAATGACTCAGCGAAATCAACCCGTGAAAATGCGATGTCAGCAAGTTTAGAGTTACATAACCAAGAAGAAAACAGCGCTGATTAATCAGCCTTGATTTGATTGGTATAAAAAAGGAGCTTCACAGCTCCTTTTTTGTTTATGGAAAGAAAGGAAAATAACAATGAACTCAAGTAAACATAGGGTGGACAATTCCGTTAGTCCATAAAATAGCTGTCGCAGCTAAAATAATTACCAATAAAATCAGCCCGCACGTGACTACTGAACTGGCATAGATAAAACCTCGCTCTTCAGGAATATGCATTAAAATTGGCACTCCTGTATAGAGCAAGTAAACTGAGTAGGCCAGTGCTACAAGACCTACACACACCACAAACCATAGCTCAGGTAAGAATGCCGCAAATGAAGACATAAATACTGGCGTGGCAGTATACGCAGCAAGTTCTAGGGTTTGTGTAAAGGTGGGTTTTGCACCAAAGGTCACTGCCATCCAATGAGCTAAGTATGCAAGTGCAAACACGCCCGCAATTAGTGCAAAGTACATCGCAACCGCGATAAGTAATGCACTATCATGGGTTAGATATACCGCTTCATCTGCGCCAATACTCCAGCCCAAATAAACTGATGAATAGTAGCCCATGAGTGAAGGGATACAAGCAATTAATAAAATGTGCGATAAGCTATAGCGCAAGCTTTCGTGACGGTTATCAATTGTCTGCCATTCTTCGAGTGGGTGAGCGTATAAGCCCCATAAGTGGTTTAGAATCATAATTATTGCCCCTGTAAAAAAGGAATATGAGCTGCTTTATTTTTGTACAGCTTTGATTAAGTTATGGTTCAGTAATTAAATCTTGTCAAGAAGCTGAAATAATCGATATAGCCGATTAAATGTAACTCTTTAGTGCATATAGAAAATTACTTTGCACTGATGTGGGTCATGGAATGCGGGCTAATTTATGTGATAAAATCGAATTAAGATTTTTGATGAGAAGTTATTCAGTGCCTTATTCTGATTTATTAGCGCCCATTCATTCTTTTTTAAAGTGCGAAACGCCTGATGAGTGGATTGCTGCGGCAACCAAAAAAGAAAACTTAGATGTGGTTTTAATTGATCACCTAATTTGTGAATTAAAAGCAGCTCAGTCTGCGATGTTTTTAATTCGTAAGTATGCAGTTGATAAAGAAAGTAGTGATGCGTTGCTTGAGTGGTTAAAACCCTTTGAAACGCTTGTTTATAAGCGTGAAGGTGATTGGCGAGAGCTTGCAGATAAAAACAAGCTGACTAAATCAATGATCCCAAAATCGAATTCACCTTACGGGCAAGACCTTATCGATAAAATGGTGATGCTTATAAAAGAAGAGCTTCATCACTTTTATCAAGTGCTTGAGATCATGGATGAATACGGCATTGAATATAAAAGCATTACCCCATGTCGTTATGCCAAAGGAATGCTGCGCCATGTAAAAACTTACGAGCCTGATGCTTTGGTAGATAAATTAATTATCGGTGCTTACATCGAAGCCCGCTCATGCGAGCGTTTTGCTAAATTAGCCCCGCATGTTGATAAGCGCTTAGGTGACTTTTATATTTCACTACTGCGCTCTGAAGCGCGTCATTACCAAGACTATTTATCTCTTGCACAAGAAATCAGTGAGTTTGATATCACGGAGCGTGTTGAATTTTTTGGTCTGCTTGAAGCTGAGCTTATATCAACTCCTGACGAAGACTTTAAATTTCATAGTGGTGTGCCAGCTTAGGTAAGCTTTTTTGAGTACCTATGTATCACAAGTAAGCTCAGTTCCTTAAAATTTGAATTCTTATTACCGCAACTAGCGCAGGTTTCTGCTTAATAATTGAGTTAATTGACGAGTTTGCTCGTCAGTAAACTCATAGCTTTGGAGAATCTCTTCTAGTTCACCTGAAGCCACAATCGCTTTTAGACCTAAATGTAAGCTACGTTGAAATTGCTTTGCTTGGGGATGATGTTTGTCGCTGATCACGTGTAAATTTTGCGTAGCTAAAGTCGGGGTAATATATTCAACTTCTACTTGCTTTGCTTGTTGTAACCGCTCGCTGTTGCTGAGCCAATACAAAGCGACCTCTTTTGTGCCTGCAACTAAATCAACGCGGCCATGTTTTAGTAGTAATAAGCTATCAATTAAGCTATCAGTGGTTGTTACAGTAAGCTCTGGGTGTTGTTCAAACTCTGGGCTAACTGCATAGTCTTCTCCTTTACTAATCGTATAGGGTTTTAGTGAATATAGTGAGCCAGTAAAAGTTATCTCGCTGCCTGCGCGTTTAAAAAGTACTGTGTGAGCTGTCGCAAGAGGTTGTGAATAAATAAAGCTTCGCGTTCTTAACTCAGTATAATAAGCTCCGAGTACTGCCACACGTCTATGTCGTTTTGCCAGTTTTAATGCTCGAGCCCATTGAGTATATTCGATAGAGGCTTTTTGATTTTGTGTTTTCAGTGCTGCGATGATCACTTCATGAAGCCAGCCAGGCTTGTGTTGTTCACCAATAAAATAGGGGGGGAATGGTTCAGTGACCAATTGCCAAGTTTGGCAGTGGACTGAAAAGCTGAACAGTAAACAGCAACAGAAAAGGCTTAATCGGTTCATAAACAGAGAAGGTATTTAACATTACTGTTTACAGCATAGTTAAAAATACGCTTATTTAAAGGGCGTATGGACTAGTTTTTGTTTTTCAGGAGTAGCTCTTAAGTATGAACCTTGTTCATACCAGTCACCCAGTACAGTGCGGGTTAGTGTTTTACCATTTTGATTATAGTGATGCACATTAGGGCGGTGGGTATGACCGTGGATCATATTAGCAACCTGATGCTTTTCAAACATGGCTAAAACCGCATCTTCTGTCACATCTAAAATCTCTAATGCTTTGCCAGCTTGGCTTTGTTTTGATTTTTCGCGGGCGTTGCGGGCAATTTTTTTACGATACCAAAGCGGCATAGCAAGCATTAATTTTGGCCACCACCAACCACGGCTTTTTTTACGAAACTTTTGATATTCAATATCTTGAGTGCACATTTCATCACCGTGCAAGATAACGGTTGGAGTACCGTATAAATCAATAACAACTTGCTCAGGCAATAACGTCATACTCGCGCTTTTTGCATAGTCTTCTCGCATAATGAAATCGCGATTACCATGGATAAAAAACACCTCAGTACCACTTTCACTGACTTGGCTTAAACGTGCGGCAACACTCTTTGAAAGGTCAGTTTGATAGTCATCACCGACCCATACTTCAAAAAAATCACCCAAAATATACAGCGCATCAACGTCATCATTAATAATCTTGTTATCAAGAAAATCAAAAAATGCCGCAGTGATGTCTGGGCGGTTTTCTGTTAAGTGGAGATCGGCAATAAAATAACTTTGTTTCATGGTTACTCGCAAAAAAGCGGGCAACAGGCCCGCTCAAAAAGACTAAACGATTAAATTAGCTAACCGTTACTTTTTCGATGATGACATCTTCAAGAGGTACGTCTTGGTGGAAGCCAGCGCTGCCAGTAGCAACACCTTTGATTTTGTTTACCACGTCCATACCTTCAACAACTTCTGCGAACACGCAGTAGCCCCAGCCTTGTGATGTTTCACTGCTGAAGTTTAAGAAGTCATTGTCGTTAACGTTAATGAAGAACTGCGCAGTTGCTGAGTGTGGATCCGGCGTACGTGCCATTGCTAATGTGCCCACTTTATTTGCAAGGCCGTTGTTTGCTTCATTTTCGATAGGGTTGTTTACTTCTTTTTGAACCATACCCGGCTCAAAACCACCGCCTTGTACCATAAAACCATCGATTACACGGTGGAAGATAGTACCGTTGTAAAAGCCAGCGCTGGCATACTCTAAGAAGTTTTTAACTGTGTTTGGTGCATCGCTTTCGTGCATCTTGATAGTGATGTCACCAAAGTTTGTGTGTAGTACAACCATGAGGTTTCCTATATCAGGTTTAATAATGGGGCTATTTTATAGTAGTTGTGTTTGATTAACAAAGAGCTTGTTTAAAACGATTAACAAACTGCTTATTCAATTGATAAAGCGCTAGAGCAGCGGCTTTGCAAGTGTTACCATAGAGAATCTCGAAACACCGTTAAGGACATTTTATAAATGGTACAAATTTACAACACACTTACGCGACAAAAAGAGCAGTTTAAACCCCTTGTTGATGGCAAAATCGACATGTACGTGTGTGGTATCACCATTTATGATTACTGTCACATTGGTCACGCTCGTACTTTCGTTGGTTTTGACGTGATTGTGCGTTACCTACGCCACATCGGTTACGATTTAAAATACGTTCGTAACATCACTGATGTTGACGACAAAATCATTAAACGTGCTAACGAAAATGGTGAGTCAATTAATGATTTAACGACTCGTATGACCAAAGCCATGCATGAAGATTTCGACAGCTTAAATATGCTGCGTCCAGATGTTGAGCCTACAGTAACAAACCATATGGATGAAATCATCGCGATGGTTGAGCGTCTAATTGCCAAAGGCCATGCGTATGTTGCTGCAGATGGTGATGTATTGTTTGACGTATCAACCTTTGAGCAATACGGTGCTTTATCACAACAAGACCTAACCATGCTACAGGCTGGTTCACGTGTTGAAGTTGCACAAGATAAGCAAGATCCACTTGATTTCGTGCTTTGGAAAAAAGCCAAGCCAGAAGAGCCGTCATGGTCTTCACCATGGGGTGAGGGTCGTCCTGGTTGGCATATCGAATGTTCAGCAATGAGCTCTAAGCACTTAGGCGAACATTTTGATATTCACGGTGGTGGTTCAGATTTACAGTTCCCGCACCATGAAAACGAAATTGCTCAGTCATGCTGTGCAAATAACGGCAAGTACGTGAATACGTGGATCCACACAGGGATGGTACAGGTTAATAAAGAGAAGATGTCTAAGTCATTAAACAACTTCTTTACCGTACGTGACGTATTAAAAGAGTACGATGCTGAATCAGTTCGTTATTTCTTAATATCAGGTCATTACCGTAGCCAGCTTAACTATTCGCAAGAAAACCTTGAGCAAGCACGTTCGTCACTTGAACGTATCTACACTGCACTGCGCGGGGTAACGCCAATCGAATGCGATTTAGCTAGCAATGAATATGTGGCTAAATTCAGAAAAGCGATGGATGATGACTTCAACACACCAGAAGCACTACCCGTGTTATTTGAACTAGCAAAAGAGCTAAACCGTGTTAAAGACAGCGATGCAGAGCAAGCTGGTAAGCTCGCTTATGTACTACGCAGTGTTGCAGAGGTATTAGGGGTAGCACAACAAGATCCAGAAGCCTTTTTACAAGGTGGCCAAGCTGATGATGAAGTAGCACACATCGAAGCGTTAATAGCAAAACGTAATGAAGCCCGCGCAAACAAAGATTGGGCGGCAGCTGATGAAGCCCGCGATGCATTGAATGCACTTGGTGTGGTACTCGAAGATTCTGCTGGTAAAACAACGTGGCGTAAAGCCTAAGTATCCATCGAAAGATAACTCATTAAAAAAGGTTGCCAACGAGGCAACCTTTTTTGTTTTTAACTCGATACAGCTATTGACCTCAACTTTACTTGAGGTTTTACCTTGTCATCTCTTCGTATTAACAAGGACAGACATTGAATATTTTATTTGCCATGATCCCCGCCTTTTTATGGGGCACCACCTATGCCGTGACCAAATATGCCACACCTGATTGGCCGCCACTTTTATTAGGCGCATTGCGTGCACTACCTGCAGGGTTGTTACTTTTATTACTTAAACCTAGTTTGCCAACCCGTTCGCAGTGGCCAAGTTTGTTAACGCTAGGTGCTGTGAATATCGCGTTGTTTTTTGCCTTTATTTTTATCATGGCAGTAAACCTTCCTGCAGCTATAGCTGGGGTAGGGATGGTGTCTGTGCCGGTTGTGGCTTTGATATATGCTTGGCTTACTAAAGGACAGCGCCCTGCAAAAATTCAAGCATTCTGTGCTATGGCGCTGGTGGTATTGGCATGGTTGTTGTTTGACCCAGCACACGTGTCATTAAATGTATTGGGAGTGGCTGCTTTATTTGGGGCCTTACTGACTATTGTGATTGGTAGCACCTTGGTACAGAGTTTGTCGGTGCATATTCATTGGTGGGTTGTGCTTACCTGGCAGTTAATCATTGGCGGCACTATTTTATTATTGGCTGCGTTTATTGATGGCAGTTTACTTCACCCAGAACAATACCAAGTGGTATTTGAGCCTATCTCAGCGCTGCAATATTCGGCATTATTTTGGTTAATCGTGCCCAATACTGCCATCGCTTATATTCTGTATGTTTGGTTATTAGGACGCATGACTGTAGCTGAGTTTTCATTCGGAACGATAGCTAACCCAATTGCGGGAATCGTATGCGCTGTTCTACTCATAAACGAACAATATCAAGACTGGCAATACCTATTGATGTTTATGATGATTGTGTTTTCAGTGCTCCCCCAGATGTTAAAGCTCAGACTGTTCAAACTACAAAAAACTTAAAATCAAAAAAGGCTGCCAATTGGCAGCCTTTTGCAATAATTTAGCTCTTCTTAGCTGTGGTACTTTTCACACGCTTCAAGGGTGTTTTCGATTAAGCTTGCCACAGTCATTGGACCAACACCACCTGGTACTGGTGTAATGAAATGTGCTTTTTGTTCAGCGATATCGTATTCAACATCACCAACAAGCTTGCCAGATTCAAGGCGGTTAATACCTACATCGATTACGATAGCACCTTCTTTAACCCAATCACCCGGAATAAACTCAGGTTTACCCACCGCTACAACTAATAAATCGGCGCGGCGAACATGCGTTTCTAAATCTTGAGTAAACTTATGACACACCGTTGTTGTACAGCCTGCAAGTAAAAGCTCAAGTGACATAGGACGACCAACAATGTTTGATGCACCAACAACAACTGCGTGCATACCTTTGTAGCGAACACCTGTTGAGTCAAGTAGGGTGATAATCCCTTTTGGCGTACAAGGGCGAAGTGCCGGCATACGCTGAGCTAAACGACCAATGTTATAAGGGTGGAAACCATCAACATCTTTATGTGGTGTGATGCGTTCAAGAATTTTTTCAGCATCAAGACCTTGTGGTAAAGGTAACTGTACTAAGATACCGTCTACTTCTTTGTCTTCGTTTAGTTGATCTATTAATGCAAGTAAGTCTTGCTCAGTTGTGTCGCCAGGTAAATCGTAAGACTTAGATACAAAGCCGACTTCTTCACATGCTTTACGTTTAGAACCAACATACACTTGGCTAGCTGGATCTTGACCAACTAACACAACTGCTAGTCCTGGAGCGCGTAATCCATTCGCTACACGCTCTGCAACTCGCTCTGCTACATTGCTGCGTACTTGTTTAGCTATTGCCTTACCATCGATGATGTTTGCCGTCATGGGTGACCTTTAATTGGGGTTAGTTAACTTGATACTGATACATCTAAATATGATTATCCAATAAAGGGGGCGTGGATACACAAATCATGTTTGTTTGATCATATTTATTTATGCTGCGTATTTTCGCAGAAAAGCATCATAGCGCCAAGATGCAATCTTATATAAAGCGCTACTTTATAAAAAAGAGTTCAAATTTTAGCTTATATTTGCAATATTTAACCATTATGAACTAAAAGTGACCGATTGAATTATTTTCTTAAAAAAATGTTTGACCTGACTCGGTCAAATCACTATTATGCACCCCGTTGTTAACGAGGTCACTCGCAAACAACAGTAAGCATCGGCGATTAGCGCAGTTTGGTAGCGCACTTGGTTTGGGTCCAAGGGGTCGCAGGTTCAAATCCTGCATCGCCGACCACTTCTTCTTTAAGAAGCGGCGCTTACAGGCAAACTTATGAAGTTTTCGATGCGCCCGTAGCTCAGCTGGATAGAGCAACGCCCTTCTAAGGCGTTGGTCGAAGGTTCGAATCCTTCCGGGTGCGCCATTTGAAAATATGTAAATGCCGTGGTGATTGTAGCTCAGTTGGTAGAGCCCCGGATTGTGATTCCGGTTGTCGTGGGTTCGAGCCCCATCAGTCACCCCAATTTACTCTAAGATATCGGCGATTAGCGCAGTTTGGTAGCGCACTTGGTTTGGGTCCAAGGGGTCGCAGGTTCAAATCCTGCATCGCCGACCACTTTTAGAAAGTTCAAGGTCAAAGAACGATTGGTTTGGGTATATCCAATTCAGTCGAAGGTGTAAATTTTGCATCGCCGACCACTTATTAAGTGGTATTTATTTTCAAAACTTCTCTCAGTATCGGCGATTAGCGCAGTTTGGTAGCGCACTTGGTTTGGGTCCAAGGGGTCGCAGGTTCAAATCCTGCATCGCCGACCACTTTTAAAGAATTATGGTCAAAGAACGATTGGTTTGGGTATATCCAATTCAGTCTCAGGTTCAAATCCTGCATCGCCGAACACTTCTAAATTTCTAAATACATCCTTTAATTCAGCTTAATTCTCCTTTGTTAATTTATTGCGTTCGTTTTTTACGCACTTAAACGCTGATTGCTGCTATATAAGCCAAATAATTGCCCCCCAGACTCGACTATCATAAATATTAGGTTATAATGCCGCGTCTATTGTTTAACATAGTGCCCATAGGGGCAAAGCAGCAATGGTATCTCATGGTTACAATGCGCCGTTTTAAGTTGAAATTTTCAGCGTTAAAACTTGCTATCACTCATGGAGATCACCTTGTTTGTAAGGAAGGCGAACAGTCGCCAAAATTGAAGATTGAGGTAAATCATGCAAGTTTCTGTTGAGACGACTCAAGGCCTTGAGCGCCGTCTGACCATCACCGTTCCTGCAGAGAACGTTGAGACTGAAGTAAAAAAACGCTTACAACAACTGTCTAAAACCCAGCGTATCGATGGTTTCCGTCCTGGTAAAGTACCAGCGTCTATCATCAACAAGCGTTACGGTGCTGCAGTACGTCAAGAAGTTGCTGGCGAATTAATGCAACGCAACTACATCGAAGCAATCGTTTCTGAAAAAATTAACCCAGCTGGTTCACCTACTTTCGCTCCTAAAGCGTTAGAAGCTGGTAAAGATTTAGAGTTCGATGCAACTTTCGAAGTTTACCCAGAAGTTGAAATCCAAGGTTTAGATAAAATCGCTGTTGAAAAGCCAGCTGTATCTGTAACTGACGAAGACCTAGCTAACATGCTAGAAACTCTACGTAAGCAACACGCTTCTTGGGCTGAAGTTGACGCAGCTGCTGGCGAGAACGATCGTGTAACTATCGACTTCGTTGGTTCTATCGAAGGCGAAGAGTTCGAAGGCGGTAAAGCTGAAGACTTCCCACTAGAACTTGGTCAAGGTCGTATGATCCCAGGTTTCGAAGACAACATCGTTGGCAAAAAAGCGGGCGAAGAAGTTGTTGCTGAAGTAACTTTCCCTGAAGAGTACCACGCTGAAAACCTTAAAGGTAAAGCAGCTACTTTCGCAATCACTGTTAAGAAAGTTGAAACTCAAGAGCTTCCTGAGCTTAACGACGAGTTCGCAACTAAATTCGGTGTAGCTGAAGGCGGTGTTGACGCTCTTAAAGAAGAAGTTAAAAAGAACATGACACGTGAGCTTGACCAAGCAGTTAAAGCTAACGTTAAAGATCAAGCTATCAAAGGTCTTTTAGCTAACAACGAAATCGAAGTGCCAAAAGCGCTAGTAGATCAAGAAATTGATGCACTACGTCAGCAAGCTGCACAACGTTTCGGTGGCGACGCTAAAAACATGCCTGAGCTTCCAGCTGAATTATTCCACGAGCAAGCTGTAACTCGCGTTAAGACTGGCCTATTACTAGGTGAAGTAATTAAAGCGAACGAGCTTAAAGTTGACGACGCTAAAGTTGAAGAGTTAATCGCAACTGTAGCTTCTGCATACGAAGATCCAACTGAAGTAGTAGAGTACTACAAAGCAAACGATCAGCTTATGCAGCAAATGCGCAACGTAGCGATGGAAGAGCAAGCAGTTGAAGCTATCCTAGCTAAAGCAAACGTGACTGACGTTGAAAAAGCATTCGACGACATCATGAATCCACAGCAAGGTGCTTAATAAGTCATTGACTTAAGCTCTCGCTAGCGATTAAATGGCTCGTGTTACCCTGTATTTATACAGCGTACTCGGGCCATTTTAGTTTGTGGTATCAGTTTCAAAAAACCAACAATACTGATGTTATTTCAGAACTTTTTTCGACGAGGATTGAATTTGTTCTGATAAGTTCCTATATAGTTATAAAGATTGAATAGACAGCTTAATTTACATTAGTATAAATGTGCTTTCCTTATAGTAAGGATGAGTCGCAGCGGATAAGGAATTAAATAAGAATGAATAGCGGTATGATAGACCCTCTAAACGCACTAGTCCCTATGGTTGTCGAACAAACAGCTAAAGGTGAGCGCTCATATGATATTTACTCACGTCTTTTAAAAGAGCGCATTATTTTCTTAACTGGCCAAGTAGAAGATAACATGGCTAATTTGATTCTTGCGCAAATGCTGTTTTTAGAATCAGAAAACCCAGAAAAAGATATTTATCTTTATATCAATTCGCCAGGCGGTTCTGTGACTGCGGGTATGGCAATTTACGATACAATGAATTTTATCAAGCCTGATGTAAGCACAATTTGTGTTGGCCAAGCGGCAAGCATGGGTGCATTTTTGCTATCAGGTGGTGCTAAAGGTAAGCGTTTTTGTTTACCTAACTCACGTGTAATGATCCACCAACCATTAGGTGGTTTCCAAGGTCAGGCATCTGACTTTGAAATTCATGCCCGTGAAATCTTATCAATTAAAGATAAGCTAAACCGTTTAATGGCTGAACATACTGGCCAGCCACTCGATGTGGTTTCTCGTGATACCGATCGCGACAACTTCATGAGCGCAAGCGAAGCGGTTGAATACGGCCTAGTTGATTCAGTATTTTCAAGCCGCGAATCGAAGTAATCTGAATAGCTAATAATAACGTATTGTTAGCTATCACCCTTTACTATGCGAAAACTAATATTCTTTGATATAGTTAAACATAGTGAATTAGCAGTGGCCTAGTGCTACTGCCAACGTAATAAATGAGGTAGCTGAATGTCTGACACTCCTACAGACGGCGACAAAAGTAATAAATTGTTATACTGCTCTTTCTGCGGCAAAAGCCAGCACGAAGTTCGCAAACTAATTGCTGGTCCTTCAGTATATATTTGCGATGAATGTGTTGAGCTGTGTAACGATATTATCAGGGAAGAAATCAAAGACATTGCGCCGAAGCATAATGCGTCTGATAAACTGCCTGTGCCGAAAGAAATTCGTAATCACTTAGATGATTACGTGATTGGCCAAGACCACGCGAAAAAAGTGCTGTCGGTTGCGGTATACAATCACTATAAACGTTTACGCAATCAAACAATCAATGCGGATATTGAGCTTGGTAAGAGTAATATTCTACTAATCGGTCCTACAGGTAGTGGTAAAACATTACTTGCTGAAACCATGGCTCGTTTACTTGATGTACCATTCACGATGGCCGATGCAACGACACTAACTGAAGCAGGTTATGTAGGTGAAGACGTTGAAAACATCATTCAAAAGCTACTGCAAAAATGTGATTACGACGTAGAAAAAGCACAACGTGGTATTGTTTACATCGATGAAATCGACAAGATTTCTCGTAAATCTGACAATCCATCGATCACCCGTGACGTATCGGGCGAAGGTGTACAACAAGCCTTACTTAAGCTAATTGAAGGGACGGTTGCATCTGTGCCACCACAAGGCGGCCGTAAGCATCCACAGCAAGAATTCTTGCAAGTTGATACATCTAAGATCCTATTTATCTGTGGCGGTGCGTTTGCTGGCCTAGATAAAGTGATTGAACAACGCAGCCATAAAAATACCGGTATTGGTTTTGGTGCTGAAGTTAAGCAATCATCAGGTAGCCGTAGCTTAAGTGAAACATTTAAAGATGTTGAACCAGAAGATTTAGTGAAATACGGTTTAATCCCTGAGTTCATCGGTCGTCTTCCGGTTGTTGCGACACTTACAGAGCTAGATGAAGCAGCGCTTATTCAAATTCTTAGCGAACCAAAAAATGCATTAACTAAACAGTTCTCTGCATTGTTTGCGATGGAAGATGTTGAGCTTGAGTTCCGCGAAGATGCACTTAGCGCAATTGCTCATAAAGCAATGGAGCGTAAGACTGGTGCTCGTGGCTTACGTTCAATCGTTGAAGGCGTATTACTTGATACTATGTATGAATTACCTTCGATGGATGATGTTAGCAAAGTGGTTATTGATGAAACCGTTATTAAAGGTGAGTCAGACCCAATTTTGATTTACCAAAGCGGTAACCAAGACAAAGCTGCATCAGAATAAAGCTGTAATAGTTTAAAAGTTAAGCAGTTGAACACGAAAAAGGAGCCAAAGGCTCCTTTTTTTATAAATATGTTGAACTTTCCCTTACATATCCCCATATACTTGAGTAATCTTTAAAATAAATGAAGTGCGAAGAGAATATAATGACGCTTGAGAGAACAGATCGAGTCGAAATCCCCGTGTTGGCACTGCGCGATGTAGTGGTTTATCCACACATGGTGATCCCGCTATTTGTTGGTCGTGAAAAATCAATAAAATGCCTAGAAGCGGCGATGGACAAGGACAAACAAATTTTCCTAGTGGCGCAAAAAGACGCCTCTGTTGATGATCCGCAGCAAGATGATATCTACCGTGTTGGCACCATTGCCACAGTACTTCAGTTATTAAAGTTACCTGATGGCACCGTTAAAGTGCTTGTTGAAGGCACACAACGTGCAAGCGTTGAAACGTTTTTAGATAACGATGATTTCTTTGTGGCTGAAGCACAGTTCATCGAATCAAGCCATATCGACGAGCAAGAACAAGATATCTTTATTCGCAGCGCAATTAGCCAATTTGAAGGCTATGTAAAGCTTAATAAGAAGATCCCACCTGAAGTACTTACTTCTGTGTCTGGCATTGATGAAGCTGCGCGTCTTGCTGATACCATGGCAGCACACATGCCGCTTAAGGTACCTGAAAAGCAAAAAGTGCTTGAGATTGCCGATGTGACTGAGCGTCTTGAATACTTAATGGCGCTGATGGAAGGCGAGATTGACTTACTGCAAGTTGAGAAAAAAATCCGTACTCGCGTGAAAAAGCAGATGGAAAAGTCGCAGCGTGAGTATTATCTCAACGAGCAAATGAAAGCGATTCAAAAAGAGCTTGGCGAACTTGATGATGTACCCGATGAATTCGAAGCAATTAAAAAACGCATCGAAGAGTCTGGTATGCCTAAAGAAGCGCAAGAGAAAGCAAACGCTGAGTTATCTAAATTAAAAATGATGTCGCCGATGTCGGCGGAAGCAACCGTCGTGCGCTCGTATATTGATACGCTAATCAATGTACCTTGGAAAAAACGCTCTAAGGTGAAAAAAGACTTAGCTGGCGCACAAAAGATTTTAGATAGTGATCATTACGGCTTAGATAAAGTTAAAGAGCGTATTATTGAGTATCTAGCGGTGCAACAACGCACTAATAAGCTTAAAGGCCCAATTTTATGTTTAGTCGGTCCTCCTGGTGTAGGTAAGACTTCACTTGGTCAGTCAATCGCACGCTCTACAGGTCGTAAATATGTGCGTATGGCATTAGGTGGCGTTCGTGATGAAGCGGAAATCCGCGGTCACCGTCGTACTTATATTGGTTCTATGCCTGGTAAGTTAATCCAGAATATGACTAAAGTTGGTGTAAAGAACCCATTATTCTTATTAGATGAAATCGATAAGATGTCATCAGATATGCGTGGCGACCCTGCATCAGCATTACTTGAAGTACTTGATCCTGAGCAAAACAGCCATTTTGCTGATCACTACTTAGAAGTTGATTACGACCTATCTGACGTGATGTTTGTGGCAACATCAAATAGCTTTAATATCCCAGGTCCGTTATTAGACCGTATGGAAGTTATTCGCCTTTCGGGTTACACCGAAGACGAGAAGCTAAACATTGCTAAACAGCACTTGATTCCAAAACAAGTTAAGCGCAATGGTTTAAAAGAGCATGAAGTTGAAATTGCTGACAGCGCAATTATTGGCATTATCCGCTACTACACACGTGAAGCGGGCGTTCGTAACTTAGAGCGTGAAGTGTCAAAACTATGCCGTAAAGCAGTTAAAAACATCCTGCTTGATAAAGACACTAAAAAGGTCCTTATCGACGATAACAACCTTGAAGAGTTCTTAGGCGTACAACGCTTTGATTATGGTAAAGCTGAAGACGGTGACCGTATTGGCCAAGTAACGGGTCTTGCGTGGACTGAAGTAGGTGGTGATTTACTGACTATTGAATCAGCAGCTGTACCAGGTAAAGGCAAGCTAACTTACACAGGTTCGCTTGGTGATGTAATGCAAGAGTCAATTCAGGCTGCGATGACGGTTGTTCGTAATCGTGCTGAAAAACTTCGCATTAATAGCGACTTCTATGAGAAACGTGACATTCATGTTCACGTGCCAGAAGGTGCAACACCAAAAGATGGCCCAAGTGCTGGTATTGCCATGGTAACTGGTTTGGTATCGAGCTTAACGGGTAATCCAGTGCGCTCAGATGTAGCAATGACAGGTGAAATCACATTACGTGGTGAAGTATTACCAATTGGTGGCTTAAAAGAAAAGCTACTGGCAGCGCATCGTGGTGGAATTAAAACCGTAATTATTCCAAAAATTAACGAACGTGACTTAAAAGAGATCCCAGACAACGTATTAGAGGGCCTTGAAATTCACCCAGTTACATGGATTGATGACGTTTTAAAACTGGCTTTGAAGCACCCAGTAGAGAGTTTTTCTGTCGAAACTGAAAAAAACCAGTAAAAAACCGCAAAAAAGTGCATTTAGGGGCTTTTCAAATACAAAGGGTATGATAAGTTAAGCACTAGTTTTCAAGCCTAGGCCTTATGTGGCCTAGGGTTGAGAAAAATATAATAAACTGAGCATAAACTTAATTTGCTCATAAATTTTCAAAACAGTGATGTTATTTTTTATAAAAACAATCGCTCTTGATAATAACAATGAAAGAGGATGATATTGTGAATAAATCTCAATTAATCGATCAAATCGCAGCTGACGCTGACATTTCTAAAGCGGCTGCAGGTCGTGCACTAGATTCATTCATCGAGGCTGTTTCAGGCGCTCTTAAAGATGGCGATTCAGTAGCGCTAGTTGGCTTTGGTACTTTCTCTGTACGTGAGCGTGCAGCGCGTTCAGGTCGTAACCCGCAAACTGGTGAGACTATCCAGATTGCTGCAGCAAACATTCCTTCTTTCAAAGCAGGTAAAGCGCTGAAAGACGCAGTAAACTAATCATTAAAGATTAGTTGGTGAGAGATACCTAATCACACTTAAATTGAATTTAGGTAACTTATCACCAGTTACTTCAAGTGAAAAAGCGTATCTGGTAAGATACGCTTTTTTTACATGAGCAGGGTTAATTTGTACCTGATCAGAATAGAGATAGATAAATGCTTGAGAAAATCAGAGAAGGTTCGCAGGGACCTGCAGCCAAAATTATATTAGGCGCGGTGATTTTATCTTTTGCTTTAGCTGGGATCGGTGGTTATTTAGGACAAACCACAGAGCAACCCGTTGCAGAAGTAAATGGAGTTAAAATTAGCCAAACCGAATTCAGCCGTGCATACCAAAACGAACGTAACCGTTTAGAACAACAATTTGGTGAATACTTTGCACAAATCGCTGCTGATCCAAATTACATGGCACAAATTCGCCAAGGCGTAATCGACCGTTTAGTACAACAAGAATTGCAAACTCAACTAGCGGCAGAATTAGGTCTTCGTGTAAGCGACGAAAGTGTTCGTAAAGCAATTTTAGAAATGCCTTACTTCCAAGTAGGCGGCCAGTTTAGCAACGACCGCTACTTACAAGTTATTCGTCAAATGAATTTCCAACCAGATGCTTTCCGTGAATATTTACGTGAAGACATGACACGCAGCCAATTAGTGGGTGCAGTAGCTGGTACTGATTTCATCTTAGAAAATGAATTAAACAACAGCGTTGCTCTACAACAGCAAACGCGCAGTATTGATTACTTAGTTGTTGCTAAAGAATCATTACAAGCTGGTATCGAAGTAACAGAGCAAGAAATTGCTGATTACTATGAGTTGAATCAACCGCAATTCTTAGCACCAGAGCAAGTGTCTGTAAGCTACATTGACTTAAATGCAGCGAGCTTAACGCTTGATTCAAGTGTTTCAGAAGAAGATATCAAAGCTTACTATGATCAAAACAGTGCCCAATATGTTGAGCCTGAAAAACGTCGTGTATCGCACATCTTAATTGATAACAGCGAAGACGATGATGCAGCAAAAGCGAAAGCTGAAGAGCTACTAACGCAGTTACAAAACGGTGCTGATTTTGCTGAGCTAGCTGAGTCATCTTCTGATGATGTAGTGAGTGCAGAAATGGGCGGTGATCTAGACTGGATTGAACGTGACATGATGGACCCTGCGTTTGAAGATGCAACTTATGCTCTTGAAAACAAAGGCGACATTTCTGACGTTGTAGAATCAGAGTTTGGTTATCACATCATCAAACTTACTGATATTCAAACACAGCAAGTTAAACCATATGCTGACGTAAAAGATGAGCTTCGCGCTGAACTTGAGCGTACTAAGAAAATTAATGCGTTCTATGAAAAGCAAACTCAAATGGGTGAGCTTGCGTTCGAAATTTCAGATACTTTAATTGATGCAGCAGAAGCAGCAGGCGTTGAAGTGCAGAAAACAGAACTTGTGACTCGCAATGCATTACCTGAGCCGCTAAACAACCCACAAGTTGTTACTGCTATTTTCTCACCTGAAGTGTTAGAAGATCGCATGAACTCAGAAGTAATTGAAGTAGGTGATGAACATGCTGTTGTTGTTCGTGTAAACGATCACAAAGCTGCGACTACGAAAGCACTAGCAGATGTGTCTGAGCAAATTAAAGCGACGTTAGTTTCACAAAAAGCATCTGAGCTTGCTAAAGAAAAAGCACGCACACTTTACGCTGAGATCGAAGCTGGTAAGAGCCTAAACGAAGTTGCACAAGCTGAAGGCCTAACAGTACGCCAAGAAGCTGCACTTGCTCGTCAAGCTTACACAGTGTCACCAGCTATTGTTCAACAAGCTTTCAAAATGGCTCACCCACAAGGTGCACCAGAGGTTGAAGTTGTTGACCTAAACAATGGCGATGCGGCAATTGTTGCGCTAAAAGCAGTTAATCCAGCGACTGAAGTTGAGATTAATGAGCAACAAAAGCAAAACATCACGATGGCTCAAGTGAATAAAAACTACATGGTATTTATTGCAGCACTAAAAGCACAAGCTGAAGTGCAAGTACCAAAAGCGACTCAAGCTGCTGAATAATTAGCAAACTGAGTTAAATAAAAGGCGCCTACTGGCGCCTTTTTTGTTAACGTTAAAGGTAATGCAAGTTATAAGGAGCTTTTATGGAGTACAGTCTAATAGAGCAGCTACCAAGCGCAGAAGAATACTGTGATATGCGCCTTAAAGCTGGCTTATCAGCACGTTCATTAGCGGCTGCAAAGGCGGGGTTACCAAACTCTCTTTATGCTATTTGTATTCGTAAAAACGATGAGTTGATTGGCATGGGCCGCGTTATTGGTGATGGCGGCTGTAATTTTGAAGTGGTTGATATTGCTGTATCACCTGAATATCAAGGGCAAGGGTTAGGGCGTGTCATTATGGAACATGTTGACCGCTACATCGAATCTGCCGCTTATGAAGGTAGTTACGTCACTATGGTCGCTGACAAACCTGGCTTTTACGAAAAGCTTGGCTACAAGTTTGTCGCACCACAAAGCCAAGGGATGTATAAAAAGTTTTGATAAGAGTAAAGCTGCAAGGGGAGTGATCGAATCACTCAGTAGGAGATGTATGGACTCCTCCCCCAAATAGGGTGAGTACGGTATAAAGAGATTGGACAATTACTTTTACCAATAAGGAATCCATACATGTCAAAATT
>NZ_JACSOG010000030.1:0-51414 GCF_014349195.1 Pseudoalteromonas sp. BZK2 | reverse complement strand
AAAAATCAAGTAAGGAATTAACATGAGTATTTTTTCAGGCAAAGCCTAAATGATGATAACCACCTACTGAAGTAGGTGGTTTAGGGCCGAAAACAAAAAGGAGTAGCACGCTACTCCTTCATTGCCCTTTAGCCTCGCCTTACATTATCGTTGGCAATACGCTTTTGCATTACCACAATGGAAAAGTATATTTGCGTACAATTCCCTCACTAGTATTATCAGAGTGAACTCTGACTACCCAGACATTGAGTAGTGAGCCGGCAAATAACGGCTCGAGGCGTATTTCGTGAGTTATGGTTAGGCTGCTATTTTTAAATGCAAAAATAGCTTTATTTATCCTATGAATGCTTTTGTTTGATTTGCGATATGGTCTCTTTTATAGAATTTTGAGTACGCTCATTATTAAGCTCTGGCTCGAACTCTCGCTCAATCTTTTCTTTAAAGCCATCATCGAAGTCATTCTCTAACTCCGTATCGAATAAATCATCAAAGCGCTCAGGGTTTTCGTTGCAAGGTTGGGCATCGTAATCCGAATAATCAAAGGTGCCCTCCTGAATATCTTCGAGCAGAAAAACCATCATTTTATAAAACAGGACTTTTACACCACGATAGTTCAGTTGCTTATTAGCATAAACATCAGGCTCGACAATTGACCACAGCCCCTCAAAATCAGGATTTTCTTTGTTTAACATTAAATGATTAATTTTATGGTCGTTTTTGTGAATGATACTGTATAAAGCATCAATTAAATCTACGAAGTTTAATGTACTTACATATCTTAAAGACATGCTTTTCTCCTTTAGTTCGAGTTATAAAAAACTTTTTAACTAAAAAGGAACGAGAAAGGGGAAATATTAAGAAAGCGAACCCGAAGGTTCGCCAGTATTAACTTTTTTCGATGATTTCTAACCAGTTCTCTTCAGCGTGACTGAAGAAAGTTGTTGGTTTAGTTAAAAATATCGCTTCGAACTCTGCTGAAAATAAATGACAGAATTCTTTTATTTGCTCAATGTACAGAAGCAAAAAAGCATACATTTCTACACCATCTAAATAGCGCCCTGAAAAATCAGGATTATCATCAAAGAGCTGCTTTGAGATGCTTATACCCAATACACTACCTACCCTATCTCTGTGCATATAAATGTAATGGCTGAAACTAAGCTCGATTGAATTGCTTGTAGACGCTTCATCAACATCTGCTAATAGCAGAATCGTTGAATTGTCATCCCAAGGTGATTTACTCGCGCGTTGATACTCTCTGATGAATTGCGATTTTGATGTACTCATGAGTGTCCTAGTTAGTGTTTGACCTAACACTAACTAGGATTGCTTTATGGTATTTTTGAACTCACACCATATAAGACAACTATGAAAATTTACACAAACCTTCAAATTCTTTGTTTTTGAGTTATAAAAATTTAAAATTAGACCAATGTTGATAATTAAGAGTTTAAAAAGCAATGCATGTTAAGGAGTTTTTATGAGCCTACCATCTAGTAAGTTTTACACAACTCAGGAAGTAGCAGCCATGGAAGGTGTAACAGAGGACTATTTAAGGAAGCTGGTTTCCAAAGGCGAATTCATTAAACCTAACCGCCCAGGGAAGCCCCATCGTTGGCTTAAAACTGTAATTGAAAAATACTATTCAGATTTAGATAAAATCCACAGAGTTGAGGCCCTATGAAAATAATAACTTGATTAAAAGAGCTTACGCGCCGTATTAGGCGCGAAATTATCTTGTTAATAAACACTACTGTTTATTCAGCTTATGGAATCCAAAAAGTTCTGTATCACCTGAGAACTCCTCGATGCAAGAGATAATACCTACCGACAATAGGACTCTATAAAAAATTGGTGAACTAAATAAATAAGGTATTGGGGTGTATTGCTTTGGGCATTTAAAATCTACATCACGAACTGAGTATTTATGTGAAAACATACTTTCTTCACTTGGCTCTGCTGGTAAAACTATATTTTTATCTAAAGTCAGAGGTATGGAGTTCACTTTACATCTCTCTAAAAAAGACTTCGAATCAATAAATGGAATCGTGTGGAATACATTTTTTATTGTAAAACATGAGTAAACATCCCTTTTATCGCCTAAAACATCTAACAGATGTAAATAGAAGTTAATTAATGCAGCTGTTGTCTGGCAAAATAAAGAGTAATCAACTACATCAATATCATTAAATCCAAATTCTTCTGCTAAAAGGTAGTAATCTGCTCCATATTTATGGATATCTATCTGAGATAGAAATGTACTAAGGTCATACTTATTTAAAGGAATATCCAACCTAACGGTTCCATTGTGCCACCACCGAAAGCTAGTAGTTGCAAGACTAGGATCGTTTTTGCCAATATTCCTAGCTAAAAACCCGTCCGAAGTTGTGTAGATTCCATCAAACGGCATCTTTACTCCATTCATAGTTTTTACATTTTCTGCACCTAAAACCTCTGAAAAATCCTTAAAGCTTAGCTTTTTCGAAGGACCCTTTTGTGACTGAGATGGTTTAAGGAAGATATAAGCCCATGAACTATCTGATTGTGAATTAGGAATAGCTGGAGTTGCGGTTAAGAAGTTTCTTAATTTAATCTTTCTATCACTACCGCGTTTCCATAAGTCATCTAATATATATCGGTCAGTTTCCTCTTTAGGTTTTGATTGATCTGCCAACCTTCTATAGATTCTTCCAGAAGAATGTATATGCGGAGTATTCTCGCTCATTGGAATGCCAATAATTATAATAGCTTTATCTTCAGCTAAACCAATGCTTTCAATTGGCCCAGATATAACTTTTTCTTCATATAATACTTCAGGATTAACATGAGCAGACGAAGCCTCTCGTATATCTCTTGATACTTTTTCTAATTCAGATACCGGAATCCCAACAAACTCAGAAGCTGTCCGTGAACCGTCTGAAGCTTCGTTGACTCCAATGATTAACCATCCGCCATATTGATTTGCAAATGCAGAAAGTTGTTTTGCAAGATCAGGAATCTTTAAACTTTGGACTTTATAATCTATATACCAGCCTTCTGAGACATCTTTTAAAAGAACTAAATCTTCAGCCCCAATGTCTTCAAGTATATTTTTAAATGGATAGTATGAGTAATTCAACATTCAGAACGTCCTTTTATTTATATGAAATTAAATTGGCCCATTTATCAAGCCATTCTGTTAAACCATCCAGCATAGGGGATTTGTTGTAAATTGCCAGAACCCCTTTCATTTTGTGACCTAAAAGCTTCTCAGTAAATTGCAGTGGACAACCTGCATCAGTTAAGTGAGTTGATAAGGTTCGTCTAAAATCATGCATTCTGAATGGCCTTACGCCCTCAATTTCTTCATAGCATGTATTGGCTATTGTACTTACACTTGAGCCACTCGCCGGCTTATCCCCTCCACGATTATGGAACATGTGAATGAAGCCTGGACTAAGATCTTTTAGATATTGTAGGTCGTTAATTAAAACATCAGGAATCGGTCTAACAATTGACTGTGTTTTTCCTTTAGTATTTTCACGCCTAACGGTGAATAGTTTCTCTTCTAAATCAAAATCAGTTTTATGAGCTGTATATAGCTCACTGATACGACAACCAAAAATCATAGCGCATTTAAGGATAACTTTGTTTCTATCAGTAAGAGCAAGGTTGTCAATATTAGACCAAATAAGACGGCACTCATTTATTGTTAAGAAGTGCTCTCTTGGTTGGTAGTCATTCGCAAAGTCACTAGGGCGCAGTGCTTCAAATTCAGCATTCGTTATATATGCTTGCCTTAAACAAAATCGCAAAGCTGAACGCAGCTCAATAATAGAGTTGAAAGCAAAACCATCGCCACGGCCAGCAGCAATACTATCGGTATTCATTTGCTTAAATAAAACAGAAAAATGATGCTTACTAATTTCAGCAACATATTGATTGCGCCAATCGTCATTAATACAGGAAACGATACGGTTATAAATTTCTTGTGGACGATCACGCATGTTGACGCAGTATTGTGCGTACCAAAAATTAATTGCGTCAATTAAGGTAGGATTTTCTTTTTCAACAACGCTGACATTATTTACCGCCTTCATGTTCCGCGGATCTAACTCTTTTCTAACCTGAGTCATTTGACGTTCGCATTCCTCTCTTGCATTCGCCAAGCTCATTTCAGGGTATGTTCCTATCTTATAACGCGCAGGCTTACCTTTTAGCCTGTATCTAATCTGAAATGTGACCTTTCCTTTTGGTGAAATACGCAATGACAAATTATCACCATCAGATACTTCTGGCTTTCCGCTATAAGGTTTTCCACTTATGCTTTTAAGTTTTGCAGCTGTTATTTTCATTATGCTCACGCTCTAGATGTGTACCAAATGCGCACCAAATTTGCTGTCAAAAATTTATGGTACACAGCTTGGTACGCGCCTGCCAAGCATAACAGTTCTTTTAAATCGTTAGTAGTGCGGATTAAAGATGATTAAAATCGATATAAGACATTGAATTTAATATGATAAAAAGGATTACTACGGATCGGTAATTAAATATTCCGAATGACTAAATTGAATGAATCATCAGGTTTAATAGTTGTTTGACTTCTGTTTGAAAGCCTAATGTTTCTTTTTGTGCTGCAGTCATTGTGTAAATCTCCAATTAACAAAGTGTCTAATCTGCACTATGACTCTTTATATGGGGCAGGCTTTTTGAACTTCAAGGCAAAAAATTAAATTTACGGCTAAATTGGGGGCTATATACAAAAAAGCCTGCTTAAAGCAGGCTTTTGACACCATATTAGGTATTAGTTTTGGTTTACGGCGCGTCGTCCGCTAAATGCATGCATCAATGTCATACCATCAAGTAAGTCGAGCTCACCACCAACAGGGACACCGTGAGCAATTCGAGATGCACCTACCTGATACTTATGACAAAGCTCAGCAATGTAGTGGGCTGTGGTTTCACCTTCAACACTTGGATTGGTCGCGAGGATCACCTCATTAATGCCGCCTTGTTGCAACTTACTTTCAAGAATATCAAGGCCAATTTCTTTTGGTCCTATGCCATCAATTGGCGACAAGTGACCCATTAAAACAAAGTAAAGACCTTGGTATTGACCTGTTTGCTCAATCGCGAGTACATCGGTTGGTGATTCGACCACACACAATAAACCACTATCTTGGCGTTTAACACTTGAACAAATATCGCATACAGCTTGCTCTGTAAAAGTACGACAAGATTGACAATGCCCTACTTCATCCATTGCCTTGGTTAATGCATGGCCAAGCTGTTTACCACCCTGACGGTCACGCTCAAGCAAATGAAAAGCAATGCGCTGTGCCGACTTAGGGCCTATGCCCGGCTGGCATCGTAGCGCTTCAATTAGCTGTGTTAAACTAGGAGATAGTTGCATACAAAATCACTTAGAATGGCATTTTCATACCTGGTGGTAATTGCATACCGCCAGTTACTTTGCTCATGCGCTCTTGAGTTTCTTCAGCAACACGACGTACAGCATCGTTACACGCTGCCGCTAATAAATCTTCGATCATGTCTTTGTCGTCTTCCATTAGGCTGTCATCTAATTCAACACGACGAACATTGTGGTTACCAAGCATAGTTACTTTAACTAGGCCTGCACCTGCTTCACCTACAACTTCAAGGTTTGCGATTTCTTCTTGGGCTTTTTGCATGCGCTCTTGCATTTGCTGCGCTTGCTTCATCATGTTACCCATTCCACCTTTAAACATAACTGTCTCTCTTTCTAAACTACTTTAATTGGCATGAAGATAAGGGCTATTGTAACTAATTACAATGCCTGAATACTGTTTTCATCGATTATAGCGCTAAACAACTGCTGAAATTGCACTATATTTTCATCACTATTTATTACATCAATCGCTTGTTGATGACGTCCCGCATCAATTTTTTGTTGAATCAAATACGGTGAATCAATTACGCCATCAGCAAACTCGATACTAAGCTCTACATTATGGCCGTAAATTTCACTTAATGCAGCATTGAGCTTTTGTCTAAGCACAGCGCTATCTAAATGGCGCTGTGATGAATCAACTTCAATATGCAGCTGATTATTCTGCTTGGTAAAGATTGAATGCAGCGCAAATTGGCGCATGCGACCACCCAGTCCCATGCGCTTAATTAAATACGCCCATTCGTCTTGTTCGTGTGCAAATTTAATACTGCTGATCGGGCTTTCAAAATCATCAGGTATCGGAATACTGGCTTCTTCAACTACTGGCTCTGGCGCTTTTTGTGGATTGATCTGCTCAAGTAACTCTGGCGCTAAGTTTTCGGTGATTGTTTGATGCTTTTCTCGAAAGTCGACTTTTTTTACTTTACTACTGCTCTCCCCCGTTTGCTGGGGGATGGGCTTTTTTACTTCAGCAGCCATTGCTTGCTGCTGAGGCTGAATGTTGGTCGCGGCTGTGCTTTGTTGCACTGGCGGTTCTGCTTTAGCATGAGTTTGCGTTGCTGCACCACTTAAACGCCCAGCACCTGAAATATTGCGATCTTGTAAAATACGAGCAATGGCCGACTGCGCCTGACTTTGCTGCTGTTGTAATTGTGCTGGTGCTGTTTGCTGTTGCTGAGGCGCAGATGCTTCATTGGCAGTAAAGCCCTGATCATAAGCGCTATTCATCACATCATCGTATTGCGCTGCAAGTGATGAATCCATTTCGGCATCATCATCCATATAATCTTGCGAAGAATACTCTGGTGATGAGTACTCAGCTGCTGGCACTTGCTCTGAGTGGCTTGGCTCTTGCTGTTGTGGCGCAGGTTGAACTTCAGCAACCATTGCAGTTTCAACAGATTGCTGAGGCTGTTGACCAGCATCAGGCTGCTCTACTGCTGTTGCTTCAACTTGCTGGGCAGGCTCATGGCTATGTGCCGTTTCTGCCTTGGCTGCTTGAATAGGCTCAGCTTGTGTTGGCTGAGGCTCTGAAGGAACAGCAGTTGTCTGTGCAGAGCTATGTGCAACTGGTGCTTGCTCTGAAGCAGCTTGCTCACGTTGCGCCGTAGATTTTTTCAAAATATCACGCAGTGCACCGGCACCACTTGGCTTAACCTGTTGCTGGGTATTCGTTGGTGTTTGGCTTTGTGCAAATTGCGTAGGTTGAAATGCAAGCAGTCGCAACATGATCATTTCAAAGCCAAGTTTAGCATCGGGTGCCCATTGCAAATCTTTTTTACCATTTAATAGCAATTGGTAGTAAACCTGCATCTGCTGTGCATCAGTGGTTTGTGCCACCTGCTCAATAAAATCTCGGTTAGTATCATCAAGTGCCGCTGCACTAGGCACAAGTTGCACAAGCTGAATAAGATGCGTCAGGGCAATTAAATCGTCGAGCAAGGCTACAAAGTTGGGGTTTCGGCTAACGACTGCTTTTACTTCTTGAAGTAATGCATCGCCATCTTGGCACAGTAACGCTGCTAACATGGTTTGGCTATATTGAGTATCCATCAAGCCAAGCATAGTTTGCACAGCCTGATGATTAATATTGCCATTGGTTTGCGCAATTGCTTGGTCTGTAAGACTCAATGCATCACGCATACTACCATCGGCTGCCTTAGCTAAAATAGACAATGATTTATCATCGAAACTTAGCTGTTCTTGATTAAGAACATGGGCAAGCTGATCATGAATTTCTGATTGCGACAAAGCATTTAAATTAAACTGTAAGCAACGCGATAAAATCGTCACGGGTAGTTTTTGCGGATCGGTTGTCGCTAATAAAAACTTCACATGCTCTGGCGGTTCTTCCAATGTTTTTAGTAATGCATTGAAACTGTGCTTTGACAGCATGTGAACTTCATCGATTAGGTATACCTTGTAACGACCACGTGTTGGTGCGTATTGAACGTTATCAAGGATTTCGCGGGTATCTTCTACTTTGGTACGTGATGCCGCATCGATTTCTAATAAATCAATATAACGGCCTGCTTCAATATCAGTACAACTTGAACATTGGCCGCATGGCTCAGCAGAGATACCCTTATCGCAGTTGAGACTTTTTGCGAATATACGTGCAATGGTTGTTTTACCCACCCCACGGGTTCCAGTAAAGAGATAAGCGTGATGGAGTCTATTTTGTGTTAATGCATTAACTAATGCTTGTTTAACATGAGACTGCCCCACTAACTCGTGAAAGGTTTGTGGTCGCCATTTCCTTGCTAGAACCTGATAACTCATTAATTATTCGCCTTCGAATTCAACCAACTTTAAGATTTTGATGCCCATATCAGCAACTCGTTGCTCACCACCCAGCTCAGGTAAAGAAACAACAAATGCCGCATCAGTTGCGTTACCGCCAAGTTTAGCAACTAATTTTGCCGTTGCTTCGATTGTGCCACCTGTAGCCAGTAAGTCATCTACTAGTAACACTTTATCGCCAGGGACAATTGCGTCTGTATGAAGCTCAAGAATATCTTCACCATACTCTAATTGATAACTTTGTGAAATCACTTCGCGAGGAAGTTTGCCTGGTTTACGAACAGGAATGAATGGAATACCTAGTGCGTAAGAAAGTGGTGCACCGAAGATAAAACCACGAGATTCAGTACCGATGATTTTTGTAAAACCTTGGTCTTTATATGCTGCAATAAAGCTGTCGATGGTTGCTTTAAATGCGTCAGCATTAGCCATTAAAGTAGTTACGTCGCGGAACATAATGCCCGGCTTTGGGTAATCAGCGATCGTTGCAATGCTCTGTTTGATGAGCGTTGAAGTTGCTTGAGTCATAATTATACTGCTCAAAAAGTTTATCTAACAAAGCTCGAGAGTATAACATCACCTTAGTAGAAAGTCGGTAGCAAGTTTCGAAATTAATCACTTAACAAGAAATATCAGCTATAAAAAAGGCTGCATAATGCAGCCTATTGTCTTTAATTTGCTTACGCAGATTAAGATAAAGAAGTGATCCAACCAAGAATAGCGTTTAGACAGCCAATGCCACCGAATACAGCTAAAAACGCAATGAAATAAGTTGCATTGAACGGATCTTTAAAGTCTTTATCATTCGACATAATTACTACCTTTATTTAAGCACGACAAAATAAGGCGCTCATAATAGTCGAACTAAATACATCAATAAAGACTTTTAGCTGATTTTTAAACCAAGGTATTAGAAACCACAATGCCGCGTTCTGCCATTGCACTTAAGGTATTGAGCGCTCCCTGATACAGCTGCTCTTGGCTAAATTCAGGCGCATGCTCTGCAACTGCTTGGCATACATCATTTAAATCTGCACCCGGCTGAGATTCAATAATATTAAGAAGTAATGCGGTCATCGCATTTGTCGATAAAAATTGTACTTCGTCATCGCTATCACGATAAACCACAAAGTAACTGGGTTGTGCTGCCGGTTCACTTGGTTGATTATCTGCACTGATGGTATGAACAGGAAAACTGTAACACAAATTACGGGCAAGTGAACTTAAGAATAATGCAGAGCTTGTCACTTGATGAGCCGATAAACTGACTTCTTCTGCCACCTCTTGAGCAACCGATACATCAAGCTCAACCCATTCATAGTGCGCTAGCTCTAACATAAACGCGGGATCATCGCTTTGTATTTCATAGTCATTAGCAAGAAAAGCCAAAAACTCCCCTGCAATATCTAAAAAATAAGGTGATTTACAATCATGCTGGCTAAAAAACTGCCTAACGAGTCTGTGCCAAGCTTGCTCTGAATATAAACTTTTTAGTACTGGATACGCAGAGCTTACAAACCCATCCACATTATTAAAAAATAAGTCGCGGTAAATCGCCATCCGGCGCTCTTCAATATCACTAGGCTTAGCGTGTTGTTGAGGGTCGCGGATATGCGCCATAAACGCTTGCTGTACTTGAGTAAAATGTTCAGGCACTGTGTTTCACCCTTGCTTGGTTTTGCTTGCTCGCTGTTTGCTGCAGTGCTTCAATGGTTTTTAGCTCGGTTAACAACTCACTCATCGGCGGAATATTAAAATCACGCTCTAATAAAGTGGGAAATACGCCATGAACTTCATAAGCTTTTTCAAGCAATTGCCAAACAGGATCGATAACTGGCGCACCATGGGTATCAACCAGTAGATCTTCAGCCTCAGTGTAATGGCCCGCAACATGTCCATAGGCAATCCGTTTTGTTGGTAATTCAGCTAGGAATTGCTCAGCGTTATAACCATGATTAATCGAATTAACGTAAATATTATTCACGTCGAGCAGCAGTTTACAATCAGCTTCTTCTAAAACAGCATTAGTAAATTCAAGTTCTGTCATTTGTTGCCCAGGGGCGCCATAGTAAGACACGTTTTCAATAGCAATTGGCTGTTCTAAAATATCTTGTACTTGCCTAATACGAGAAGCAACATGCTTAATAGCATCTTCAGTAAATGGTATAGGCATTAAATCGTACATATGTCCTTCGCCCGAGCAGTAACTTAAGTGCTCGCTGAATAAACGAATATTATGCTCTTTAAAAAAGGTTTTAAGCGATTGCACAAATTCAATATCAAGCGCTGCTGGTGAGCCAATCGATAACGATAAACCATGGCAAACAAAGGCATGTTGTTCGGTAAGCTGTTTAAATTGTTTACCAAAACGCCCCCCAAGCTTTAGCCAGTTTTCAGGTGCAACTTCTAAAAACTCAATAGGTTTAGGAACATCAATGAGCATTTCATCAAGCATTTCTCGGCGCAAACCTAAGCCAATCAACCCAAAATCAGCTACTGATTCATTTAACATACTACCTCCTACTAAAAAGGGCCTTTACGGCCCTTTTAAAAGCTAAATGAGCGCTTAGTGATTAGAACCACATTTACCTTCGCCACACTTACCTTCTTTAGCTTTCTTTTTGTCTGCGCCACATTTACCTTCGCCGCACTTACCTTCTTTGGCTGCTTTTTTGTCTGCGCCGCATTTACCTTCGCCACACTTACCTTCTTTGGCTGCTTTTTTGTCTGCGCCGCATTTACCTTCGCCACACTTACCTTCTTTGGCTGCTTTTTTATCGCCGCCGCATTTACCTTCGCCGCACTTGCCTTCTTTGGCTACTTTTTTATCTGCGCCGCATTTACCTTCGCCGCACTTACCTTCTTTGGCTGCTTTTTTGTCGCCGCCGCACTTACCTTCACCGCACTTGCCTTCTTTTTCAGCTTTTTTATCGCCGCCACATTTACCTTCACCGCATTTACCTTCTGCGGCATCTAGTTGATAGCCTGCTTGCATTTGCTGAAATTCAAATGGGTTTGCACTCGCATCAGTTGCTACAAAACTTGACGCACCTACTACAACCGCACCTAATGTTAATGCAATTGAATTTTTCTTAACTGTGTTCATTCGATGACTCTCTTTTTTATAAAGGGTTATTAAACAAGACCCGAGAACTAAAAATTACTTTCAAAATTTTTATAATTATTTTCTGAAAGTGCCGAGAATGCAAATTACGATTTATAAAACAATCCAGAAAAGCTAGAATACGCGTCCTAATTTTTGATGAGTTAACAGGTATCATGCGACTAGTTTTAGCACCGATGGAAGGCGTTGTGGATTTTAAAATGCGACAACTCTTAACTGATTTAGGTGGATTTGATTTATGCGTAACAGAGTTTGTTCGTGTCGTTGAAGACACACTGCCCGAACGCGTGTTTCACCGCTATTGTCCTGAGCTAAAAACAGGTGGCTATACCCGTGCAGGTACGCCAGTGCGTATTCAGTTGCTAGGTCAAGTTGCTCATGCTTTGGCAGCAAATGCCGTCAAAGCAATACGCCTAGGCTCCCATGGCATTGACTTAAATTTTGGTTGCCCAGCTAAAACAGTGAACAAAAGTAAAGGTGGTGCGGTACTGTTAAAAGACCCTGAGCACATGTACGAAATTATTAAAGCCGTACGTGATGCTGTTGATCCTTGCCATGAAGTTAGTGCCAAAATTAGGCTTGGTTTTGATGATGATAGTAATAGCCAAGAAATTGTTGATGCTGTTGTTAGCGCGGGTGCTTCAAGTCTTGCTATTCATGCCAGAACTAAAAGAGATGGCTACAACCCTCCGGCATACTGGGAAAAAATCCCGCCGTTGATCAAAGATAAAAATATTTCGGTCGTTGCTAATGGCGAAATTTGGCAAGTTGAAGATGCCATGCTTTGTCAAAAGCGCAGTCATTGCCAAGATTTAATGCTTGGTCGTGGTGCATTAGCGATGCCTGATCTAGCAAAACAAATAAAATCTCATGCAGAAAACGAGCATTACACTCCGATGTTATGGGAGCATGTGATATACCACATTATTCATTCATCTATGCACCAAGACGAGAGTAAATGTGAAAAGTATTTTGCTTCTCGTACTAAGCAATGGCTCGGCTATTTAAAGCGCCAATACCCACAAGCTAACGCACTTTTTGATGAGATCCGCCGCCTAAAAGCCAAAGACGAAGTTGCAGATGTACTAAGAAAGTACGCGAAAGCGCCGAGTATTGATACAAATCATAATTAGCAAATCGATTTTGTTTGATAATACCAGTATTGCCCACTTGGAAGAAAAGCGATGAACAATACTGAAATTCAAACAAAGTTATCTGCGGAACTTGCGCAGGTTCGACAACGTTTACTGGATATGCTGGCTAATTCTGATCAAGCCTATCATCAGCAACTGCTATCGCAACTCAAGGATCATCCCCCTTCAGACTGGTTAGAGCTGACAGCAAATAATCTCGGTTCTGAGTATCAAATATTGATTGCTCGAATAGAAAAGTTAGAAGCAGCACTATGCCAAATCGATATTGGGCAGTATGGCTATTGCTGTGATTGTGAAGAAAAAATTGATGACGAACGTTTACTTGCAGATCCTGCAAGCCAACGCTGTCGGCGATGCGCTCCATAGAGCGCAGCGCTGTACTAATTTATAAAAATAAAGCTCATCGCAGGATAAAGCACGATATCCTCAATTAACCAATCAGCTTGTTGCTGATTTACCCCTAGACGCTTCATCAAACTAACACGTGCTTGCTGTTCACTCCATGTGTGATAATGAATTCCTAAGTCGGTTTCCATCATAACTTGCCAGAAGTATTGCTCATCTTTTGTTAATTTACGCTTACTTTTGAGCGGGTCGAGATAATCAAGCTGCCAATCAAGACCTGTGTGCTGATGACTTTCTACAAAATAGTTCATTACTAATGGTTTAGCGTGAGAGTCTGATACAGGTAATACAAAATCTGCATTCTGCGATTGCTTTAACGAAGCCTGGATTTCACTTAACCAAGTTAAAGGCGGCTTAGTCTCACCACTAAAGTAATTAAGTTTACTTTGATACCAATCTTTACCATTTGCCAAACCGACTAAACCAAGTTTTGTACGCGGTTTATATTGAGTTAAATATTGATTAAGTTTGTTTAGTGCTGCTTGTACACTGTCATCGCTATTATCAAGGTGCGATTTGACCATATTATGTAAAAGCGTTAATTCGATTTTATTTAATTTCAGATTGCTTTGCTCAGCTGCAATTAGCTGCGTTTCAACTAACTCTAGCCAGTTAGCTAATTCATTTACCGAATAGTCATCTACTAAACGAGCTTGGTTAATAACATCACGTTGTACAGGCCACACAAAGTAACGTTCGGGATAACGCTCAGCAATAATTAAATAGTTCAATTGCGCCTGTTGTGACACATCTAACGTCGTCGTTTTTAGTCCTTGATAAGCTTGATGACGTGCTTGCAAATAACTTTCTGAGAAAGGCCAGCTAGCAGCTTCACTTTGCTGTTCTTGAGTCGATAATAAATTATTAATAGTTTGCAGCGCTTGCTGCCCTTCACTAAATGTTTTGAAACCTGATGTTTGCTCAGAGCAAGCTATCAGCATCACACTTGCGACAACTAATAATACGATCTGTCTTAGCATTTTAAAATTCCATAAAAAAAGCCCCAGAGGGGCTTTTTAATTTAAAACAACATCAATTAGATTTTTACACCGTTACGAGCGGCTTTATCTTTGATGAAGGTCGACCAGCTCTTCGCAAACTTGCGAGTGCGCGGATCGTCCATTGCTTTAGTGATAGCGTTATAAGCTTGCTTATACTTCTCTTGGTAGTAATAAGCTTCAGCTAAATCAGAGTAAATAGTTCCTTTTTTGTCAGAACCTAACTCTATTGCCTTGTTCAAACGAACAACGGCTGCACTATAATTTTGCGATTGTAAAAGTAATGAACCCGCTTTGCGGTAAAGCTCAGCATCATCATCAAATTTAGCCGCTTCTTCATAGTATTTAGCTGCTTTTTCAATATCTTTAGAACGGTGGTAGTTAGATGCCACTGCACTGATATTTTGCTTGTTACGCTTAACTTTTTCTTCGTTGATTGCCTTTTCAAGCACAACTGCTGCTTTGTAAGGGATATCATTTAACGAATAAAAGTTAGAAAGTACTTTGTATTCAACTTCGTTTTCAAAATATCCATTTTTATAGGCAACTTCCATGGTCGCTAGACCTTTCTTGAAGTCTTCGGTTTGAAGGTAGTATTTACCTAAACCAACCCAGGCTTTTTTGTCTTCAGGCCAAACACGAACAATTTCTTCAGCAACACCTACCATATTTTTGTACTGTTTAAGTTCAAAATAGGCAGCTAGCTTTAATTGGTAAGCAGCCTTTGCAGGTTCTTTTGCCAATTCAATTGCTTTGTTTGCAGCAGGAAGTACGTCTTTGAAAAGTTTTAACTCGTAGTTTGCTTGCGCAATACGTGTATAAACCTTGTCGTCTTCCTCACCTGTGAAGTCCATCCAAGCTGCATAAGCTTCTTTCGCTTTTGCATATTGCTCAGTACCCGCGTACATATCACCTAGAAGTTTTAAGCCTTGCTCTTGGTCAGCAAAATTTAAAACGTCAGGCTGAACTGCAGCTGCGATATGCTTGATAGCCAATTGATACTGCTCTTTTTGAGCGTACATTTGACCTAAGTAACGATCGACTGTTGCCTTATCAAATTCATCCGAAGGATCGATTTCTTTAAGTAACGCAATCGCTTCATCAAGCTTCTCTTCATTGTACAAATCAAACGCTTTAATAACTTTTTTACCAACGCGCTCGCCCATTACTTTAGTTTTTGCTTTTTTACGCGCTTCAATCTTCGCGTAATCTGGCGCTGCTAAAGCAGGTGCAGTGAAAGCTACACCTGATAGAGACATAAGAAGCGCAAGTGCAGTTACTTTAGATAAATTTCTCATTACTCGCCTCCTTAGTTACCTTGGTTAAGTTTAAAGTCTAGTTGTACTTGAAGACCAAATTGCTTCTGTGGTTTGCCGTCAATGATTTTCGGACGGTACTTCCACTTACGTAGCGCACGTTTAGCTTCGCGGTCGAAGATACGTTTAGGATCGGCGTCGATCACTTCAACATCTTCTACACCACCCACTTCATTGATAGTGAATGAAAGTTGTACCCAACCTTCTTTACCATCACGCGCTGCTTGCGTAGGGTATTTTGGTTCAATACGAACGATAGGTGTCGCGTCACCATCACGTCCAAATGCACCTGGACCACTTAGGCCACCAGCTGTGCTACCCACATCGATGCTTGGCATATTAAATGACAAACCACCAGTGTTAGGGTTGCTGTTTTCCGGCTGAGGCGGCTGCGGTTTAGGCGGCTGCTTTGGCGGTGGCGGAGGCGGAGGCGGAACACGCTTCCTCTCCTGCACCTTAGATTCAGGCGGATTCGTCATAATTTCGACTACGATCTGTTCTTTTTGTTCAGTCGCACGGTCAGCTCCACCGGAGATGAGGTACGCCATGAAGTAGAACAAGCCGAAAGTAACTGCCCCACCTGCAATCAGTGAAAACAGAAAACGAATCATTACTGATCTCCAGCTATTGAAATTTTAAGGTTATCACCCGTCGCTTTGATCTGGTCCATAACTTTAACTACTACGCCGTGTTTTGCTTCTTTATCAGCTTGCAAAATTACAACTTCAGTAGGTTGTTCTGCTAATAAACTTTCAAGTTTAGCTGATACACGCTCAACGTCTACTTGTTGTTTATCAATCCAGATCGCACCGTCAGCGCGGATAGCAACAAAAATGTTTGCATTTTTTTGCTTCGTAGCTGCAGCTGCTTTAGGTTTATTGACTTCGATACCAGCCTCTTTAACGAACGATGTAGTTACGATAAAGAAAATAAGCATGATAAATACGATGTCAAGCATTGGCGTCATGTCAACCGCTGCTTCTTCTTCTTCACGAAAACGTTGTTTACGTGCCATATTTAATTCTCTCTCTAGTGATGAGGCATGCTATCTACAAGTTTAGCTTTCGCCATTCTCGCTCTCGCTTCAAGACGTGAGCTAAAGAATACTCCAGATAGTGCCGCAACCATTCCAGCCATTGTTGGGATTGTTGCCATTGAAATACCTGATGCCATTAAACGTGCGTTACCAGTACCTTGAGTAGCCATGGTTTCGAAAACCGCGATCATACCCGTTACAGTACCTAATAAGCCGATTAAAGGACAAACAGCTACTAATGTCTTAATCAACAACATACGCTGATCTAATTTTTCAGACGCTTCAGAAATCCATGCTTCACGGATTCTGTGTGCGTACCAAGACGTAGTGTCTTGGCGGGCATCCCACTGAGCTACAATGTTCTTCGTCATACGAGGAAACTCAGCTAGTAGGAACCAATAGCGCTCAATCATTAAAACCCACATAAGAAAGAGTGCTATCGCGACCACGTATAATACCTGGCCGCCTGTGCCAACAAAATCCCTGATAGATTCCCAGATCTCCATCAGGACTAGCATTAGGCTTTCTCCTTCTCCGCGTGAGCAGCGATGATACCAGCGCTTTGCTCATCAAGGACATGTAGAACCGACTTACTACGACCCGCAACAATTGAGTGAAGTAGGATAAGTGGTAGAGCTGCAATTAGACCTAACGCTGTAGTTACAAGTGCTAGAGAGATATTACCAGCCATGATCTTCGGATCACCTGTACCGAACAATGTGATTGTTTGGAACGTAAGGATCATACCGATTACCGTACCTAGTAGACCTAGTAATGGAGCGATTGCTGCCAAGATCTTGATGATGTTGATACCAGCTTCGATGCGAGGCGTTTCACGTAGGATTGCTTCGTCAAGTTTAAGCTCAAGGTTTTCAACGTCTTGATTCTTGTTGTCAGCGTAAACCTTAAGAATACGACCCAGTGGGTTGTTTGTATTCGGAGTAGAAAGGTTCTTAAGCTGGCTCTTAATCTTAGTGCTAGTAAGCGCAAGATCAATGAAACGAACGATGAAGATAAGTAGACCAACAACTAATAATAGTGTGATGATGTAACCTACTTCAGCACCTTGCTCGTAGTATTCCATTAGTGATTTCTTCTGCGTGTTGATACGTAAGATCGCGCCACGAGTCGGGTCGATGTATACGCCAGCGTAGTTATCTGCAGAAGTACCTTCTAAATCGCTGATACCCGCTAGGATGTAGCTATCAGGTTGCTTACCTAGAGGTTGAATCGCTTTAGTTTCTGGAGAGTAGATTAAATAACCGTCGTCAGTTACTAAGTTGAAGTTACCGATACGCGTTACTTTCTTCACAGAAGATGAACCGTCAAGACCTGCAACTTCAGTTTCGAAAGTTGAAACTTTAGCAGACTCAGTCATTTCAGTTTGAAGAGAAATCCAAAGCTCTTCTAGTTCACGAACAGTTGGAAGTTCTTTCGCAGCAGCTAGTGAGCGAAGTACTTCAGCACGTCCTGGTTTTTCAGCAGAAACAAGTGATGCTTCGATTGAACCGATTGCATCAGCAGCTGCACGACGTACAACACCGAACATCTCACCTAAAGTACCTTGAGCATTTAAAAGAGCTTGCTCTTTTTCTGCTAAAGTATTTTCGTTTTGAGCATATTCTTTAGCTAAACGGTCACCACGTGCTTTTTCAGCAGCTAGGTCGCTTTTAGCTTTGTTAAGTAACGCTTGCTTGTCAGCACGAGCTGAAAGGAACTCTTGTTCACGTTGCTTATTTAATTTGCCTTCAGAGATACGTTCTTGCTTAACTTGCTCAAGAATTTTGTCTAAAGCATCAGTGTTTGCGTGTGCATTAAGCGCGGTACCTGCAGAAACAGATAGTACTGCTGCAACAGCAAAACCTTTAAATAGTTTCTTCATTATTGATTACTCCGCGCCAAAAATTGGTAGTTTAACAAGTTCTAATGTCGCTTGTTTACGCGCCATACGGATAACTTCTTTAACAGGTTTTAGGTATTCTTCACCTAATTCTTTCCACTGTTTAGTGTTGTTATCCCACACCCACGCGTGCTTAAGGTCAAAAGACTGAGCTACGTAAGTGATACGACCTAAACGACCGAAGTCAACGTTGATGCTCTTACCATCGATCTCAAGAGTACCTTGAGAAGCAGTTACAGCTGAGCTGTATGCAGTTTCAACAGTGTAAGCTTCAAGAACTTGGCGGAATTTTTCAGATGTAGTAACTGAAGCTGACGCCATGATGTCACGAAGTCTTTCAACACGTGCTAGACGGTTTTCAAGATTGAACGGAACGTCCGCTTTGATGAATTGCTCAAGCGTATCGATCATGCGATACATCAAAGGCACAACGTTTTGTTTCGTGTTATCGATAGTTGCGATTTGACGGTCAAACGATTCGATTGAAGCGTTTTGGTCAGCGACCAAACGTGCTACGTGATCGTTGTAAACCTTCATTAGCTCAGTTTCGTCAACAACGCTACGGTACTCAGCGATTAACTCTTGAGTTTGACCATATACATTGTCAATTTTAGTTTGAGACTTAACAGCAGCCTTTTGAATTTGTTGACCTGCATCTTGCACATCTTTCAAAGGATCTGCAATCACATTGCTGCTTGCAAATGCAAAAGCGCCAACCAACGCTGATGCTACAAGACTCTTTCTGATTTTAACAGACATAGTTCCCAACCAATTAAGTAATGTTACTTTTATAATTTAATTACCCTCCGAAGAGGACAACCCTGATATCTTTTAATAGATATCAACCCTCCAATAATGCTAAATGCATCTGAGTCTGTCAACTTGATGTTCGGCTTTCATCGGAAAAATTTGGTGACTCGTCGTTGATATGAAAATAACCAAAACAACGAATTAACAAAAATATAACAGCCACACATCTGTAAGGCTTCTATAGCCCTTTATTAACAATCATCACATTCATATTCCGTTCAAACTTAAACATAAATGTAACATTTATTGAAATCAAAAAGCGGTAAAGAAAAATGAAAAAAAAATTCAGTTTTTTCATCTAAAAAATCTAATTAGAAGAATTTTTATGCATTTACAGGCAGGGAATGTTTAATAAGCAAGCAAACTGCTTACTAAACATTAAACGGGATTTAATCTTGACTTATAACTGCCGCCATTAGAACACGGCGCGGTCTTTTACTAGCTTAGCTAATGAGATAACTGAATCAACCTCAAGCTTTTCAAATATCTTTGTTTTGTAAGTACTGACGGTCTTGTTACTGATGAAAAGTTTTTCACCAATGTCTTTATTCGATAGCCCTTGCAATAGGTAATTCATTACGGCGAGTTCACGCTCAGTGAGTAACTCGTCAATGTCTTTTTCAGAAGCAATTAAATGCTCTTGAGGAAAAAAGGTGTAACCACGCAAGATCATTTCAACTGCAGAAGAAATATCTTCAAGGCTCTCAGCTTTGTTAACGAAGCCTTGCGCTCCCAACTTTGCTGCAGTGCGTATAATATGCTTATCTTGCTTAGCTGATAAGAATAACACTTTGCCAGTAAACCCTGCACTAACAGCCCGCTTGTATAAGCTAAAACCATCTGAGTCTTCTAACTCAATATCTAATATAGCTAACGCTACATTATTAGCTTTTAAAAATTGTAGTGCTTCTTTTTGACTTCCAACAGCTTGAACTTCGTTAACTAAGGTCGATTTGGATAAAACCATTTTAATTGCTGTTGCCACCATCGGGTGATCGTCTACCAAAAGTATATTATTTCCTATGCTCATCAATTAGCAAACCTTCATTATATCTATCAAACGAGTATTTTATTGCTCATTTAAATTACCGCTGTCTTATATATCACTAAGTTTAGCGGGAAATTCAGATGTTGGTAAAAAAATCTACAATCTCTGAAAATGAGTACTAAATTTTCTCGTTAGATCAAATTCTTCACTTACACAACGATCAATGTCATGTTTAATTAACTAAGTCTAAGAGCATATAGTACTTTAGATACCGAGAGTAGCTTTAAAGGAATAGTTGAGAAAGTTCTAGAAGAATTACCTATTAAAAAAGGCTAACACAATACTTTAGGTTTAAATAGGTTTAGGTACAACTGTATGATATTTGGGGAGTAAATGAATTTTGGTGAAACAGAAACTGTTTCACCAAAATGCTTAGGTTCACATAATAAATTATGCTACTTCTACGTTCTCAGCTTCAGGGCCTTTTTGACCTTGTTTGATGCCGAAAGATACTTGCTGGCCTTCGCTTAGAGTGCGGAAGCCTGTACCTGTGATAGCGCTGAAGTGTACGAATACATCAGGGCCATTTTCTTGTTCAATGAAACCGAAACCTTTAGCTTCGTTGAAGAACTTAACTTTACCAGTAACCGTGTTTGACATACCAAATTTTCCTGTAAGTCAATTATTAAAATTCAGCCATAATGGCTCTATCCTCCCTGAGTGAATGCCCAATAAACTTGGGGTAAAGTACAGGAAGAACCAATAACCAAACCGGTAACCGTACAGCCGCACATTATCCGTAAATTCAATACGCAAAAACTCAAAGCAATTTAAGACTAACACATTAAATAGCTTTTAGCTCTATTAATCGAAAATAATTTTAAGGTCAACCGCTCAAACAAAAATATATGACAGTACTATTTATAAACAATTAATTATAAATGAAAAAAGCCCATCAAATAGATGGGCTTTTTATTCTCGATTTAGACCTTGCTAAAACTTACTTAACTTGCCAGTCCATTTGTGCTTCTGCTTTGATTGGCACCACTTCTGAATCGCCTAGTTTATAGCTAGCTGGTACTGTCCAGCTCTCTTTTACTAGTGTAATGGTATCTTGGTTTCGAGGCATACCGTAAAAGTCAGGACCGAAGTGACTCGCGAAACCTTCAAGCTTGTCTAAAGCACCCGCTTCTTCAAACGCTTCAGCATAAAGCTCAATAGCTGCATGTGCAGTATATGCACCAGCACAACCACAGGCCGCTTCTTTTTTGTCTTTGTAATGTGGTGCAGAGTCAGTACCTAAGAAGAACTTTTTGCTGCCGCTTGTTGCAGCACCAATTAACGCTTGTTGGTGAATGTTACGCTTTAGAATAGGTAAGCAGTAATAATGCGGGCGAATACCACCTGCTAGCATATGATTACGGTTATAAAGAAGGTGATGAGCAGTAATGGTTGCAGCAACATTCTCTGGTGCATTATTAACAAACTCTACCGCATCTTTTGTCGTGATGTGCTCAAGCACAATTTTAAGACTCGGAAAGTCATTTACTACATCCGCTAAAATTGTATCTAAGAAGACCTTCTCACGGTCAAAAATATCAATTGATGAATCGGTTACTTCACCATGTACTAACAGTAACATCCCTACTTCTTGCATTGCCTGAAGTACAGGGTAAATATTCTTAACTGATGTCACACCAGAATCTGAGTTGGTCGTCGCGCCAGCTGGGTACAGTTTAGCAGCAACAATTTTACCTGTTGCCTTAGCTTTTTTAATTTCTTCTGGCGTAGTTTTATCTGTTAGGTAAAGCACCATTAATGGTTCGAAGTTACCTTGTGGGCCCGCAGCTTTAATTCGCTCATAGTAAGATAATGCAGTGTCTGTACAAGTTGCCGGTGGAACAAGGTTAGGCATGATGATTGCTCGCCCCATGTAACGGCTTGCATCACGAACGGTATCAACGAGTTGCTCACCATCACGTAAATGAATGTGCCAATCATCTGGGCGTGTAATTGTTAGAGTTTGCATCGAATTTAAATCTGACATTGCTTGTTTCCACGGCTAAAGTTAGGGGGATAGCATAAACATTGAGCAAATAACCTCGCTTATTTACCCAAGTTCATTTTCAGGTGCCTAGTTTACACCAGTATACGTTTTTTTTGAAAATAACTTTGTGGATAGTTTGATAGTAGGTTAACGTAATAAATTAATACAACATTTTGGTTACCTTTTATTCTATGCCTAAGAGTTTAGACACGGCTTTTGCACTTGAAGTCAAAACAGACCAATTACATATTATTAATCAGTTCTCATCATCTCTAATGCAGTTAGATACAGTTGAAGAGTTACTCGAATATGTTACATCAGAGGTAGTGAGCCGCCTGGGCTTTATAGAGTGTGTCATTTACCTAGCAGACAATAAAACACGTACCCTAAAAGAAATGGCGTCTATTGGCACGGCAAGTAGCCATGATACTTACCATATCGACCGAACAGAAATTAGCTTTGATCAAGGTATTACGGGTTATGTCGCAAGCACTGGCAAACCCTTAATGATTGGCGATGTCAGTCAAGACCCGCGTTATATTGCCGATTCTCGCCCTGCTCTTTCTGAGCTTTGCGTACCATTAGTTTACAAAGAAAAAGTACTGGGTGTCATTGACTGTGAGCACCCGCAAAAACATTACTACAATGATACGCATTTAGAGATTTTATCAACTGTCGCCCACTTACTCAGTGCCAAGATAAATCAAGTTCGCACCGTAGAAGACTTACAGCAAACTGTGATGCAGTTAAATGATGCACAAAAGCTAGAACGCTCGATGCTGCAAATCGCTAACTTAACCTATCAATCAAGCGAACTAGATAGCTTCTTTGAATCTTTACACGGCATTATTACCTCTTTACTGAGGGCTGATAACTTCTTTATTGGCCTGTATGACAAGCAACTCGATGTGCTTGATTTAGTTTATATTATCGAAGAAGGCGTGCGTTCTAACGCCCATAAGAAAATATCGAAAGAACAACTAAAAGACACCGCATCTTATTATTTATTAAACATCGACCAATCTTTACTTTTTACGAAAGAAGAATTTCAACAACACATTGATGCGGGTCATTTTAAAATGGTTGGTCGTCAGGCCGAGTCTTGGCTAGGGGTGCCATTTAAAGTAAATGAGCGTATTAGTGGTGTTATCGCCGTACAAAGTTACAGTAAAAGCTATCACTATGACGAACATGACCGTGCCTTACTCACGTATGTGAGCCGCCAAATTAGCATGGCGATAGACCGCCAATTATCAAGACAAGAGCTTGAGCACCGAGCTCTTCACGACGAATTAACCGGCCTTGCTAACCGCTCGTTATTAATAGAGCGTATTAAACATGCGATCCTTCGTTTGGCAAGAGCAGATAAGCGCCACCAACATGCCCTGCTCTATCTAGACTTTGACCGTTTTAAAAGTATCAATGATTCATTAGGTCATGAGGTTGGTGACCACTTTTTGGTAAAAATCTGTGAGTTAATCTTAGGTACCATCCGCAATACCGATACCTTTGCCCGCTTAGGGGGCGATGAGTTTGCCATTTTTATGGAGAACATCACCGATAAACAACAAATTAAAGATGCCCTTGAACGAATTCAACTGGTTCTCGCTGAGCCTCTTGATATTGATGGCCACTTACTTCAGGCATCCACAAGTATTGGTGTTGCGTTTTGTGAAAGTAGTCGCGATCAAGCTTATAAGCTATTACAGCATGCTGATGCTGCAATGTACGAGGCGAAGTCATCAGGCCGCGGTAAAGTTAAGTTTTTTAACAATACCATGCGTAAAAAGCTCAAAAATCATGCGGATATAGAAAATGATTTACAGCATGGTATTGAACATGACGACTTTGAACTTTACTACCAGCCAATTTTTACCATTCAAGATGCACAGGTTGTCGGCTTTGAGGCGCTTGTGCGTTGGCACCACCCAAGTAAAGGCTTTGTCTCGCCAAATGATTTTATACCCGTTGCAGAAGACACAGGCCAAATTATTAACTTAGATTTACACTTGCTTGAACTCGCGGCAAAGCAAATCGCACTGTGGGCAAGTAAAGGTAAAGCGTTTGGCCGAATTACCGTGAATGTGTCATCACGTCATTTTGCAAGTCTCGACTTCGTCGCGCAAATCCATGCTTTGTACTCTAAATACAAACTCCCTTTAGGCTCGCTGTGCTTAGAAATCACTGAATCTGGGCTAATTGGTAATTTAGAGCTAGCAACAAAAATTATTAAAGGCCTTGAGCCTCTTGAAGTTAAACTGTGCTTAGATGATTTTGGTACTGGCTACTCAGCGCTTGGTTATTTACACCAATTACCTATCCATATTTTAAAAATCGATAAAAGCTTTATCGATCATTTAAATAAAGCACACAACCCCTTGGTGGATGCCATATTATCGTTAGCACAGTCGTTAAAGCTCGATGTTGTTGCGGAAGGGATTGAAACAGAAAAACAATTGGCAATCTTAAAACAAACTCAATGTAAGTTTGGTCAAGGCTTCTTAAAAGCGAAACCCATGCCAGCCAGCGAAGCAGAAAAAGTCATCACTCACGGATTGGTATAAGCTAAGATAAAAAAGCCTTGCAAATGCAAGGCTTTAATTATTTCAACTTGGCAAGAAGTTACAGCTCGCCGGGGGAGAAGTTATCAACGGCTATCGCTTGTTTACGTAGCTCATTGGCTTGATTCATACGCTCTGCAACGGTTTCGTTTATCAAGTTTTTCTCTGCTGCTGCGGCAATTGCGCCCTCAAGTTCAAGGTTTTTGGCAATAGTGCCTTCTTTTTGCCATTTACGAAGCTGCTTAAAGTCTTCATGGGTGTCAATCATGGCTAAAAAGGCATTTTCCATGACACCCGTGCCTGCATTTTCATCAACATAACAAAGATGGGTTAATCTGTCTCTAAAGACCCCTGGTTTGCTCATGTGCTCACACATTGTTTGTGCTAACTCATCGCTTGGACGGTGGTAATGATTACCCAGAGGGAACACAATACGTTTTAGTAAAAAATTAACCACTGGGTTAGAGAAGTTTTTAAAGAAGCCATCGAATGCTTGACCAATGCAGAATAACGAATGCTCAACGGCATATTGCACAAATGGTAGGTCAGCTTGCTGGCGTCCTTCATCTTCGTAGCGTTTCAATACACATGAAGCAAGATATAAGTGGCTAAGCACATCACCTAGACGCGCCGAAATCATCTCTTTGCGCTTTAACTCACCACCTAATACTAGCATCGCAACATCAGTACAAAATGCTAAACCACGACTCATGCGGCTCAACTGTTTGTAGTAAACAGTGGTTGCGCCACACACAGGAGCTTTAGCGAAGTAACTGCGCGTTAAACCGTGCACAAATGCCATACCAGCATTACTGCCAGCAAATAAAATATGTTGCAGCAGTAATGAGTCAAATTCTTTTAAAGCAACATCTTGGTCTTCCATTGCTGCTGCTTCCATTTCTTTTAAAACAAATGGATGACAACGAGTGGCACCTTGACCAAATATCATCAAGTTACGAGTCAGAATATTTGCACCTTCAACGGTAATCGATACCGGGATCCCCATATAGCCATGGGCTAAATAGTTATTCGGCCCGACTTGAATACCTTTACCTGAATGAATGTCCATCGCGTCGTTCATAACTGTACGGCCCATTTCAGTCATATGGTACTTAGCTATAGCGGTAACCACAGATGGACTTAGTTTTAAATCAATCGCCCCTGCGGTCATTAGCCTTGCTGATTCTAAGGTGTAAGTTAAACCACCAATGCGAGCGAGTGCTTCTTGAACACCTTCAAATTGGCCAATCGACACACCAAATTGTTGGCGTACCGTTGCATAGGCAGATGTCATCCTTGAAGCCAAGTGGCCTGTTGCCGTACTAAGTGCCGGTAACGAAATACCGCGACCCGCACTTAAACATTCAACTAACATGCGCCAACCTCTACCTGCGCCCTTTTCGCCACCAATGATCCAATCAAGCGGAATAAACACATCTTTACCGTACGTTGTGCCATTCATAAATGCCATGTTTAACGGATAATGACGCTCACCTGTTTGCACACCTTCGTGATCTGTCGGAATAAGTGCACACGTAATACCAAGTTCTTTTTTATCACCCAATAAACCTTCAGGATCGTACATTTTAAATGCAAGACCCAGTACTGTGGCGATTGGCGCAAGGGTGATATAACGTTTTGACCAGTTAAGTTTTAAGCCAATCACTTCTTCACCGTTATGCATGCCCTTACAAACCACCCCAGTATCAGGAATACTGCCTGCATCAGACCCAGCCTCAGGGCCCGTTAATGCAAAACAAGGCACATCATCGCCCTTAGCTAGGCTTGGCAACCAACGCTCTTGTTGCTCTTTGGTACCATAATGAAGAAGTAATTCGCCAGGGCCTAAGCTATTTGGCACCATTACAGTGACCGCAGCGGTTAAGCTCTTAGTGGCAATTTTCGATACGATGGTTGAATTTGCAATCGCTGAAAACTCGCGGCCACCAAATTCTTCAGGAATGATTAGTGCAAAAAATCCTTCTTTTTTTAGGTAGTCCCACACTTCTTTTGGTAGGTCTTTATCTTTTTGCACGATTTGATAATCATCAAGCATGGCTAGCAAATTTTCGACTTGCTCACCCATAAATGCGCGCTCTTTTTCGCTGAGTTCAGGTTTAGGAAAACGATGCAGCTTTTGCCAATCTGGGTTACCACTGAATAACTCACCATCCCACCAAACATCACCCGCTTCCATAGCTTCACGTTCTGTTTGCGATAACGGCGGCAAAACTTTTTTAAATAGTCTAAACGTAGGTCGTGTGACAAGATTGATGCGAATGTCTTTCACAGCAAAAATTACAATCACAGCAACTAGTAACAGAATGATTACGGTCGTCATTGTGCAATCCTTTTATTTTATTTAACTGGTTCAAGTATGACTGATCGTGCCATAAATACAACGTAAGCAGCGCTTACTTAGCTTGTTTTCAACTAGGCAGTTTGTTGTTTACTAAGACACTGCTATTATGCATGGGCAATAAATAACAATAAACTTCTAGGGAACGTTATGAAAAAGACTCCATTTAAGCTCAGCATCAGCGCGCTTATGGTCGCCAGTGCACTTGCACTTACAGGCTGTAATGATGACGCTGCGAGCACTAAAACAACGACTGCTGAAGTCAAAACAAGCCAAGTAACCGCACAAGATGCCGCTAAATTTATCGCCGATACTGAAAAAGAATTAAGCGCGCTTTATTTAGAAGCAAGCCGTGCTGAGTGGATTTATGCCAACTTCATCACCCATGATACTGCTGAACTATCTGCCGAAGTAAATCGCAAAATGACAGAAGCTGTGGTTCGTCTTGCTAATGAAGCTGCAAAATTCGATAGTTTAGAGCTTGATTACGATGCACGTCGTAAACTCGATAAACTTAAACTCGCACTTACCTTACCTGCCCCACAAGATGCTGAAAAAACAGCTAAGCTCTCACAATTAGTGGCTGAACTAGGGGGTATTTATGGTAAAGGTAAATACTGTAAAGAAGATGGTAGCTGTTTAAGCCTTGGCGAGATGACTGCTAAAATGGCAACGAGCCGTGATTACAATGAATTGCTTGATTTATGGCAAGGTTGGCGTCAAGTTTCAAAACCTATGCGCCCGCTTTATGAGCAACAAGTTGCACTCACCAATGAAGGTGCAAAAGAGCTAGGTTATGCAGATACAGGTGCTATGTGGCGTAGTAAATACGACATGCCAGCCGATGATTTTGCAAAAGAACTCGACCGCATTTGGGGCCAAGTTAAACCGCTTTATGATTCATTACATTGTCATGTTCGTGCCAAGCTAGGTGAAAAATATGGCGAAGATAAAGTACCACAAGACCAGCCTATCCCTGCACACCTACTAGGTAATATGTGGGCCCAAACGTGGGGTAACATTTACGATGTTGTTGCACCAGAAAATGCCGATCCTGGTTATGACGTAACAGAACTATTAGCTGAGCACGATTACGACGAACTTAAAATGGTACGTGGTGCTGAGAAGTTCTTCACCTCAATGGGTTTTGCGCCATTGCCAGATACCTTCTATGAGCGCTCGCTATTCACTAAACCGCAAGACCGTGACGTACAATGTCATGCATCTGCATGGAATATTGATAGCAAAGACGACCTACGTATTAAGATGTGTATTCAACGCACAGGTGAAGAATTCTCTGTTATTCACCATGAACTAGGGCATAACTTCTACCAACGCGCCTACAACACACAGCCTATTTATTATCAAGAAAGCGCGAACGATGGTTTCCACGAAGCGATTGGTGACACCATTGCACTTTCTGTAACGCCAGGTTATTTAAAAGAAATTGGTTTATTAGACGACGTGCCTGATGAATCTAAAGATATCGGCCTGTTAATGAAAATGGCATTAGACAAAGTAGCATTTATCCCATTTGGTTTATTAGTAGACCAATGGCGCTGGAAAGTTTTCTCAGGTGAAGTAACGCCAGAGAACTACAACAAAGCGTGGTGGGAATTACGTGAAAAATACCAAGGTGTACAAGCGCCTATCGCACGTAGCGAAGCAGACTTCGATCCAGGTGCTAAGTATCACGTACCAGGCAACACGCCTTACACACGTTATTTCTTAGCGCACATTTTACAATTCGACTTCCACAGAAGTTTATGTGAAATTGCCGGTAACGAAGAAGCGATTCACCGTTGTTCTGTATACAACTCTGCTGAGGCTGGTGAAAAACTAAATGCTATGTTAGAAATGGGCTCAAGCCGCCCATGGCAAGAAGCACTTGCGACAATCACTGGTAAAGAAGAAATGGATGCAACAGCAATCTTAGATTACTTTGCACCGTTACAAAAATACCTTGATGAGCAAAATGAAGGCCGCCAGTGCGGTTGGTAATGATAAAAACGAAAAAGCCCGCATAATGCGGGCTTTTTTATATCATCAAATTAATGATTAAAACTGTAAGCTTAGGTTTGCAAAGTATGCATCGTAGTCTGAGTCATCCCAGTTGTTTGCATAACCAGCTTTTAAGCCAACGTTTTTATTAAAGAAGTGCTGAGCACCAAAGCTGTAGTCATCTTCTTTATTAAACGTTACAAATACTGATGTTGCTTTAGAGAAGTAGTAGTTAGAACCTAGTTCCCAAGAGCTACCACTATCATCAGTATCAGCAATTGTACCTTCAATCGTTAGGTAATTACCTTGTTGAAGATCCATAAAGTATTTAGCGCTAACCGCACGATAATCAAACTCGTCGTCTGCAGTGAACGTGAAACCTAAGTAATCAGTGCTGTTAATTTGATGATTGTACTTAAGGTCGAACATTACATAGTTATCACCATCTTCAACGTCAGTGAAAGTCGCTTTTAGAAGAAGGTTAGGGTTAAAGAAGTAACCCGCAGACACATTGAATAAATCAGTGTCTGAACCGTAATCGTAATTGCTGTAACCCGCACCGATTACAAAATCTTGTACGAAGTACTCACCGCCGATGTTAGTCACATCACCAAAGTCATCATCTGCGTACGAACCAAACACGTTAGTTGTTCTGTTGATGTATTCAAACTGGTCGTATGGACCCATCGTTTTCTTTGGTGCGAAGTAATAAGTTGAATCAACACTTACAGTGTCGTTGCCATCGGTGTCCTTGTATCCTAAATGGCTAATTGATTGGTAACTATCCGCAGCAGTCGCGGCAGTTGACAGAAGCATACTCGAAATAATAACTGCTAACTTTTTCATAAACAGATTTCCCTATTAACATTGTTTCATTGCTGTTGAAAACTAGCCTGATGGCTAAGTTGGGCACATGCTAACGTCAGAAAACTGAATGGAAACTTAACTAAGCGTTTGTTTTTACTTGATTAATTGTAATAAAGTGTCGGTAAATGTAAAGAAAAAGTTGGCCAAAACTTTCATCTTTTAGCCAACTTTTAATAAAAAAACAAGATTTGTCAGTACTTTATAAAGCAAATTGACTTATAATTCTATAAACCTCATTAATGTTATCTCCTGCTTTAAAGTCTTTACTGATTGGCGTTGGATCTGAACCAACCCAAATTTTCAGTTCAGCATCTAGGTCAAAATGCCCGGCACTTTCTTTACTAAACTTAGTAATTTTTGAGTAAGCAATACTCAGCATTTCAACTTTAGAACCGGTAACACCTTGTTTATCTATGATAATTAATCTTTTATTAGTAAAGATGAACATATCACGAATAACTTTATAGGCTTTTTGAACTGTTTCACCATCAATCAATGTATTAGCAAGCAGCTCTTCTAAGTCGTCGTTATCGACTTCACTTGCATTACCCATTAATCCACTTAATAGACCCATAACTAGCTCTCCTTATGAAAAATTTGATTTTCGAGTGTGTGACCATTTACCAGTTGACGATACTGCCAACCTTGCTGATAACAAAATTGTAGAAGATTGATGTCAAAAGGCTCTGCGGTTTTCTCAAACTCGATCACATATTCTTTTGCTTGGCTCATATAAACATGATGTACATCGGCAAGGCCAGCAAGCTTTGCTTCTACATCATCATAGTGTTGATTTAACTGCAGCGTAATAAAGTGTTTATTATCTTGCGTGCTAGAACGGGCTTGATGCTCACTTAACACCCCTTTATCGAGGTGTAAAACTTGTGAGCATAAACGCTCAAGTTCAGTTAAGTCATGGGAGCTTAAAATAAATGTTGCTTCGTTACTTAAAGAACTTACCAGCTCCCTTACCTCACGAGCATGAATTGGATCAAGGCCTGCAGTTGCTTCATCAAGCATCACTATTTCAGGTGAGCCAATTAATGCCTGTGCAATCGTCACTCGCTTACGCATACCATGAGAAAGATCATCTGGTCGTTGCTTAGCCACTTCTGATAAACCAACCAACTCTAAGACGCGAGCCGTTTCTTTTTTACGAACCGCACCACTGAGCCCTTGTAATTGGCCATAAAAGTTAAGTTGATGCGCAATACTAAAACGAGGATCAAGCTGGGCATCTTGCGGTAACGCGGTTAGCTTACCAAATAACGCCGCACTGCCTGGGGTATACCCCATTACCGATAGCTTTCCTGAGCTAGGTAAAATATAGCCACATAACAAACTGAATAACGTTGTTTTACCTGCACCATTAGGACCAACTAGCGCTACCGGTGCCCCTTTGTTTATCTCAAAGCTAACGTTATCGAGCGCTCGCTTAGCCCCGTAGTTTTTTGACAAGCCTTGTGCTTGAATTAAAACGGTCATAATGAGCTCCTTGCAAAAATTCGTTCACCAGCAACCAGTAGCACTGCCGTTTGTAAAAGTGGTAAACCAAGAGCCAATGTGATGCCGGCACGTTGACCTGCCATTAAATCAAGTTGATAGCCCGGAAATATGTAATTTAAAACCTCAAATGCAGGCCATTGCCATGTTAGTAAGCCAATCACAATATTACCGCCAGCAAAAAACAAAATAGCCAAAACAAACGCAAGACGCGATGAACGGGCAAACGTGTTCAAAAAGCTCATTAAGGCAATAAATGGCATAACTGCAACAAGCAAATAAAATAACAACATAAAGCTTCGCGATAAGCCAGAAAGCAGTAAACTTGGCTCACGATAGCCAAGCATTGCAACCGTTGCCATCAAGGTAACAAACAACAATGCCGCTAAGATGAGTAGCTGTCCTAAAAAGCGGCCAATAATAATTTCTGAACGAGTCGCTCTTAGCGATAAAAAGCGTAACGTACCTCGCTGTCTGTCGCCCACTGTTTGGTCACTACATAGAAACAAACAAAAGCTTGGGAAACTAAATAAGGCAACCAGCCAATAAACGGCAAGTTCAGATTCAGGCCAATCAAGTAATTTACTGATGCCAATGGCGCCAAATGCTTGCCTTGCAAAGTCGGCAAAATCAGGTGAGCTAATCAAGGTCACAGATTGGGCAATGGGATAGCGTAAAATAAGTAGCCAACAAATGGCAAAAGCGGCAACCGCCAACAAACCACGTTTGGTCAGAAATAGTCGTACCAGCTCAAATTGGGCAATTTGTGCAAGGCGTTTAGGATGTAACTGCGTCACTCATAATCCTTAATGAATTTTATTATTAGAATTACACTAAGTTGAAACAGCTTGAATTACCAGAAAAAAAAGACCCGACAAGCGGGTCTTATGTAACAAAGTATAAACTTTTAACCTAGAGGTGGCTTTCGTACACTGCAAGCGCTTGGTCAAGGTCGGCTAGTAAATCAGCCACATCTTCAAGACCAATGTGTAGCCTTATTACCGGGCCTTGTGACCAACCTGTTTCAGAGCGAAGCCCTTTCATGCTCAGGTTTGCCGTGACCAAGCTCTCATAGCCGCCCCAAGAAAAGCCCATTTTAAAATGGTGCAGGCTATCTAAGAACGCATCAATTGCTTGTTGATTACCCTGCTTCATTACAAATGAAAATAAGCCGTTACTGCCATCAAAGTCTCGTTTAAAGAACTGATGACCCGGGCACGTTGCAAAAGCGGGATGGCGAATATGATCAACCAATGGGTGTGTTTCAAGCCATTTAGCCACTTCGATGGCGGCTTGTTCATGCTGTTTTAAACGCACAGCCATAGTACGCAGACCACGCAGCGCTAAATAAGCATCATCCGCAGAGGTGCATTGCCCTAGTAGGTATGAATTTTCTCGAAGGGTTGGCCAATACTTTTTATTAGCGACCGCCACACCCATCATCACATCAGAGTGACCAACAATGTATTTTGTCGCTGCTTGAATACTAATATCTACGCCATGCTCAAGCGGTCTAAAATGCAGACCATTACCCCAGGTGTTATCTAGCATGGTCATTACACCGCGCTCATTAGCCTTAGCAACCATGGCTGGCACATCTTGTACTTCCATAGTGATTGAGCCTGGTGATTCTAAAAACAATACGCGAGTGTTATCTTTGATAAGCTCATTAATTCCTGCGCCAATTCCCGGTGGGTAATAGGTTGTTTCAATACCTAATCCAGCCAGTATTTTGTCGCAAAAATCACGGGTTGGCTCGTAAGCGGTATCCACCATTAAAATATGATCGCCTGTTTTTACAAACGATAGCAGCGCATTGCTTATTGCAGCCGCACCTGATGGATAGAGCGCACAGCCTTCGCCGCCTTCAAGTTCAGCAATCGCTTCTTGCAGAGCAAAATGTGTCGTCGTACCGCGACGGCCATAAAATAACGTTTTGTCGCCTCGTTTCTTCGCCGCTGCTTTTAAATCAGCCACTGAATCGAATACCACTGTTGATGCACGTTGCACCACAGGGTTCACAACCCCTTGTGTATATGCTTTTTTACGCCCTGCAGAGACGATTTGGGTATGTTTATTTGTCTTTGTCATAATTTGTCCAAGCTGTGCTTTACAGGTTGCGCCAGTGCTCAACCAAAAATCGAGAAATAGAATCTTGTCTGGTTAGTTTAAGATGGCTACCCTGCTCATGCCATTGGCCAAATTCATTAAGTTCAGCACGGCTAAACCATCTCGCGTCGTCTAACTCGTCTTTATCTACCTGAATATCTTCTGAAACTGCTGTAGCCATAAAACCAAACATAATTGATGATGGAAATGGCCAAGGCTGTGACGCGATATATTGAATATCTGTCACCGCAACACCAGCTTCTTCCATAACTTCGCGGGCAACGGCCTGCTCTAGTGTTTCACCTGGGTCTACAAAACCAGCAAGAGTTGAATAAACACCGTCAGGCCAGCTTGCTTGACGGCCTAGTAAGCAGCGCTCAACTCCATCTGAAAAGGTTTTAGTCACGATCATAATCACCGCAGGATCAGTTCGCGGAAAAGTTTGATGCTGGCAAGTTTGGTTCTCACATAAACGTGAATGCCCTGCTTCAACCATGTTATTTTCATGACCACAACGACCACAAAAACGGTGCGTTGCGTGCCAAAAACACAAGCCCCTTGCCAGTGCGGCAATCGAGCCTTGTTTTAGCTCAACTTGTGGGCCTAACTTGCGAATATCAACAAATTCAGCGCCATTAAGCATAGGCTCAATGAGTGAGTCTGGAACATGGCTGACATCTAAAGCAAAATGCGCCACATCATCGTCGTCTAAACCCAATAAAATGCCTTTTGATAAATCGAGATGATCCACTTGAGATAAGCGTAAATAACACACTTCAGGACTGTCTTTAACAAATAAACTTTGATTGTTATTGACCAATAACCAGCGACTCTGAGAATTCATTTGAGCCTTTAACCACTTTGGATCTTTACGGCGATTTGATGCACGATCCAATGGCATTTGAGAGTAATTCAGCATGGCGTTCCTTGAAAATAGTTTACTCGCTAAAACTACCATAAGCGGATAATAAACCCAATTTATTACAGGCATAAAAAAAGCCCAAACTGGGCTTTTTTATTCTCTCTCACAATTTTACAAGGTCGCTAGATGCGCTTGTAGTTTTTGGTTCTCAGCTTCAATATGCTGATAGAACTCTAAATCTTCTAATTTACTCGCGGCAGCTTTATCAATGATGATCACCGCATCTTTATGAAGTTGCAGTGCTGAAGCTGGGCATTTAGCCATTAACGGGCCTTCTACCATGGCATGAACGGCATCCGCTTTACTTGCACCCGTTGCTAAAAGCACAACTTTTTTGGCTTCTAAAATAGTGCCAATGCCCATAGTGATTGATAAATGCGGTTGATATTCGCCTTCTGCAAAAAATCGTGCATTGTCTTCAATCGTCGCTTTCGTCAGTGTTTTTACACGGGTGCGTGATGTCAAACCTGATGAAGGTTCGTTAAAACCGATGTGACCATTACGGCCAATACCAAGTAGTTGTACGTCAACACCACCAGCCGCTGTGATTTTTTGCTCATATTCAGTACAAGCAATAAGCGGATTTACTGCATCACCCGGCGGTACATGGGTGTTTTGTTTGTCGATATCAACATGGTTAAACAGCTGCTCATTCATAAAGTAACGGTAACTTTGAGGATGCTCGCCAGTTAAACCTAAGTATTCGTCTAAGTTAAATGTTGTCGCTTGGCTAAACGAAATATCGCCAGCTTTATTTTTTTCGATCAGTTGTTGGTACAAAGCAACAGGTGTTGAACCTGTGGCAAGACCGAGTACCGAGGCTGGTTTTTTTAGTAATTGTTTAGCAAAGATGTTGGCACCATACGCTGCAACTTGGGCTGCATCATCAAGAATCACTATTTGCATATCGATTAGCTCTAATTATAAGTTGGAAAAAAATGGGACCTAAAACCCAACCCCACGTGCAATCGAGCTGGGTTTTAGATCAAACCACTGCCAGGATACGATGCAGTAGCTACAACCATTATGACAACGCTGTCATTATCACTTCTAGTTTTATCTTTGTAAAGTAAAAGTGAATAAAAAATTACTCTTTTTGTTAGTGTTTAATAATTATCAAACACTAACAAAGATCTTACGGCGATACATCCAATGCAACACCAGCATTTGTACTGCTAATAATGCAATTACCGCCATCAGGGGTTGCCATGCCGCTGGCACAGCTCGAACCACCCCACCAAATACGCTTTGGCTTACATAACCCCAATTCACTAGACTTGACGCTAAATAAATAATAATCGAGTTTGCACCTATGATCACAAATGGATACGCAGCGCGTTGCCCCGGTAAAATATCAACCAGTGCATAAAATACGGCGAGCAATATGGCACTCCAGCCAACGGTTACAAGCACAAATGAGCTGGTCCAAAGTTCTTTATTTACTGGGAACTGTAAATCCCATAACCAGCCTAAGCATACACTTACCACACCTGCGGCGAACAATAAGGCGGTCATTTTCCACTCGCCAATTTGCTGAGCACGTGCCACTAATTGACCTGCAAACACACCCATTAATGCATTGACTATCGCAGGGATATTCGACAACACACCTTCTGGGTCTACTACACGGTTTTGATAACTAATCCCCGGCAGTAAGTGTGCATCAAACCATGCATTCCAACTCCCTGCTGCTGAAAGGTCACCAGCACTGCCACCCGGCACTGGAACAAAACAAAGTAGTAACCAATAACCCACTAAAATAGCCGCAGCGGTAATAATTTGTGTTCGTAAACCAGTATGCCAAACCAACATTGCACAGAAGAACCACGCAATAGCGATGCGGCCAAGCACACTGGCATAGCGAATTTCATCTAACGCCATCGGCATCCCTGTGCCCCAGCCGTGGTTATACAAAATACCTAATAAACACAATAGTAAAAGACGTTTACCCGCCTTACGGTAATACACTTTGCGCTCATCAAACGGTAAATGGTCAATGCGTTTCGGGGCTAACCCCATCGCAACACCCGATAAGAATATAAACAATGGGAAAATCAGATCGTAAAATGTGAAGCCATGCCAAACGCTGTGCACTGTGTGTGCTTCAAAAACTTTCCAGCCAGTCCAGCCAGTTAAAACGAAGAGCGCTGCGAATAGTGACTGTCCGCCTAATATCCAAAACATATCCATGCCGCGCAGTGCATCCAGCGATGCCAAACGTTTTCTTGTTGGTTGTGTTGTTGTCATTGTATTACCTTAAATAGAAAAAGCCCCGCGATACAACGGCGGGGTTTTTACCAGGGAAGCTTGTTATAGCGCTTTTCCAGCAATAAAGGTGGCTTGTACATTTTGCTGTGCGTCTAACACCACAAAGTCAGCGTCAAACCCGCTCAGTAAGCGACCTTTTTTATGTAAACCTAAATATTGTGCAGGATAAAGTGATGCCATACGTAAGCTCTCAGCAAGGCTAACATCCAATGTGTTCACTGTGTTGCGCACCGCACTTGCCATATCAAGTACGCTGCCTGCTAATTCACCGGTCGTTGAATTTAATCTATCGCCAGTACGAATAACTTTACGACCATCAAAGAAATCAAACTCCATATCATCAGTCCCCACAGGTGGCATTGCATCTGTGACTAACATAATTTTTCCGCGCTGTTTGCTGCGAATTGCTAATTTAGCTGATGATGGGTGTACATGGTGACCATCAACAATTAAACCGCACCAGCTGTTATCATCCCAAAGTGCAGCACCCACAACACCAGGCTCTCGCGATGTAAATGCTGACATAGCATTAAATAAGTGGGTAAAACCATCTGCCCCTGCAGCAAGTGCTGCATTTGTGGTCGCAAAGTCTGCATTGGTGTGGCCAATTGATACTTTTACACCACACTCAACCAAGCGCGCGATATCATCAGCACTGACATTCTCAGGTGCTAAGGTAACCATTTTAATGCCTAAGTCTTGGCGGGCATAAATTGCAAATTCTTGCTCTGTAATAGGGCGAATAAATTGCTCGCTGTGGGTGCCTTTTTTCGGCAATGAAAGGTGCGGTCCTTCGAAGTGCACACCCATTACGCCCGGAACACCTTCAGCAATTGCTTGTGCAGTTGCATCGGCCGCTTTTGCCATGACTTCGACTTGGTCAGTGATCAGCGTTGGCATAATCGCTGTTGAACCAAACTGACCATGTGCTTTGGCTATTCTATCTAAGCAATCTGGCGTTTGTTCAGCGTTAAAAAACGCCCCGCCACCGCCATTCACTTGCACATCAATAAAACCGGGGGCCACTAACCCCGTTAATGCAACGGCATTAGCATCTGCTTCAACACGGTTAAATACACCATTATCGACGCTAAAATATACATCAGATAAAAATTCGTCACCGGTAAACAATGAACTTGCATGATAAATCGTCATTACAAACTTACCTCTTGGTTTTGTTCAAGCACAGATTGCTGAGCAAAATACACAGCGCCCATTTCCGGTGGTTGAATAGGAGATTCAACGCGTTTCGCAATATCTTCTGCAAGCCATTTATTTAATGGCTCAGCTAAACCGCCAATCATAGATAAACGTGGCGGGTTATTCTCTAATAAACGCTGAGCTAATTTACTGACGTAATCAGCACCCTCTTTAACAATCGAAACCGCAACTTTGTCATTGTTATTGGCTGCTTCAAATACATAGCGGGCTAATTTGGCAAAACTACTCGAAGGCTGACCAGACATTTTTTCAACAATCGCCATCGCATTGTCAGCTGCAAAATGCTCGGTGATCACGTTAGTCAGATTTGTTGCTTCGCCTAGGCCATCAAGGTCTAACAAGGTAGCTTTTATTGCTTCAAGACCCATCCAGGCGCCACTGCCTTTATCGCCTAGAGCAAAGCCATGACCGCCAAAGTTAGTTGTGCGACCATTTACACATGAGAAACCACATGAGCCAGTACCTGTGATGATCACCGCACCATCACTCCCTTCATGGGCGCCGATACAGGCTGTATGTAAGTCGGTGGTGAGGAACATTTGTTTGAATGGATGCTCCCATTCCATAATCTTGTCGTACAAACTTGGTAGGTTTACGCCTGCTAAACCTAAGCCGGCATAAAGCTGATGAACGGTTTCAAGCGGTAAACCCGCATCACGAAGTGCTAATTGTGTTGAGACCATAATTGATTCGAGAGTACGTTCCAAACCATGTAATGGATTTGCAGGACCACCTAGGCCAGTTCCTAATACACCTTGTTTAACAGAGTAGATAGTTGCGCGACATTTCGTTCCGCCGCCATCAATACCAATAAACAATTGGTCCTCACTCACACTCTTCGCCACCATTTAACGACCCCTAGCCTTCGTTTAGTTTTTGTCTAAATCGCATTATTTTTCTTATCAGAATGCGAAATCATCTCAACCTTTGTTGATTTAATGTTACACAACAAATGACAGCGTTGTCATTATATTTTTTATAAAAATTCGTATAACTTTCATATTTATTTTTAATTAATTGAATTAAAACGCTTTATTTAACAGACAAGAAAATTAGAAACCACATCAACAATGTCCTATTACACCTTTATTTATGCTTTTTTGCATAATTTAGTGCGTTGTACGCGCCTATTCCTTTATTTATCATCAAGTGTAGCTAATGTTAGCTTAGCTGAAACAATACTTTAGTTAAACATTTTATTTTTATAGGAATATTTTTTTACCTTGATAGTAGCAGTGAATCATCAATACAATGAAATTCACCGGCGGCTTGCTTTAAAATATCTGCGGTGAGGTGCTCTGCTCCATAGACATCACACGGTAGCTGATACTTATTCGCTAAGTGACCAAGTAATAAGGCAAAATCACCATCACCCGAAAGCAATACCAATTTATCGAGCTGCTTGGCATGCTCTAGCATATCAATGGTAATGCCAACATCCCAATCCCCTTTTGCACTGCCATCTTTGCGCTGAATAAAAGGTTTCAGTTTTACCTCAAAACCAATTGCGCGCAGAATATTTTGAAACTGCGATTGCTTTTCATCGCCCCGATATATTGCATACGCAATGGCGCAATCAATTTGGTAGCGTTCGCTCATTTGTGCCCAAAAGGCATTGTAGTCAAAGTTTTTCTTGTAGCTTTCTCTACAGGTGTAATAAATGTTTTGTACATCTACAAAGATACCGACTTTTGGCTTATCAACTGCTGACATAAATTTTCTGTTTTTAGTGATTTGTGTTCACTGTAGCATATCTAGGTTGATATTTACGAAAAAGTAACCTAAATTGGTTACATAAAACAAAGTAACCAAATTTGGTTACTTATTGCGATGTAACTAAATTAAGTTACTTAATCTAAGGGATCATAATGATTGCGGTGATCAGCGGTGATTTAATTAAATCACAAAAAATTCCACAGCAAGAATACGACGCCATGCTTTATCAGCTTGATCAAAGCTTGCGCTTTGTTGCCAAGCGTTTTAATGCAAGCTTTACCATTTACCGTGGCGATGCATTACAAATACAGCTAACAGAGCCAGAGCTTGTATGTCATGCAGCCATCTTGTTGTATTTGCAAATGAAAGCAACCAATTACGAGCTGCGACAAAGCTTGGCTATTGGCTCACTTGACAACCCCCGCGCCGATATTAAAACAGCCACAGGCAGTGCTTATACTTTATCAGGCCGTGGTTTAGATAATATGAGCCAGCAACGCTTAGTGTTAAATATTGAAAACAACACCGTTGAAGAAGCCTTTGCGCTTAATATTGCGCTTATCGAAGTCCTGCTTGAAAAAATGAGTCAAAAGCAGGCCAATGCCCTGTTTTATTATTTAACCGCTGAGAACAACAGCCATGCAGAGCTTGCCAAAGAGCTTAATACTAGCCGAGAGAATGTCACTAAGTTACTCAACCTGGCGCATTATCAACTTATCGAGCGCTTTATAAATTACAGCCAAACCACACTCAAAGGATTGTTATGACCAGTTTTGCTCTATTACTCACCGCATTAGTATTGGGCCACTTACTTGCAGACTTTTATTGGCAGCCAATGAGCTGGGTACACGACAGAAACAACCGTCACTTTCGTGCCAGTAAACTCTATTTGCACGTATTAACACACGGCGTGACCTCTTTAGCTGTGCTCACACTATGGGAATACACTTACGGCTGGCAAGAGTTCTCTCGTGTATTGTTAGCAACGGTTGCGATTATGCTAAGCCACTATGTCATTGACTTGGCAAAGTCGTATTCAAGTAAAGGCGTAGTGCCGTTTTTAGTCGACCAGTTGGCGCATCTTATTGTGATTGTAATGCTAAGCGTTTGGCTTAGTGATAAGAATGAATTTTATAGTTTAGCGTGGCAGAAGCTGATTGCCCTCGATACCTTGTTTGTTATTGCAGCTTATTTGTTAGTGCTCAACCCAAGCTCTGTGTTTATTCGCATGATGCTAGAGAAAATCAATATTCAGATAAACAATGAAGGCAGTATTCCTGCTGCGGGGCATTTTATCGGCTTGCTCGAGCGAGTGTTGATGTTGAGCTTTATCTTGCTAGGTGAATACGGCGGCGTGGGCTTTCTGCTAGCGGCCAAGTCTATCTTCCGATTTGGTGATTTAAAAGAAAGTAGCGAAAAACAACTCACTGAATATGTCATGCTGGGCACTTTGTTAAGTGTCACCGTGACACTCTTTATTGGTGTCGCCACCTTATATTGCATTAAACTCATTTAAAACAAAAAACGCGCAATTGCGCGTTTTTTGTTTTTACTGCTATTAACTATCCGCAGCGGGCTTACGTCTTGGGCGAGATGGCCCCGATACACGCTGACGATTACCCGCAGGTTTATTACCTGTTGGTTTAGTGTTATTTGATTTATTCACGTTGTTAGCGCCTTTTTGGTTTTGGCCTTGCTCTTTACCCTTACCCTGCCACTTACCTTGTGAAGGACGCTTTTGCGATTTAGGTTTTAGCTTTTGTGCAGGTTTTGCTGCACCTTGACCATCTTGAGCTGGTGCTTTTGGCTTTTTCGGTTTCTTTGGCTTTTTCGGCTTGATAGGACGCGTATCTAGCGGCTTTTCAGCAACCGGTTTGCTTGGCTCAAAACCTGCTTCGGTTGCACGCGGAATAAGCTCACCAATAAAGCGCTCAATACCATATAAATCGTCGGCATCATCTACTGTTACAAACGAAATAGCATGACCCGATGCACCCGCTCGGCCTGTACGGCCAATACGGTGTACGTAATCTTCATAAATATTCGGTAGATCGTAGTTAACAACGTGAGGTAGCTCAACAATATCAAGACCACGGGCAACGATATCGGTTGCAACTAGTACGCGCACTTCACCCGATTTAAAGCCTTCGAGTGCTTTAACACGAGCGCCTTGTGATTTATTCCCGTGAATGGCAGCGCCGACAATATCATCGCGTTCAAGCTGCTTAACTAAACGGTTCGCACCATGCTTAGTACGACAAAATACCAATACTTGCTGCCAATCGTTAGTACGGATCAGGTGGCTAAGCAATGCTGTTTTACGTGATTTATCTAGCGCATAAACAGATTGAGTAACCGTTTTAGCCGTGGTGTTTTTTGCCGCAACTGAAATCTCAACGGGGTCATTAATGAGCCCTTTTGCAAGTTCACGAATTTCATCAGAGAACGTCGCTGAGAACATCAGGTTTTGACGTTTAGCAGGCAATTTAGCAATGATACGTTTGATGTCATGAATAAAGCCCATATCAAGCATACGGTCTGCTTCATCAAGGATCAGCACTTCTAAATCATCAAACTTAACAGCATTTTGATTGTGTAGATCTAATAAACGACCAGGTGTGGCCACTAAAATATCAACACCTTTACGAAGGCGCATCATTTGTGGGTTAATTTTAACGCCACCATAAACAACAAATGAGCTAACATTTGAATGCTTAGCATATTGCTCAACATTTTCGCTTACTTGTAGAGCCAACTCGCGAGTTGGAGCCAATACTAATGCGCGTACTTTGTTGCCACCCGCTTTAGGGCCCTTTGACAAACGCTCAATTAACGGCAGTGTAAAACCTGCTGTTTTACCTGTACCAGTTTGCGCTGCGGCCATAACATCGCGGCCTTCAATGATCGCAGGGATAGCTTGTGATTGAATAGGCGTTGGTGCTTCATAGCCCTTTTCTAAAACTGCATTTACTAAAGCTGGTGATAAACCTAACCCATCAAAACTCATACTATCTCTCTTTAAAAATTTCAGCCGATTCGGCGAAGTGCGCGCATTATACCTAGGATAGTCAATAATGCATGGAATTATTTGCAAACTAACACTTAATGCTGAACTTAGCAGACAAATTTCAGGCATAAAAAAAGCGGCTCTAATGCCGCTTTGTTCTCATACTCAATCTTTACTTAACACCAAGTTCGCGTAAACGCTCTTGTAAGTAGCTGTCTGCTGTGTAGCGCTCAGAAAGCACAACATCAGGACGCGGATGTAAGAATAATGGTAACGAAATACGTGATTTCGTTGACGCTTTACCCGTTGGGTTGATCACACGGTGAATTGTTGATGGGAAGTAACCACCTGACGCTTCTTGTAGCATGTCACCAATATTGATGATCAAGTTACCAAAATCACATGGTACGTCTAACCAACCGCCATCTGTTGTTTGTACTTGTAAACCTGGCTCATTTGCCGCAGGTAATACAGTTAATAAGTTGATGTCGCCATGCGCTGCTGCACGGATTGCACCTGGCTCTTCATCACCTGTCATTGGTGGGTAGTGAAGAATACGCAGGAGTGTTTGCTCAGAGTTAGCAATCATATCTTTAAGGTCAATAGAGAACTTAGCACGCACCTCTTCTGGTGCTTCAGCTTGAACCCAACTTAATAATGTTGCTGCAAACTCATTGGCTAAACGGTAGTACTCACGAATTTCTTCTTCTAGCTGTGCTGGAACACGGCCTTTTGGATAAACGTGGTAGTACTCTTTAATATCTTTAACGGTAAAGCCTTTTGCAACTTCTGACACTGATGGTGGGAAGTAACCATCTTGTGTTTCTTTTGAAAATAAAAACTCGTGCTTTTGCTCAGAATTAAAGAATTCTTGCCAATTTTTGTAAATAGACTCAACTAATGACTGAGGGATTGGGTGATTTTTTAGTACACCGAAACCTGTGTTTCTTAGTGACTCAACAAATTGAGCGGCCGCATCGCTCGCTTTATAATCAACGGTAGGTAAATGTTGCATTTGTCTTTTCCAGTGAATAAGGTTCAAGAAGTCTGTGCTAAGCATAGCATTTCTTCATTATAGCGCTTCGCGAGGATAGAGAAACACAGGTAAAAACATAAGGACTTATGTCCGCTCCACCTTGCTTAGCTCCTTAACTTTGATACAGATCAAGCAACAAATCATTTGCTATTTATTAGCAAGTAAAAATGCGTTGAGCTCTTTACTCATTCGTTCTACAAGCGCTTTTGGGCCACCATCATACATATCGTTATGGCGCGAATCTTTAAGCTTAATTTGCGTCACTGGGTACATAGCAAGTTCTTGCGGCGTTAGCAATACGTTGTCATCTGCTGGGTAATCGCTACCGCGTAGTGTCAGTACAGCAATATTTTTGTTTCTTGGGGTCAGCATCCGACGATGATCAAGGGTGATCAGCTTAGCCACCTTAGCAGGATAAATAGCGGCATATAACGCTGCAATATCACCGCCATTTGAGTGCCCAAATAAAGTGAGCTGATTAAAGTCATACGCAGGGTATCGCTTTGCAAGTTCTACGGCTAAAAACTCAAGGGTTTGTACACCACGGTGCCAGTTTTCCATACGGGTGGTCATGTAGGGTGGCTCAGGGTTTAAACTCGGATCGCCTTTTAACTCATGAGCAACTTCAACCGTTAAGTAACCATGCTGATGAAAGGCCTGCTGGGCAAATTGATAGTCTGTATGTGCCATACCATAGCCTGCCCCAATAAACGCCACGGGGCATTTCTTCTTTATCGTGCATTTGCTATCGGCTGTTGTAATGGTCACCGGAATATGGCGTGCCCGCTCAGTATCAAACAGTGTCTCTGTTTGATTTGCAAAGGCTGTTTGCCCGCAAAGCGTTAAAGCGAGCAATAGCGCCGGCTTTTTAATATTTAACATGCTAATTTGAATTCTAAGCTACGTTTAACCATCGGCCACTCACCATCAATAATTGAAAACACCACGGTGTCGCGTACGCATCCATCGGCCATAATTTGGTGATTACGAAGCACCCCATCTTGTTTCGCTCCTAAGCGAGCAATGGCATTGCGCGAAGCCTGGTTATGCCAATGGGTACGAAACTCAACAGCAATCACATTAAGTGTTTCAAATGCATAACTCAGTAGCAGTTTTTTACATTCAGTATTAACTCCAGTACGCTGAAAACGCTTGGCATACCAGGTATAGCCAATTTCTAAACGGCGGTTTTTACTGTCGATATTACAAAAGCGAGTTGAGCCTATCACCTCATCGGTGTGTTTATCGATGACAGCAAATGGTATTGCGCGACCAAGTGACTGTTGTTCAAACGCCATATTTAAATAATCGTCAACACGTTCTTCATTGGGCACTGAGGTAAACCAAAGCTCCCAAAGCTTTCCATCTGAAGCGGCGTTTACTAAAGCATCACGGTGCTCAAGCGTTAACGGCACTAATTTAACAAATTGACCTTCTAAGGTGATGGGGCTTAAATCCATAACTTTCCTTAACCTTAATTAGTAATAATATTTAATCCACCAGCTCTATATCGAGCCCTGCTAATAAATCCAAAGCGGCATAACGTTCAAATTTGGCCTTACTGATATTGTTAGCTGTTATATCAATGGCGAAATGACTGGCACCAATAAAATTAGCTTTACTGAGGTTGGTTTGTTGAAACAAACTGTCACGAAAGTCCGTATCAGTAAAATCAGCAGATGTTAAATCTGCATGTCTAAAATCAACATCTTTGGCAAAACAGCTACGCATTTTTAAAGCTTTTAAACTAAGTTCAAAAAAGCTGCTGTGGCTAAGTTCACAGCCAACAAAACTCACTGGAGCACGGCTGGCGAGTAGCGGCCAATCAACATCAGTAAAACGAACACTGGTTAATTTACACTGTTTAAAGCTTACTTCTTCAAGCGAGGTGTATCTAAGCCCAAGCGTAGCTAAATTACAATTTTTAAACTCACACTCTATAAACCGGCAGTTTTCAAACTGACTATTGCTAAAGTCACAGTCGATAAATTCACATTGCTCAAATTCGCAATGCGAAAATGTTTGCCCTGCAAGGTTTGCTTCAAAGGTATGCTCAAAATAAAGGGAATGGCTTGCAATCACGCGGTGGTCTCAATATCTTGTTTAAGCGCAAGTACAGCAATAAAAATAAGACCAAACAATGGAATTAGCCCTAGTAAGCCACCAATAATTGCCACCACGATTGGTGTTGAGGTTTTACGCTTACCTAAGTAATAGCTGATAGCGGCAAACAGTGGGAACAGAACAAGTACAAAATAACCTAAAAAAGTTGCACTGATATTCATACTCTTTCCTTGAAGAACATACTAAATATTCATTTAAGCACAAAAAAACCCTAAGGCATACACCTTAGGGTTTTCGTTGATCAGCTTATGAATTATTCAGCGTCTTTCGCTACAACATCAATAGCAAGCTCAGTTAATGCATCGGCATTTGCTTTGCTTGGTGCATCTGTTAATAAACATGATGCTTGCGTTGTTTTAGGGAAAGCAATAACGTCACGAATATTATCAGTACCGCATAGCAGCATAACTAAGCGGTCAAGACCAAACGCAAGACCCGCATGCGGTGGCGTACCATATTTAAGTGCATCAAGTAAGAAGCCAAACTTGTCTTGCTGCTCTTGCGCTTCGATACCTAAAATTCTAAATGCTGTTTCTTGCATTTCTGCATTGTGAATACGTACCGAACCACCACCAACTTCGTAGCCGTTTAATACCATGTCGTATGCATCTGATAGTGCACCAGCTGGGTTTGCTTCAAGCTCTTCAGGAGAAATACCTTTTGGTGCAGTGAATGGGTGGTGAACCGCATGCAATGTACCTTCGTCGTCTTCTTCGAACATTGGGAAGTCAACAACCCATAATGGTTTCCAGCTATCGAGATCAGTAATGCCTAAATCAACACCAATCTTAAGACGTAACGCACCCATTGCTTCGTTTACAACATTGCGCTTGTCAGCACCAAATAAAATGATGTCGCCAGATTGTGCGTTAGTACGCTCAAGTAACTGGTTGATCACTTCTTCGTTTAAGAACTTAGCGATTGGTGATTGTACACCTTCAACGCCCGCTGCACGGTCGTTCACTTTCATCCATGCTAGGCCTTTCGCGCCATAGATACCGATGAATTTAGTGTAATCGTCGATTTGTTTACGAGAAAGCTCAGCACCGCCTGGTACAGTTAATACAGCAACACGGCCTTTTTCGTCATTAGCAGGACCAGAGAATACTTTAAACTCAACGTCTTTTACTAAATCAGCAACGTCTACAAGTTGCATTGGGTTACGTAGGTCTGGTTTATCAGAACCATATAAACGCATTGCTTCGCTGTATGGCATTACTGGGAAGTCGCCTAGGTCAACGTCTAGTAATGATTGCCACATTTCGCGGATCATTTTCTCAGTCATTGCACGCACTTCATCAGAGCTCATGAATGACGTCTCTAAATCGATTTGTGTGAATTCTGGCTGACGGTCAGCACGTAAGTCTTCGTCACGGAAACATTTAACAATTTGATAGTAACGGTCAAAGCCCGACATCATTAATAATTGTTTAAATAACTGTGGTGACTGAGGTAAAGCGTAGAAGCTACCTTTGTGAACACGGCTAGGTACTAAGTAGTCACGGGCACCTTCTGGTGTTGCTTTTGTTAGTACTGGTGTTTCGATATCTAGGAAACCGTTGTCATCTAAGAAACGACGCACAAAGCTACTCGCTTTTGCACGAAGTTTGATACGGTCGCTCATTTCAAGACGACGTAAATCTAAGTAACGGTATTTTAAACGGCGCTCTTCAGAGTTTTGCTGATTAAAATCAAGTGGTAATGGCTCTGAACGGTTGATGATAGTTAAGCTTGTGCCTAAAATTTCAACTTCACCTGTTGCCATGTCTTTATTTACTTGGCTATCAGGGCGTGCGCGAACAACACCTTTTAACTGCACACAAAACTCTTGACGTAGTTTATTCGCAGTATCCATTAATCCTTCTACTTCAGGATCAAAAACAACTTGTACTAAACCTTCTCTGTCACGTAAATCGACGAAGATAAGACCACCAAGGTCACGGCGTTTGTTGATCCAACCACATAGTTCAACTTCTTGATCTACGTGAGATTTATTTAGCTGTCCGCAATATATAGAGCGCATAGTATTCCTGTCAGTTAAAGACTTATAGCCGCCTGCTCTTAAGAGTTCGCTATTTTGAGAGCAAAAGCCACTATACAAAGTAATCATTTAAGGCAGAGCATTATACCCAAACCATCGCAAAATGCGAGTGCCAGCAGTGCCTGTCGGGGGCTAAATATACACCCCGACTTCTGAGCAAACATTTCTTTTGATACACTAGCTAAAGTTTAAATTTATTGGTTGATTTAATGCTGTATTTAGGTTGTCCGCAGTGGTCTAGCACCGCATGGAAAGGAAATTTGCTCTCTAGTCACTGTAAAAGCGCCGACATGCTCAGTGAGTATGCGCAATGCTTTAACTCAGTCGAGGGCAACACCAGTTTTTATGCTGACCCAAGTCATGAGTCATTATTACGCTGGCATGATGCGGTACCCGAAGACTTTAAATTTACGTTTAAGTTTCATCGGCGTTTTAGTCACGAATTACAACTGACGAATATAACTAGTGAGCTTAATGCATGGCTAAACTTATTTGAGCCAATTTTTGCTAAAACGGGGCAAATCATGTTACAGCTACCCCGCGCCTTTGGACCAGATGCCCTACCCCTTCTTGCAAATTTTATTGCACAACTCCCCAAGCAACTTAGTTACGGTGTAGAAGTCCGTCACCCCGGCTTCTTTAATAAAGATGATGCAGAAATTCGCTTAAATCAGCTGTTAATTGAAAATAATATAGATCGCATCAGTATGGATACCCGCGCTTTATTTGCCGTACCCGCCGATACCGATGCACTCATTGATGCGCAAAAGAAAAAGCCTTATTTACCTGTGCATGCCATTGCAACAGGAAATCAGCCTATGCTGCGCTTTGTGGTTGGCAGTCTTGAACATGAATACAAGTCGTATTACCAGCCATGGCTGAAAAAAGTAAAACAATGGCTTGATGAAGGAAAATCACCCTATTTGTTTTTTCATACCGCAGATAATCGCCAGTCACCACTTTTAGCAAGACAGTTTTGCCAAGATTTAGGTTACAATCACCCCGTGCTTGCGCCCTTTATAGGTGAACGCGAAGCAAGCCAAAGCAGTTTATTTTAGCGCCCGATTTATCAGAGAAAACATGAAAGATTACAGCCGTTATTTTCAAAGTTACCCGCCTCAAATCATTGAGCAAGTGTTACAGCTATTTAATGGCGACAGGGCCGCAAAATACCTTAAAGGCAAATACCCTGATGCGCATAGCATTACCAGCGATAAAGCTTTATACAATTACGCCACTGAACTAAAAAAGCGCTACCTTAAAAATGCCCTGCCTTTTGGTCGTGCCGCATTCAAAAAACAAGGCGATATGGTCACAAATGCCTTAGGCACCCATACTTTTCGTATGCAAGGTAAAACCCGAAAACACGATCTTGCCATTAATAGCGACCTGCTTCGCGCACCTGAACCACTTCTCAAAGCACTCGTCGTACATGAGCTGGCTCACTTTAAAGAAAAAGACCACAACAAAGCCTTCTATCAACTTTGCTGCCACATGGAGCCGCAATATCATCAACTAGAACTAGATTTAAGAATATTCAGTGTGTTGGTAGGTGAAGGGAAAAATCCGTATTAAAACTATCAGCTAAAAACTGACGGCTGAAAGCTGACAGCTAAACTTCTGAAACCTCAAACCTTCTTTGCCCTATCAGCTGCCCAGACTCGGTAACCACTTTGACGACCCATTTCCCTGCAGCATTAGCAGGGAAATTCGTTTTATGGCTCCACGCTCGATAGCCCTCTTTACGACCACCAGAAATATCCAAGGCTATACGGTCAACTTCTTTTCGATTATGCACCCAAACGTGGAAGATTTTCTCATTTAAACCTCGCGGTGCTTTTACCGCACTAAAACTATATAGACCGTTTTCATGTAAGCTCTGCTCAGTGAGTTCTGTTATTGGCGAAAGCGGTTTACGAGCTTGTGCATCTAGCTGATATGACATACTCATATCGGTTAAACGCAGTGCTGCAGGTGGCACAAAACTACGTAATTGCCAAAGCCCGGCACCTAATGAACAAAGCAATAACACCAACAACGGAAAACGCCACCATTTAGCATTAGGCATCAAATTGCCAAGACTGGGGACCGTTAAAATAACAGCTGTTATTAGTGCAATTTCAAAACTTTGGCTGGTCGTTAACTTTAATAAAATAGGCAAGGTAACCGACAGCACGACAAACAAAGAAAAGCTATGAAACACACTAAACCAGACACTGTGCCTTGCAAGCTTTTTATAATAGAGAGGATCAACAACAGAAACGAACGCACAAAGTATAATTAAAGCGGTAAACGCGGCCTGACCATGGTCCCAAGTAGTCACCGCTAAGAAAAATGGTAAAGCAAAAAACAAACTTTCTTGCTGCACAACTTGCAGCGCAAAGCGCATCACATTAGGCGACACCGCCACACCAAAACGCTCCTCTACCTTATCTCTTAGCCAGTTATCTATTAACAACCACAACCAAGTGACTAATAACAAAATAGAGATAAGCTGCGAAAACGATTCTTTTCGTTCAACAAAGACATAGCTTGCTACACCACTACAAAAAGCCAACACCGCCATCAACCCCGGCCGCTTCTGCATCATGAAAACAAATTTAGTTATAAAGTTTTTTAAGTAACTCATGCAATCATCAAATCCATTTAAGGCTTTATGAGTAAAGCATAAATTGGATGAATGTAGGCTTTAAAACGAGCTTTAAGTTCAAAGCTTTAAGCTGTAAGTTTTGAGCCAAGACTAATTACTCAACTGTATCGATTATGAAGGTTCGTAAATAACAATTTGACTCAACCACCAGTTAAGTTCATCGTCAATTTGCCATGCCTCACATGAATTCAGATGTTTTAAAATTACCTGCTTATCAGACTGACAACTAACTGCTTTTAATACAAGGTTACCATTTTCCCAAAGTGTTGCTCTTGCTATAAGGCCATTGCCTTTAATTTCGATGTATTGAGCTTTAATTGGCTCACCCAATTGAGCAGAGAGAACCACCTTGAGCTTTTCAATTGTCAAAATTTTAGATTTTGAATTTCTCCAATTATCTAATTCTTGCAGCATTATTTTCCTCAACATAAGAATGTAAGCAATTGCTACCAAGCACTATTTTTATACCGAGGTAGCTTACAAGGCTCTTAACCTAATGAGTCAAAGCAAATTTCCGTATAACTCTCATGTGAAATACCTAGGGTAAATTTGCCATACTCAGCTTGATCAGATTCGCTATATTCGAGCCAAAGTTGTTTTGCTTCTAACAAATCAGAAATATTATCAATCTCTCGGACTCCATTAAGTACAACATGTAGAGTCTCCGATTGAGTTTGGAATGTAACAAACACTTGAAACTCACTCCCAGCGCGTTTTAACTTCACTTCATTGACAATAACATCTTGGTATATGTGATTAAACTTCAATTCAATTGCCTATTGAGTTATTTCAGTAGATTAATTTATGTATTACACACCAAGACATTAACTTAATGAAAGCTGAAAAACCATATTTCAAACTTAGGGTTCAGTACCCTCAATTGAATTTCAGCGTTGAAATAAACTCAACATAAAACACTAAGTGCTATAGCCTTTTAAAAGTAAAAGATCCACCTTCTAAAGAAGGTGGCTTTGCATTAGCCCCCTAGAAGGGGGCGTTGTTTACTGCAGTGTTAACTGCGCCTGCTCTTGCACCT
>NZ_JACSOG010000029.1:0-52159 GCF_014349195.1 Pseudoalteromonas sp. BZK2 | reverse complement strand
AAAGTCATACTTGTTACTGGTAGAGCAAACTGGGCGTTGTATCAGCGCGGATAAGCCGGGATATATAGAGCATCATTTACCTCCTATTCTTGAAAGGCTGAATTTCGAACCGGAAAAATGGTTAAAACTAACAACTCAATTTGAAAACTTATTTCATGGAGCTGCAGGTCGAGTGGGTGCTATTGAAAGTTATTGTATTAAAACAGCTCGCAAGCGACGAAGTAACATTACAAATAGCCGAACTTTATTAGCGAGTTAAGTTTCTAGGTTTATTTTAACGTAATTTCAAATCGCTAGTATCTTCACGCTTTAAATTTAATTGTTTGAAATAATTAGCCCTAGAAGGCTAAAGTCAAAGCTCTATTCTCTCTGAAGCACACTAGCTAAACATAATTACAGAATAAGTTTAGTAATTTTTTTGACTCACCTTTATATTTTTAAATTACTGCCTTCAGATTTTAAAAATACAATAGTTGTTGGTTTTAAATGACTGTCCCTTTAAAAAGGCTTTACGAACTCTGAAGTGACCTCTGGTAAAAAATCTATAGGTATAAATTATTAACCTTGAATGGTGTGGTGTAGTTTAGACTTTAGTTTTTATCAACTTGGCGTTTTTTTGGTTACATACTGTTGAACTTAGAGATAGTATGTCGGTCCGAACAGTACCTATAAAATCATTATTGAAAACTACAGTAGAGGATAATGGAAATATCCGATACTATTGTTCACATAGTTAACAAAAAAGACATATAAAAATGGGAGTTTTATGCAGTTAGTCGATTTAAATCCACATGATCCTGAAGTAGTAAGCGTGTTTTCTGATATAGACCGACTCATAAACTCACTATACCCTGTTGCTACCGCTCAATCTTTAAGTGTTGAAGAGCTAGCTGAGCCTAATGTTTATGCTATAGGCTTAAAAAATGAAGATGGTATCGTTGCATGCGGCGCAATCGTTATGCAAGAAGGCAACCCTCCTTATGGTGAAATCCGCCGCTTATATGTAAAACCAAGCTACCGTGGTAAAGGGTTATCACGTCGAATTATGCAGATATTATTACATCAAGCTGGTGAGCAACTAATACCGCTTATTCGTCTTGAAACAGGTCCTAAACAAACAGAGTCAATTAGCTTATATGAAAACTTAGGTTTTAATCGTTGTGGTCCGTTTGGTAATTACAACGAAAATCCACAAAGTTTGTTTATGGAGCTTGGGCTAAATCAGTAATTTAGGTGGTAAGCTATGTTTTAGTGAGGTCATCTTTATTTATAAATTCACCTTACAACTATTGGGCTTTGTTACGCTCTTTCTGATTGCTGCTTGTGGTGATAGTTCACAGATATCCATTACTTCTCAGAGTCGGCAACCAGACCTTATTATTAATAGTACTAAGCTCTATTTAAACTCATGCTACAGTCTTTCTGGTGTCTTCAACCATAATGGCACTATAAAAACAAAAGTTATTCTTATATTTCCTACTCGTCCTTTAAGTATTTGCGCTGATAAGCAATCGCAGCTGAATTTTGATGGCACCTATCTTACTGTAAGAATTTGCCGCACCTCTTTTGGCGCAGGAGGTTGCGGTGTTGAAAAATATCGTACAAAAGACTACGAAAACTGGCAAGAGTACATAGGTATTACTTGGCATGATAATAAGCAATATGAAGCGTGGAGACGGTTAGGGTCAAATTCTTCAGCCGCTGATGAAATCACAAAAGTAATACCAGCCCATTAAAATCAATATGAAAAGGTAATCTACCCGTATATATTTTCTACAGTGACTGTCCCTTTGAATGTGATCCTATTAAATACTATTTTCAGTGACTGTCCCTTGAAATAGGGTTTAAAAACATTCAGGGATGTTGATTAGCTTTTCACATCAAAAATCACTCGTTACGAGTAAAAATTCTTGTTGGACTTGAATCACTATTTTTCTTTTAATGCGCGGCAACAACCCTTGCCGAATTCGGCACTACTAAAATAAAAGAGAAAGATAGATGAAAGAAACAACATCACTAGAACAAGCTCGCACGAGTTACAATGTTCGTCATTGGAGCCAAGGTTTCTTTGGTATTAATGATCAAGGTGATGTGTATGTTGCGCCAAAGGCCCATGCCCCAGAGCAAACCATTGCACTAATCGATATCGCACAGCAATTACAAGACAAAGGCTTAAGCTTGCCTGCGCTAGTTCGTTTTCCACAAATTTTACATCATCGTGTACATAGCTTATGTCAGGCATTTAACACGGCGATTGAAAATTATGGTTATCCGAAAGACTATTTGCTTGTTTACCCAATTAAAGTAAACCAACAGCGTGAAGTTGTTGAAGAAATTGTTGCAAGCCAAGCTGATATTGAAAAGAAACAATTGGGTCTAGAAGCGGGCAGTAAACCTGAGCTATTAACTGTATTAGCAATGGCAGAAAAAACCAGTGCTGTTATTGTGTGTAATGGCTATAAAGACCAAGAATACATTCGTTTAGCACTGATTGGCGAAAAGCTAGGCCACAAGGTTTACATTGTTCTTGAAAAACTGTCTGAGCTAGACATGGTGCTTAGCCAAGCAAAAGAGTTAAACGTAAAGCCACGCATTGGTATTCGTGTACGTTTAGCGTCGCAAGGTAAGGGCAAGTGGCAAGCAAGTGGTGGCGAAAAATCAAAATTTGGTTTGTCGGCATCGCAAGTACTCAGTGTGGTTAATCGCTTAAAAGCGTCTGATCAACTTGATCTGATCCAACTTGTACACTTTCACCTTGGCTCGCAAATGGCAAACATCCGCGATGTTCGTTTAGGTGTGAGTGAAGCTGCGCGTTTTTACTGTGAGTTACGCAAGTTAGGTGCACAAATTGACTGTTTAGATGTGGGTGGCGGTTTAGCGGTAGATTACGACGGTACTCGTAGCCAGTCTCATAACTCAATGAACTACAGCCTAAGTGAATACGCTAATAACATTGTATACACCATCGGTGATACCTGTAAGTTATATGAGCAGCCAATGCCGCGCATTATTTCTGAATCAGGTCGTGCGTTAACAGCGCACCATGCTGTATTGATCTCGAATGTTATCGGCACCGAAAGCTATGTACCTGAAGACATTCAAGCGCCAGCCGCTGATGCACCCCTATTGTTAAAGAATATGTGGACATCATGGCAACAGTTAAGTGGTGACAATGATGACCGTGCATTAATTGAAATCTATCACGATAGCCAAGGCGATTTAGCCGAAGCACATAATCAGTTTGCACTTGGTTTGTTAGATTTAACAGAGCGAGCATGGGCGGAGCAAGTTAACTTACGTGTATGTTATGAACTAAACAAACATATGGATAACAAAAACCGTTTTCATCGCCCGATTATTGATGAATTAAATGCGCGTTTAGCAGATAAGTTTTTTGTGAACTTTTCATTGTTCCAGTCATTACCGGATGCATGGGGTATTGACCAAGTGTTTCCTGTTCTACCGCTAAGTGGTTTAACAGAAGCACCACAAAAACGAGCCGTGTTACTTGATATTACCTGCGATTCAGACGGTGCTATGGAGCATTATGTAGACGGTCAAGGTATTGAAAGCACATTACCTGTGCCAGCATTTAGCGAAGAAAAACCTTACTTAATGGGTTTTTTCTTAGTGGGTGCTTATCAGGAGATTTTAGGTGACATGCATAACTTATTTGGCGACACACACAGTGCAATTATAAAAATGGATGAGCAAGGTCAAGCGCAAATCACTGAAGTTAACGAAGGTGATACCGTTGCAGACATGATGCGTTACGTACATTTAGATGTAGAAAGCTTCCAGCAGTCTTACGCCCAGCTGGTGGCAGCTAAATTGCCAGAAACTGAGCAGCAAAGCGTATTAGATGAGCTGCAAACTGGCTTAAATGGTTACACTTATTTAGAAGAGTTATAAGCAATGTCGACATTGTTTGACCACACAGATCATTCATTGTACTCAAACGGCATGACGTTTTTACGTCAGCCAATGGTGCAAAACATCACTGCAATCGATGCCGATGTAGTGGTGTTAGGTCTACCCTTTGATTTGGCGACCTCAGGTCGCCCTGGTGCACGTTTAGGCCCTGACGCAATTCGTCGTGCCTCAGTGCACCTGGCATGGGAAGAAACCAAGTACCCATGGACGTTTCCGTTGTTTGAGCGTTTAAAATTAGCTGATGCGGGTGATTTTACTTACCCAGTAGGCGACCCAGAATATTTTACCGCGCAGTTAGAATTAGCCGCTGAGCAAATTCTTCGTCAAGGTAAAACATTATTAGGTTTAGGTGGCGACCACTTTGTGACTTTGCCGCTACTGCGTGCCCATGCTAAGCAACATGGTAAGATGGCATTAGTGCATTTTGATGCCCACACAGATACTTACAGCAATGGCTCTCGCTATGATCACGGTACCATGTTTTATCATGCGCCGATGGAAGGGCTTATTGATGTTGATCACAGCATTCAAATCGGTATTCGTACTGATTTTGATCAAAGCAAACATGAGTTTGCAGTGATTGATGCAATGGCAGCTAATGATTTGCCTGCACAAGATATCGCAGAGCAAATTAAAGCACGTGTGGGTGACTTACCTGTGTATCTAACCTTTGATATTGACTGCCTTGATCCCGCATTCGCTCCAGGGACAGGCACTCCAGTATGTGGTGGCTTAACCAGCGATAAAGTACTCAAAGTACTTCGTGCATTGAAAGGCATTAATATGGTCGGTATGGATGTGGTTGAAGTATCTCCATCCTATGACCAAAGTGAACTAACAGCGATTGCTGCAGCGACCATTGCCAATGAGTTATTACACTTATGGACTTTGAAGCATAAATACTAAATGAGAGAGACAAAGAGCGCCATTAGGCGCTCTTTTTTTTGATATTAAATTAAGCAATTAAGCGCTTCGAACATCAACCTTTAATTTAAGCTTTTGCCCAGGTTGAATGTATTTTTGCCCAGCTAATGAATTCCATTTAATAATATCTTCTACAGACACATTAAACTTAGCAGCAATGCGCGCTAACGAGTCACCACGACGAACTTTATAGGTAATGGTGCGCTCTTTGATTTGTGTAGCAGCAAGTTGTGATTTTTCTTGCTTATACACAGTTAGCTTTTGACCAACACGCAGTACCGCGTCTTTTTTCAGCTTATTCCATGTTGCAAGTTCAGCTATGGTGACATCGTACTCACGGCTGATATCCCACAGTGTATCGCCACTAGCCACTTTATGGCTAAGTTTTTTACGTGTTGCTTTATTAGCTGCCATACGCACTGACTTTGGTAAATGCTGGCTATTAATCTCACCATCGCTTAGTGGCACAAGTAATTGCTGACCAACACGAATAGTATTCGATGAAAGCTTATTCAGTGTTTTAATCGCGTTTGTGCTTGTCGAAAACTTCTTCGCAATCACAGATAAACTGTCACCGCGCGCAACAATATATTGCTGCCAGCGTAGGCGGTCTTTTTGCTCTGTTTTAGCTAGCTTGTCAGTAAACGCTTCAACTTTATCAGACGGTAATAATAAAAAGTGTGGGCCATTAGGATCCGTCGCCCAGCGATTGAAGCCAGGGTTCAAACGATAAAGCTCTGTTAAGCTAATACCTGCCATGTCAGCGGCAAGTGCTAAATCAATTTGGCTCCCTACATTAACTGCTTCAACGACTTGAGCATTAATTATTGGCTGCCACTTAACACCAAATTCGTCACTGCGTTTTACTAGATCAGACAGCGCTAATAGCTTAGGTACGTAGGCAGTGGTCTCTCTTGGTAAATCAAGTGACCAAAAATCCGTTGGTAAATGCTTTTTACGGTTCTTTTTAATGGCACGCAGTAAACGACCTTCACCTGAGTTATAGGCTGCAATGGCATTTAGCCAATCGCCTTCTAAGGTTTTGTGTAGATATGATAAGTAATCTAGCGCTGCGCGGGTCGATTGTACAATGTCACGGCGACCGTCATACCACCAGTTTTGTTTTAAATCGAAACGCTCACCGGTTTGTGGCATAAATTGCCAAATGCCAGAAGCACTGCGATGTGAATAACCAAATGGGTCAAACGCACTTTCTACAATAGGTAAAAGCGCGATTTCGATTGGCATTTGACGCTTTTCGACTTCTTCTACAATAAAGTATAAGTAAGGCTCAGCTCGCTTAGAGATACGATCTAAATAGGCCTGATGACGCGCATAATAGTTACGCTCAGCAACAACTGGGCGGTTTTGTGGCACATCAATCGAAAGCTGATAGCGAATACGTTCCCATACATCATCAAATACAGGAGGCGGCTCATCAATATCGGTTAATTGTTGATATTGAGCGTTGATCATCAATGCATCATTGATATCGCTCGGACTTGCGCCGTCTAATTGTTGCTCAACATTATTGCTCGCAACATCTGTACTTGCTGAATCAGAAGCTGTCAATTGACAGCCACTTAAAATCAGCGCAAGTGATAAAACTAAAGGAGACTTATACATATATACCCATACATCAGGTAAAAAAACTCGGCGAATATTACCTGCTCTGAGAACATATTGCCACTTTATGACCAGTTTATGTCAGCTTATTATTGCAAGATGCTGATCTAAATATACAAAATTGTAACTACCGGCGTTTACGTTTTTTAAAAGTTATCTTTCCAGGCTCTGAGACCTGCAAAGCGTTGCCAAGGTTCATTCAGATCCAAATTAATTTTTAGCTCATCAGGCAGCTCATCAGTGATTGTTGCTATATTGCTACGTAAAAATGGATTTATTTGTTTTTCAACACCTAATTGAGTTGGTAAACTTATTTCGTCTTTGGCGCGCAGCGTATCAACGTCATCACTGTAGCTGAGTAAGTACTCATTGTTTGGTTCTACAGCTTTTGCGAAGGCTAAGTTGGCTTGCGTGTATTCATGGGTGCAGTAGATTTTACACTCATCTGGTAAGGCTCTTAGTTTACATAACGAGTGCCACATTTGTTCTGCGCTGCCTTCGAATAATCGTCCGCAGCCAGCACTAAATAAGGTGTCGCCAGTAAAACTTAATTCGTCGTTAATGTAACAAATATGGTCTAGGGTATGGCCAGGTGTTGCAAGTACGGTAAAGGTGTAATCATACACAGTGACTTTATCCGCTTCTGATACGCCATGAGTAATGCCTTTAAAAGGGCTGTGTCTTGGCCCATAAACCGGAATATCACGAAATTCCTTAACCAGTGCAGCCACACCATCGGTATGGTCATAATGGTGGTGAGTAATCAAAATACCGCTAAGTGTTAAGTTATGCTCGCTCAGATAGTTTAAAACAGGCTCTGCTTGACCCGGGTCGACGACCCAGGCTGTTTGCTCAGCTTCATTGCTGATGCACCAGATGTAATTATCAGAAAAGGCTTTAATTGCTTTAACTTGCACCATGTTTAATTGCTCTATAAAGTGATAGTTAACACACAGTATAACGAGCTCAGAAAATGAAACCAGCCCTTAGTTTTCAAGAAGGTCCTAAGCCATACACTTGGCAGCAGTTCCCTCATGGTGACTATTTACGCGCTGAAATTGAACGTAAGCTAACACCATGGCTGCCTCGCATGTTTGGCTATCACATGCTCAAACTTGGTAATTTAAGTGGTGAGCTGGCAACCAGTGAAAGTCCTATAAAGCATCAAGTTTGCGTCGCAGAGCAGGGGTTATTTACCGGTGTTATTGCTGATGTAGACGAGCTACCTTTTTATGAGCACAGTGTTGATGCTTGCATATTATCGCATTGCTTAGAATATCATTCTGATCCACACCATATCTTACGCGAAGCACACCGTACTTTAATTCCCGGTGGCTATCTGGTGATCACGGGCTTTAACCCGTTTAGCTTGTGTGGCTTGGCGCAGCTTTTACCTTTTAGTCGCCAAAAGTTACCTTGGACAGGGCGCTTTTTTACGCCATCACGAGTAAAAGACTGGTTGAATCTATTAGGCTTTGAGATTATTTCGGACGAGCGATTTATCCATTCATCGCTTGCAAGAGGCAACCGTTTGTCACGTTTTGCGGCGTGGCGCAGTTTTGGCCAGCAATATTTAAAGCCAATGGGCAGTGTGTATATGCTGGTGGCTCGAAAACGTGTGGCCCCGCTGACACCAATTAAACCTAAATGGCATGCAAGGCCGCAATTTTCGCCAGTGAAAGGAGCTGGGCTCAGGCAAACATCAAAGCAGCACTGTGAGCGGGATAGTTAAATAGTGTTGTTGCGTGTCTGTTTTACTTGGATACTGACCTGCACGAATATTTAATTGAATAGAAGGGTGCAACAGCTTTGGTACTGCCAAGGTTGCATCGCGGCCTTCCCGAGTCGCAATAAAGCTTTGTTTATCGCCTTTTAAATGAATGTTTTGCTCACGCTGCTCTTTCACTGTGGTTTTGTTCGCCAGCGGACGGCCATCTGGTTGATAGTCATGACACATCCAAAGTACCGTATCGTCAGGAAACGCTAAAATTCGCTGTAGTGAGTCATATAACTCACCGGCACTGCCACCTGGGAAATCACAGCGGGCAGTGCCACTGTCTGGCATAAAGAAGGTGTCACCAACAAATACATTGCCATCAATGTGAAAACACACGCTGTCAGGGGTATGGCCCGGTGTGGCAATTACATCTACTGTGTAATCACCTAATTGAAATTGTGCTTTATCAGTAAATAGAGCATCAAAAGGTTCACCATTACATGGCATATCAAGATTATAAAGTTGGCTAAAGTGCTGTTGCACTTGTGTGATCCCTTCACCCGTGCCGAGTTTACAAGGGTGTGTGTCGTGTAATTGCTGCTTTATATAACTTGCTGCGGTGATATGGTCAGCATGGGCATGAGTTTCAAGGAGCCATTGCAATGTCAGCTGCTCAGTCTTTATGTAGCTGATGATCTCATTGGCTGTGATAAAACTTAACTCACCACTTGGCATATCAAAATCAGCTGGCGCATCAATCAGCAAGCACTGCTTAGTGCTTTCGCAACTGACTAAGTAACAGAGAGTGGCGCTTTGTTGATGAAAAAAAGAGTGAATGCGCAGAGCCATAATGAATCCTTTATATTTTGTTATATCCAAATCTTATAACATATAACAAAAATATAAAACGACCTGCGCCAAGTTTATTTCAAGGGGCTTTAATTACCGTCGTAACCAGTATCTTCAAGTAATTGATCGCTGCCAGCTGCTTCGCGGGCAAGATCGTCAACAATCTCATTGTATTTATTGCCGCTATGGCCTTTTACCCAACGCCACTCTACGCTGTGTTGTTGGCAGGCCGCATCGAGTCGTTTCCATAAATCGACATTCTTAACTGGTTTTTTAGCCGCGGTTTTCCAGCCGCGCTTTTTCCAATTATCAACCCATGACTCAATACCTTGTTTCACATATTGGCTATCGGTTGTCAAAATGACGTGACAAGAGCGGGTGAGGGTTTCAAGTGCAACGATAGCAGCGAGCATTTCCATCCGATTATTTGTTGTTAGGGTATAGCCTTGGCTTAATTGCTTTTCGTGACCGTTGTATCGCATCACGATGCCATACCCTCCAGGCCCTGGATTTCCTAAACATGATCCATCGGTGTAAATCTCTACGGTTTTCTGCACTGTTTTACCTTGATATTGTGTACAATAAAGTGAATATAGAAAGATACCAGAGTCAGGCTTAAGACGATATGGCACATAGACAAATAGTTTTAGATACAGAAACCACGGGTATTGACCCAAAGCAAGGCCACCGCATTATTGAAATCGGTTGTGTTGAACTTGTAAATCGCCGTCTTACTGGCAACAACTTTCATGTGTATATCAATCCACAACGTGAAATAGAAGAAGAAGCAATAGACGTTCACGGTATCACCAATGAATTTTTGCGTGATAAACCCCTGTACCACCAAATTGCCCATGAGTTTTTAGAGTATATTCGTGGTGCAGAGCTTGTTATTCATAACGCAGCGTTCGATATCGGCCACATGGACAATGAGTTTGCATTGTTAAATCAAGGTTTTCCGAATACTGCCGATGTATGTAGTGTACTTGATACGTTAAAAATGGCGCGTGACTTGCACCCAGGTCAAAAGAATAACCTTGATGCACTTTGCCGTCGTTACGATATTGATAACTCAAAGCGTACTTTACACGGCGCTTTACTGGATTCTGAGATCTTAGCCGATGTTTACCTGTCGATGACGGGAGGGCAAGTAAAGCTGAATCTTAATCAAAATAAAGATGAAGGCTCAACTCAACAAGCTGGTGGTATTCGCCGACTAAGTGCTGATAGAGCACCGCTTGTGGTATTAAGAGCAACAGAACAAGAGCACGCCGCTCACGAAGAGCGTTTAGACTTGGTTGCAAAGGGTGGCCAATGCCTATGGCGTGCAGAATAAGGTAATAAAATGAGAAAACAACTACTAGCAGGATTAGTGTGTTTAATTCCCTTCACGGGATTTGCCAATGAGCAAAATAAAATAACCCCATTAGAACGTGATGGGGTGCAAAATGAAATTCCCCTGCTAGAGAACCGTTTTCGTATCGATCACAAAATCGATAAAGTAACTTTACTCTTCTTTCGTAAGCGCGGTGCCCCTGCCGTTGTGTTAGTTCGCCCTGACGGCACTAAGTATTATGCAACTGACTCAGTTAAAAATGATGACCTCGACTGGTATGATGAATTGAGCTATGACTTGGTAACGATAAGCAACCCAATGCCAGGCCCTTGGCAAGTGGTCGGCAGTATCCTGCCTGATAGCCGTATTATGGTGCTGGGTGAAATAGAGCTTAATGTTGATCCACTCCCGCCCATGCTGTTTCGTGGCGAAACAGTAAAACTAACGGGCCGCGTATTAAATGACGGTGAGCCAATAGAAGTTGGTCAGTTTAGAGATGTGATCAGTTTGCACGTTGATTTTGTCAGCACTAATAATAGTGATTACGCAAACTTTGGTGCAGGTACGCAAAGTGTTACTGACTTTAAAGATGATGGCCGTGGCTTTGATGAGCGTCCGCTTGATGGTGTGTTTACCGGTGAGTTTAAACTGGTCTTTCCGGCAGGTGAGTGGCAGCCAGAGCTATATATAGAAACGCCTATACTAAAGCGTACCGTGGTGCAAAAACCGATAGTCGTGCATGAGCCGCCTTTTGATTATGAAATAGCCCTTGCTGAGCAAGATGAAGATGACCACATTTTAACAATCACCTTAAACCCTGAAATCGTCAAACCAGAAACTGTGCTCATTCAAGGGAAAATTTATTACCCTAATAATGAAGAGCAAATGTTCTCTTTAGATGCTGATAAATCGCAGACACGGGAACTGGCCATTAAAAATTATGATTGGGGACGATACAGTGTTGAGCTCTCTGTATTTGGTAGCAACATAAATGACCGTGAATTTATGGCGACGTTACCGACGTATAAATTTGAAATTGAGCGACCAATTGAAGCTGTACCAGAAATTGTTCGCCCTGAAATTGATTTAGAAGCGCAAGCTGAGCAACAACGAATTCTTGAAGAAGAACAAAAAGCGTCCACCATGTTGATGGTGACCTTAATTGTTGTTGGAAATTTAACCGTACTTTTATTAGGTTGGCTGGCAATTAGAATTTTTGTTCAGAAGAAACCGCTGAAATTTAAAATTTCTTTACCGTTTTTAAAGAAAAAAAATCAAACCGAAAATGATGAGCAAGCAACGAATGAAAATGAAGTTGGCAAAAACGGCTCAAAAAATGATAAATCAGGTGAAATTTTAAACCTTTCGATGTCAGATGACTAAAAAACCTGTAAAAATACAAAAAACCCCTTGACGAACTAGAGGGTGATTCGTATTATTCACGCCGCTGTCAGGGGAGACTCAGTCAGCAACGAAAATGTGGAGTGGTAGTTCAGTTGGTTAGAATACCGGCCTGTCACGCCGGGGGTCGCGGGTTCGAGTCCCGTCCACTCCGCCAATTTTCGACAATTTGTAAGTATGCGCTGGAGTGGTAGTTCAGTTGGTTAGAATACCGGCCTGTCACGCCGGGGGTCGCGGGTTCGAGTCCCGTCCACTCCGCCAATTACTTGCACAACTTATGGTTGTAAAACATTTTCCTTTGCGGAGTGGTAGTTCAGTTGGTTAGAATACCGGCCTGTCACGCCGGGGGTCGCGGGTTCGAGTCCCGTCCACTCCGCCAATAGGAAAAATAAATAGCATTAAATACTGCGGAGTGGTAGTTCAGTTGGTTAGAATACCGGCCTGTCACGCCGGGGGTCGCGGGTTCGAGTCCCGTCCACTCCGCCACTATTTAAACGCTATTTTATTACAAAATTTGTATCGCGGAGTGGTAGTTCAGTTGGTTAGAATACCGGCCTGTCACGCCGGGGGTCGCGGGTTCGAGTCCCGTCCACTCCGCCAACAAATTAAGTAATAACAATGATATCTCTGCGGAGTGGTAGTTCAGTTGGTTAGAATACCGGCCTGTCACGCCGGGGGTCGCGGGTTCGAGTCCCGTCCACTCCGCCATTTGATATCATAAACAAATTAAGTGCATTACCCCATGCACATACCACTGCGGAGTGGTAGTTCAGTTGGTTAGAATACCGGCCTGTCACGCCGGGGGTCGCGGGTTCGAGTCCCGTCCACTCCGCCATTTGTTTTCCTCAAGCAAATGATTATATAAGTCTTTACACTACGCCTTAGTATTTCCTTATACTGAAAACGTATCTCGTATCTCGTATCTCGTATCTCGTATCTCGTATCTCGTATCTCGTATCTCGTATCTCGTATCTCGTATCTCGTATCTCGTATCTCGTAAATTTCTTCCTATCTTGCTAATATTCTTCATTATTCCTATTTATTCAGCTTCTTATATCTGCATGAATAGCAAAGAATGGCGGCTCCACAACAAAAAGGAAATGCGTTATGAGTACATTCGGAACACAACTAAAACACTATCGCAGTGAGCTAAAACTAAGCCAACCAGAATTTGCTGAGCAAGTTGGAATAGAGCAAAGCTACCTTTCAAAACTTGAGAACGATAAATCAGTGCCTTCAAACGACACATTTCGTTCAATATTAACGGCGCTCAATCTAACAATTTGCGACTTTATGGAGCCATTAAAACATTCTGTAGATAAAGCGAGATTGATTAATGTGCCTGACATTGAAGCTTGGTATAAGCAACAAAGTAATAAGCAATTCATTAAACAGCGCTCATTAATCTATATTGCGATACTGTTAAGTGCGCTAGGTTGCGCCATGTTTTATTTAGGGCATCAAGAAAAGCTATTCAATACAACGTTCTATGAGTACAAATCATATGGTGTAGTGAAAGATAATGAACCAGATGGCATTTTTCATGATTGGCGAACGCTACTCGTAGAACAAAGCCGCGAGAAAATAGATGCTAAACGTCGAGAAATGATTAGCAGGCATGATTTTAAATTTATTATTTCAGCGGACTATAAAGGTATTTCGTTTGTAGAATCTGGCGAGCAAGGCAGGCGCTTATATAGCCTTACTTCAAAAACACCTATTATCAAGCCCCATAAAGGCCATGTGTGGCTTGAGTTTATAGGTATCTTATTGCTTGTAGTTGGTGCAGGTCTCATAACATTTGAGAGTAAACTGACAAGACAGCATTAATGAGTTGTAGAACCTGACGCGTGTTAGCTTGCGTCAGGATCTCGAGGAATTAAATGTGCAAATTGCTGCTGGTGGATTTGTTCATATAGGGTAGCTGCATAGCTTTGCGCATCATGTAATCTGCGCGTACTGATGTGTTTTCTAAGATCATCAAGTGCAGCCGTTGCAGGTTCATAACCTTGGCTACTTGCCAGACTTAACCACACCGCGCCATGAAAAACACTGTGTGGTACACCTTGCCCTTTGATGAAAAACAGCCCCATATAAAATTGCGCCCTATGGTTACCGGCCATAGCTGCTAAGCGCATCCATTTGGCAGCAAGGGGAGGCTGTTCATTTTTTAAATAATACAAAGCTTTGTTTAGTACGTTTTCAACAGATTGAGTACTTTTATTTGGCGCCGACCCTTTATCGGGTTGGGTAATAAAGGCAAGTACATTATCAAGCTGTTGCTCTAAATCTAAGCCTACTGGCGAATTATCAGACATAGTTTAGTTATTTTCTTGAAATAAAAGACCTTATTAGTTTAGAACATTGCAAGGTAAAATGTCCTCTTATTGAGATAAAATATGATAAAATTAGCCAATTAATCTCAACTTAAAGTTCAACATGTTCGAAAGACTTTTCAAAATCACTGAAAACAACACCTCTGTGCGCCGCGAGACTATTGCTGGCATCACAACATTCATTACCATGGTTTACATTGTATTTGTTAACCCTGCCATGCTTGCAGAAGCGGGAATGGATCAAGGTGCGGCATTCGTAGCAACCTGTATTGCTGCTGCAATTGGCTGTTTTATCATGGGTTTATGGGCAAACTACCCATTAGCACTGGCTCCGGGTATGGGCTTAAACGCCTTCTTCACTTATGGTGTTGTTTTGGGCATGGGCTACACTTGGCAAGCTGCATTAGGTGCAGTTTTTATGTCTGGTTGTATCTTTTTATTCTTAAGCCTATTTAAGGTGAGAGAGTGGATCATAGACGCTATTCCACTGGTATTAAAGCGAGCTATTGCCACAGGTATCGGTGCTTTCTTAGCGCTTATTGCATTGAAAAACGCTGGGATTATCGTAGCAAGCCCTGCAACCTTAGTGCAGTTAGGCGATATCACAGCCCCAGGTCCACTACTTGCGATTTTTAGCTTTTTTGTTATTGCAGCACTGTTATACCGCGATATGAAAAGCGGCGTACTTATCAGTATTTTATTAGTAACCGCAATTGCGCTTGGTTTAGACCTTGTGGAGTATCAAGGAATTATTTCAATGCCGCCTTCAATTGCACCAACCTTTATGCAATTGGATTTTGCAGCAGCATTCGAAATCTCAATGCTAACAGTGGTATTTGCGTTCTTATTTGTTGATTTGTTTGATACTTCAGGCACTTTAGTTGCTGTAACGCAAAAAGCAGGTATTGCTGATGAACAAGGTAAAATGCCTCGTTTAGGTCGTGCATTAAGCGCTGACAGCACAGCTACCATTGCAGGCTCAATGCTTGGTACGTCAACAACAACGTCTTACATTGAATCAGTAGCAGGTGTGTCTGTGGGCGGCCGTACAGGTCTAACTGCTGTTGTTGTAGGCATTTGTTTCTTGTTAATGATGTTCTTTGCGCCACTTGCTGGCATGATCCCAGCTTATGCAACGGCAGGTGCAATTTTATATGTAGCTGTGTTAATGATGCAAAACTTAAAGCTGGTAAATTGGGATGATATGACAGATGCCATTCCAGTGAGTGTGGTATTATTGATGACGCCGTTAACTTTCTCGATTGCTCACGGTATTGCGCTTGGTTTTATTTCTTATACTGCAGTGAAGTTGGTATGTGGTAAAAAAGATGAAATCAGTATTAGTGTGTGGGTATTAACAGCGCTGTTTATTGTTAAGTTTGCGTTTTTATCTTAATTTTCACAAAGCAAAGAAAAAGTGGTTTACCACTTTTTCTTTGGTGCGAATAACACGTCTAAATCGTCCTGCTCTTGTTCTGCTTTCTTCTTTAGTGACGTCGCATTTGATGCTTTCAACTCAGAGCTAATCGTTTCTAAATAACCTTCAACTTCTTGTCTTTTCGAGTTTACATATTCATCGCTATAGCTAACTGAGTTAAGCGTTGCCAGTGCTTTTTCGAAATACTGTCTGGCAGAGCCCACCATATTTGCTGAGCGAGCTGAAAGCCCACGCTTAATTTGGCTTTCTACGTTGATTCGAAGTTGTAGTTTTTCAAGGCGTTTATCTTCGGCAACAAATATTTGACTCTCGATTTTACCTTTACTATGTTCAGAGCGTAGCACTGCCCTTAGTTTTTTTATTCCTTGAATTAAAGAAATAAGCTGCTTATCGTTGTCTGGTAACACTAATGAGTCGCTATTATTCGCCTCAATTGGACCCGCTAAACGCTGTTTAGCTTCATTTAAGCGACTTTTGAGTTCCTTAGAACTTGGAGAGAGTTGTACCATACTTGCAAGCGCATCATATATACGGCGCTGAATAATACGTAGAATATTCTCAGACATGGGAATATTGGCACTGTTAAGCAGCACGTCTTCTGCCTCTTCAATGATTTTCTTTTGTTTAGTTAACTCTTTGCGGCGCTCTGCTTCTTGTTTTTCTTTGTGTTGTTGCACAGCACTGACCCATAATGCGATCACAATTAATGCAACAATGAGCATGATGATGATAGAAACAATCATTACTAAATCTCAGTTTTAACTATCTAATTTTTTTATATTACCTTAAAAAGATTAGATCTGAACAGTTTTGCGGTAGTTATCTCGAATAAACTTATTAAGTTTACTACTTTATAATGAGTATAGCGCTAAACTAACATCTTTATTGAATATTTTGCGAGTAAACACGGCTACCGAGCATTAATTTAATGTGTTAGCCTTAGAAACAATCGATATAAATGTATAGCGCGATGAAATATCGCTTGGCATTGCGCTTTGCAGCCTTTATAAATAAACAATAACAACGTTTACAATGCAGCCATGAAACTACAACAACTCAGATATATAGTCGAAGTCCAAAATCATAAACTGAATGTCTCAGCGACAGCCGAAAGTTTATTTACCTCGCAACCGGGGATCTCGAAACAAGTTCGTATGCTTGAAGACGAACTGGGCGTACAGATCTTTGGCCGTAGTGGCAAACACCTTACCCATGTAACCAGTGCCGGTAACGAAATAATTAATATTTCGCGAGAGATATTGTCGAAAGTTGAAGGTATTAAAGCGGTTGCTAATGAGCATACTTTGCCTGACCAAGGTAAACTTAACATTGCGACTACTCATACTCAGGCTCGTTACGCATTACCGAATGTTATTCAAGGCTTTATGAAAAAGTACCCGGCAGTGTCTCTGCATATGCATCAAGGAACGCCACAGCAGATTTCTGATGCGGCAGCACGCGGTGATGCTGACTTTGCCATTGCGACTGAGGCACTACATTTATACTCTGATTTAGTTATGTTGCCGTGCTATCACTGGAATCGCAGTATTGTTGTGGCAAAAACACACCCACTTGCGCAAAAGGCTGATAACTTAACGGTTGCCGATGTGGCTAAATACCCACTGATAACTTATGTGTTTGGTTTTACTGGTCGTTCTGAATTAGATAAAGCCTTCAATGCTCATGGCCTTGAGCCGCATATTGTTTTTACTGCAACGGACGCTGATGTAATTAAAACTTATGTTCGTTTAGGGCTAGGTGTGGGTGTTGTGGCGTCTATGGCGATTGATCAAATAACAGATACTGATTTAGTCTGTATTGATGCAAGTCACTTATTTGAAGCGAGCACCACTAAAATTGGTTTTCGAAAAGGCAGCTTCTTACGCAGCTACATGTATGATTTTATTGAGCGTTTTGCCCCGCACTTAACGAAAGAGCTGGTTGAACGAGCAAGTTTATTACGTAACCAAGAAGATGTTGATAAGCTATTCGAAAACATTGAGTTACCAGTAAAATAGAGATAAGAAAGCCGCTTTAAAGCGGCTTTTTATTTTGCTTAAATTAACACTCGATGATATTAACTGCTAAGCCACCGCGAGCGGTTTCTTTGTATTTCGTTTTCATATCATTACCTGTATCGAGCATGGTTTTAATGACCTTATCAAGGGTTACTTTTTGCTCGCCAGAACCACGCATTGCAAGGCGTGACGCATTAATTGCTTTAATTGAGCCCATTGCATTACGTTCAATACACGGTACTTGTACAAGACCGCCAACAGGGTCACAAGTTAGACCTAGGTTGTGCTCCATGCCGATTTCAGCGGCGTTTTCAACCTGTACAACATTACCACCCATGATTTCAGTTAGTGCACCCGCTGCCATTGAGCAAGCAACGCCCACTTCACCTTGACAACCAACTTCAGCACCCGAAATTGACGCATTCTTTTTATATAAAATACCAATTGCTGCCGCCGTTAATAAGTAACGAGTAGCAATATCACGGTCTACTTCTTTAATGAAAGTGTGATAATACATTAATACTGCTGGCAAAATACCTGCAGCACCATTGGTTGGTGCGGTAACAACACGGCCGCCGGCAGCGTTCTCTTCGTTTACAGCAAGGGCAAATAAATCAACCCAGTCCATCGCACGTAATGGGTCGTTGTTTACTTCAATATTTAATTTAAGGTGTAAACTTGGGGCACGGCGCTTTACTTTTAATCCGCCTGGTAAAATCCCTTCTGTACGCATACCACGCTCAATACAGGCTTTCATTACTTGCCAAATATTAAACAGCTCATCCTTGATGTCTTTTTCGCTGCGCAGGGTTTTTTCGTTATGCATCATAAGTGTTGATACACTAAACCCTGATTCACGGCATAGCTCTAATAACTCTTTAGCCGTGTTAAACGGATAAGGCGCTGGGTTTTCTTCGCGAATTTCGAGTGCTTTTTGTTTTTCGTTCTCGAACTCTTCATCACTGACGATAAAGCCGCCACCGATTGAGTAATACACTTTGCTGAATAACTTTTCGCCATTTTGGCTAGCAATGATTTCCATTGCATTTGAGTGTTTTGGTAGAGTTTTACGACGATGAAATACAATCGCACCTTGCTTAGGGAAATTAGCTTTATGGCTTTGGTTTAAATAAATAACCTGCTCTTTTTCGATTTTTGCGAGGATATCGTCGACTAAATCAGCATCAATGGTTTCTGGATCATAACCGGCAAGGCCTAAGATCACAGCTTTACCAGAGCCATGGCCAATACCTGTTTGACCGAGTGAGCCAAATAGCTCAACTTTAATATCGGTGACGTTTGCAAGTAAGTTTTTTTCTTCTAGTTCGTTTACAAATAAACGCGAAGCGCGCATCGGACCAACTGTGTGAGATGACGATGGGCCAATACCAATACTAAACATATCGAATGCACTGATCATAATTTGCTACTCATTTTTCTATTAACGGCATACTACCTGCCTTTGAACGGTGCCACATGATAACGTTTAAACGTGTCTGTGTAACCCTAAAAGCAGGATAATTAAACTGGTAGGGCGAGCTGTTTTATAAAGTTATTAATTATGCTCGCTGTTGCTCCCCAAAGCAGTCCATGGGGGGTCATCAAACCTTGCAAAGTAATGGTTTTACCATTTCGCACAAAGGGAAGGGGTTGCCAATTTCGTTGATTACTTAAATAAGATAAGGGCAGTAAAAAGCTGGCAGCAACTTCGTTGGGATCTGCTTGCCATGTTGTGCCTTCACTAAGCACACACACAAAAGGCTCAATAGTGAAACCGGTTAGGGTCGCGTACTGATGTAATTTACCGTGGACAGTCACTTGATGTGTGCCAATATTAAGCTCTTCATTGAGCTCTCGAAGGGCTGTGTGCAGCAAAGTGTCATCTTGTTCTTCATACTTTCCACCCGGTAAGCAAATCTCCCCGGGGTGATGAAGTAAATAACTAGGTCGCTTGCACAATAACAAATGCGCTTCGTCGTTAACATCAAGCAGAGGTAACATTACGGCACTGGCACGCTTTTCGGCATTAAAGCGTATGGTTGCTGGGCGCTCTGTGGTTTGACTTAAACTAAAACGGGCAATTATTTGCTGGCTATTCAAGGTAGTTACTTCAACTTTTACTTTAATAAAGGCAGTATTTTATTTACTTTATCGTAAGTTTCTTGGTACTCCAAGTCGACCTTTGAATCAGCCACAATGCCACCGCCAGCCCAGCAATAGATTGCACCTTTGTGGCACACTAAAGTACGGATTGTGATACTGGTATCCATGTTGCCACAAGCACTCAAATAGCCAATTGAGCCGCAGTACACACTTCGGCGATGTGGTTCGAGTTCTTCAATAATTTCCATAGCGCGAATTTTCGGTGCTCCGGTAATTGAACCACCCGGGAAAGCGGCATGAATTTGGTCAACGGCATCTTTACCATCTGCTAACTCTGCGCGTACAGTACTTACTAAATGATGTACAGCCGGAAAGCTTTCAATGGCAAATAACGAGGGTACGGTGACACTACCTGGACGAGCCACTTTGCCTAAATCGTTGCGCAGCAGATCAACAATCATGACATTTTCTGCGCGGTCTTTTTCAGATTGTTGTAAACGAGTTGCTTGCGCTTGGTCTTGTTCAGAGTCAGCCAAACGAGGGAGCGTTCCTTTAATTGGCTTGGTTTCTATTTGGCCCTGATTAATCGAAATAAAACGCTCTGGTGAAATAGATAAAATAGCGCCATCAGGGTGATTTATATAGCTTGAAAACGGTGCTTTATTCGCTTCTCGAAGTTGTTTATAGGCTTGCCATGTTGAACCAGAAAACTCAGCTTTAAAACGCTGTGCAAGGTTGATCTGATAGCAGTCACCACTTTTTAAATAAGCTTGAATTTTCTCGAACTTTTCGCTGTAGCTGGCTTTACTCATGTTTGATTGCCAGTCGCTTTGTAGCGCGAATTCTGCACTTGCTGGTGTTTCGTTTAGGTGCTGCTGGTATAGCGCTAAGCGATTATGATTTGGCTGACAGACGTAAAACCAGCTTTGCTGTTGCTTATCATAAATAAGGGCATCTGGATAAAGGCCAATAGCCATTTGCGGCATGTTAATGTCGTTTTCGGCAGTAGTTGGCATGCTTTCAATCACGCGACCTAAATCATAACCAAAATAGCCAAGCCAACCACCTGTAAAAGGCAGGTTATTAGCGTTTGCTGTGTGATTAAATTCCTGAAGGCCTTCTTTCATCAAGCTAAAACAATCACTTGATTGTGCTTTGCCGTCGACAAAGCAGGTATTTTCACGCACTTCTAATTGCTTTAATGGGGCAATAGCGATGATATTGAAGCGGCTATTCACATGTTCGCTATTGGCTGAATCGAGCAACACGGCATGGGGCAAATGAGCAAAATGACTAAATAGCGCGATGCAATCACCACTTAAATCTAATTTTATGCACAAATTTTCATCGTTTATCATCTACATTGCCCTGAATAACTAGCCCGAAACGGGCGAGGAGGGTATCATAAGTTAAATTTGATTGGCAGCGTTATGATTTCCTTTATAGTGATGCCATGACTAACCCGTAGAGTAAATCTTCGTCACCGGTTTACTCAGGATCACGTACAGCGCTACGCGATAAAAACTTAAGGAACCCGTAATGAGTACAATTCGTCAGCAAGACTTCATTGATAGCATTGAAGATGCATTGCAATACATTTCTTTTTATCACCCTCTCGATTTCGTACAAGCCTTAGAAAAAGCTTACAACAAAGAGCAAAGCAAAGCGGCAAAAGATGCCATTGCGCAAATTTTAATTAACTCTCGTATGTCTGCTGAAGGTAAACGTCCACTGTGCCAAGATACAGGTATCATTACTTGTTTCGTAAAAGTAGGTATGGATGTTAAGTGGGATAAAACAGACATGACTGTTCAGCAAATGGTTGATGAAGGTACACGTCGCGCATACTTAAACCCAGATAACCCATTACGTGCATCAATTGTTGCAGACCCAGCTGGTACGCGTAAAAACACTAAAGACAACACACCATCAGTTGTTCATATTGACTTAGTGCCAGGCGCTGAAGTAGAAGTAATGGTGGCAGCGAAGGGCGGCGGTTCAGAAAATAAAACGAAAATGGTTATGCTTAACCCATCTGATGATGTGGCTGCATGGGTTGAGAAAACATTACCAACCATGGGGGCGGGCTGGTGTCCACCTGGCATGCTAGGTATAGGTATTGGCGGTACTGCAGAAAAAGCTGCGGTACTTGCTAAAGAATCATTAATGGATCCGGTTGATATTCACGAGCTAATTGAGCGCGGCGCTGAAACAACTGAAGAAAAAATGCGTATCGATATCTTCGAACGTGCTAATAAGTTAGGTATTGGTGCTCAAGGTCTTGGTGGTTTAACAACCGTAGTTGATGTGAAAGTTAAAACGGCACCGACTCACGCAGCATCAAAACCAGTGGTAATGATCCCGAACTGTGCAGCAACGCGTCACGTTCACTTCACATTAGATGGTTCAGGCCCAGCCGATCTTAAAGCGCCTAAACTTGAAGATTGGCCAGAAGTTACATTTGAAGTAGGCGAAGGTACACGTCGTGTTGATTTAAACACACTGACTAAAGAAGACACGCAAGAATGGAAGATGGGTGAAACGGTTCTTCTGTCTGGTACTATCTTAACGGGTCGTGATGCCGCGCATAAACGTTTACAAGATATGATCCAATCAGGTGAAGGTTTACCTGAAGGCGTTGATTTTGATAACAAGTTTATCTACTACGTTGGCCCTGTAGATGCAGTGGGTGATGAAGCGGTAGGTCCTGCTGGCCCTACAACTGCGACTCGTATGGATAAATTCACTGATATGATGTTAGAAAAAACGGGCATCATCGGTATGATTGGTAAAGCAGAGCGTGGTCCTGCTACAGTAGAATCAATCAAAAACAATAAATCTATCTACTTAATGGCAGTAGGTGGTGCAGCTTACCTTGTATCTAAAGCAATCAAGAAAGCACGTGTTGTTGCGTTCGAAGATTTAGGTATGGAAGCAATCTACGAGTTTGAAGTAGAAGATATGCCAGTAACCGTTGCTGTTGATAGTGAAGGTGCCAATGCGCATACGCAAGGCCCTGCTATTTGGAAAGCAAAAATTGAAGAACTTGATGGCAAATTAAAATAACCATCTTGAAACTCTTTTCATAAAACGGCGCACCTGCGCCGTTTTTTTTCAGCTCTGACCAGTCTCAGCTATTTCTCTAACATCTCTTTAAAAGCTGATTTTACTTGGCTTTATCGGCATAATTTTTTTGTCACTTTTTCTTTACGCTATACTTTACCTTTACGTTCACGTAATAAAGTTGGCGATGTTAATATTTTGTTTTGAATTAACAATGCTTAATGCGTACGTTGACTGGTATATTTTTTCCATAAAGTGTTAGTTTTTGAGTTGTTATTTCGGCCTGAGAACTTTGCTTAGTTTTATCATCTCATTTAGTGGTAAGGGAGCATACGAAGTGATAAAGTCTCGGCACTTTCAGCGCTCACACCCCTTTAGGGTAAGAAAATTTCGGAGTATTTAACTGTGGCTGTATTTAATAAAGTCGACTTTGATAACCACGAGCAAGTGGTGTTTTGTTCAGATAAAGAATCAGGCCTAAAAGCTATTATCGCGGTTCACAATACCAAATTAGGTCCAGCGGTTGGTGGTTGCAGAATGTGGGACTACACAACTGATGAAGATGCTGTTACTGATGCACTTCGTTTATCAAAAGGTATGACCTACAAAAATGCTGTGGCACGTTTACCATTTGGTGGCGGTAAGTCAGTGATCATCGGTAATGCTAAAGAAATTAAATCAGAGCAACTTTTCCGTGCATTTGGTCGTCAGTTAGAGCGTTTAAGTGGTAGCTACTATTCAGCTGAAGATGTAAACATCACTTGTGATGATGTGGCTATCATGAATAAAGAAACTAACTATGTATTAGGCCTTGAAGGTAAAAGTGGTAACCCTTCACCGTTCACAGCATATGGTACATTCTTAGGTATTAAAGCAGCTTTACAACATCAACGAGGTCATCAAGATCTTGCTGGTATCAAAGTAGCCGTGCAAGGCTTAGGTGCAGTAGCATATGGCCTTTGTAAACACCTACATGAAGCGGGCGCAACATTATTTGTAACAGATATCAACGAACAAGCTGTTGAGCGTGTTGTAAATGACTTCAATGCAACGGCTGTGGGTATTGATGAAATCTACGACTTAGATGTTGATGTGTATGCACCATGTGCACTTGGCGCAACGGTGAATGACACGACTATCCCGCGTTTAAAAGCAACAATTATTGCAGGTTGTGCGAATAACCAATTAGCAGAGTCTCGTCACGGTGAGATCATCCGCGAAAAAGGTATTTTATACGCACCAGATTACGTCATTAACGCAGGTGGTATCATCAACGTTTATTACGAAACTGCACCAGCAGGTTATAGTGCAGAAGCATCAACGAAGCACGTTGAAGGCATTTTTGATACGCTAACAGAAATCTTTGCTCGCTCTGAAAAAGAGCAAAAGTCGACGCATTTAATTGCCGATGAACTCGCATTAGAAATCATCGAAAACGGCTTATAATTTAGTAAATCGATAAATTTACAGGTAAAAAGGTGCGCAAGTCGCACCTTTTTTGTCTCTGTTATTTATCGCAACAAAATGACGAAGGCTAACTATCTCGGTACACTCGGTTTTTAAATCTCGAGGACGCCTAATGAAAACTCAGCCTTGTGAAATAACCCCAATCAATCTTGATACTTGGCCTCGTAAGCAGCATTTCGCTTTTTTCAAAGAATTTTCTCTGCCATATTTTAATGTATGTGTTTCACTCGATATGGCGGCTCTATATAACAAGTGCAAAGCAGAACCGTATTCGTTCTTTCACAGCTATGTTTACCTAACACTTGAAGCATGTCATGACTATGCACCAATGCGTCAACGTATTATTGATTTGTTGCCCGTACAACTGTCATCTGTAAGAGGCAGTGTGGTAGAGCTTGCAGAAGATGAAACTTTTCGTTTTAGTTATTTTGAAAAACAAGCGTCGATGGAAGATTTTTCAAAACACGCGATTGCTGTGGGTAAAACAAGTAAAGCAAAACCATTTTTCTCTGATGCATTTGCTGCAACAGAAGGGCAGCCTGATCTTATTCATATCTCAGTGCTCCCATGGCTTAATTTTACCGGCTTCTCGCATGCTGTGAGTGAAGGGCATGGTCTAGGTATACCCAAGTTTGTGTTTGGCCAATATGACGTACAAACTGGCAAGATGCCGCTTTCAATCGATGTGCATCATGCTTTGATGGATGGCCTGCATGTAGCAAGATTTGTGAAAATACTGCAAGAAAAAATTACGAATTTTTGTAATTGATTCTTGCTAAATGTTATCGAAGTAAGTAAAAATTGCAACTAATGTAGTATTATCTGAAGTTAGGGATGACTTTACTTCGCATAACTACATCACTGAATAGAACGATAATAAATATCAGGGTTTTAGTTTAATGGTGCGGGTAGTTAGTTGTATTTTCCTTTTTTTATGTTTCAGCGCGGTTGCAGAATCTGCACGCCTCTCTTTAAGTGACTATTTTACAGAGACTTGGAGTACTCGCGCCGGCCTTCCTCACAATAGTATCAATGGTGTAGCGCAAACCAAAGATGGTTACATTTGGATAGCAACTTGGGAAGGGCTTGCCCGTTTTAATGGTCGCGAGTTTAAACTCTTTACTCGAACAGAAATACCTGGCTTACCTGATTCTGGCCTACGTAGCCTTATTGCAATGGAAAATGGCGATTTATATATCGTGGGTGCCCGTGGTGGCATTGCGCTTCGCTCACAAGGAGGGTGGCGCGCATTACCAAGCTCATCAGCCATGGTTAATCATGCACTTGTTACTGAACAAGGTGAGCTTTGGTTGGCACTTGAAGGGCAAGGTATTGTATACCGCGCTTCTGAAACTGCCACTGAGCAAAAACTGCTTGATAAGTTAAGTGCCTACCGCCTTTTACAAGACAAAACAGGCGTGATTTGGGCGGCGACCAGTGATGGTCTTTATCAAATTGAGAATAAGCAAGTTAGTAAGATCAATGAAGACTCAGGGCTTCCAAATGCTTCTGTGTTTACCTTGTTACTAACGGAGTCAGGCACTTTAATTGTCGGCACTGAAAAAGGGGCATGGCAAAAGAAAAATAATAAGTTTGTTGCTATTAATCCCGTCCTTAACAACGAATCAATTGCTAGTTTACTCGAAGATGCACAAGGCGATTTGTGGTTTGGCACCATCAATAAAGGGGTTTTTAGACTTAGCAGTTTAGGCCTTGAAAACTTAGCGGCAGATGATGGCTTACCCAACAACCGTATTTTATCCTTATTGCTCGATCGGGAAAAAAGTATTTGGGTTGGCACGAATGCCGGGTTATTCCGCCTGCGCGAAGCACCATTTACGAATTGGAGCCAAAGTCGTGGGCTTGCATCTGATTATGTGCGTACCGTGTTATCGCATTCTGATGGCAGCTTATGGGTGGGCAGTAGTAATGGCTTAAATCGTATTGAAAATGGCAAGCTCACAACCCTTACCCAAGCCTATGAAAAAGACCCACTATCCGTTTTAAGTTTAACTGAAGATAAGCAGGGCGGAGTCTGGCTAGGCACTTATACTGCCGGTTTAATGAAAGTGGTTAATGGGCAAATTTACCCAGTAAAAAACCGCAGTAATGGCCTGATCAGTAACGAAGTTCGCGCTGTGTTGTTTGATGCTTTTGATAATCTATGGGTTGGTACCGCTGCAGGCTTAACCAAGATAGACCCTGCAGGGCAAATTCATTCGTTTACCACGGAGGATGGCCTAGCCGGTGATTTCATAATGGCACTTAATGAGGATGACCATGGTAGATTATGGGTTGGCACGGGCGTCGGTGTGTCTATTTTTGACCCAGTTACAGAGCAGTTTAAAACACTTGAGTTTCCAACGCAGTTCAGCACTGAGTATGCATTCGGCTTTTACTTAGATGGCGATAAAATGTGGCTTGCAACCGATAGAGGTCTCGTTCGTTACAATCTCAGTACAGATAAAATGAGCTTATTTGGTCGAGCTCAAGGTTTACCTGTCGATAAGCTGTTCCAAGTCATTGAACAAGGTGACTCACTGTGGCTGACCAGTAACCGCGGTGTTATTCAAGTCAATAAAGCTCAGCTAGTAGCACTGCTAGATAATCCTGAAAAAGTTCAGCCAATGAGTGTTTCGATGCAGCTTTATGATGAAGGCGATGGCATGCTTAGCGCGCAAGCTAATGGTGGTTCAAACCCTGCTGCTGTACTTCATTCAGATGGACAAGTATGGGTTGCCACAGCAAAAGGCGTTGCTATTGCGACACCAGAGCGTTTAAAAGAAGCCAGTAAACGCCGACTATCGACGGTTATTGAAAGCTTCGAAGTCGATGGCAAACCCATTACTTTACCCGTTGGAAGTGAGGTGTTGAGCTTACCTGCTGGTGTTTCTCGTGTTTCGTTTAATTACGCTGGGCTTAGTTTTATCATGCCCGGGCGTTTAAACTACCAAACGCAATTAAGTGGTTACAATCAACAATGGGTAGACAGGGGGCGCTTGGCCATTACCGAATACACTAATTTACCACCGGGTAACTATACCTTTAAAGTGCGCGCTGGGTATCCAAATAGTGATTGGCAAGATAATGAACAAGTACTGCGGTTTAAAATAGCCCCTTATTTTTGGCAGAAAACCAGCTTTAAATTATTTATCTTAGTTGCAGTGCTTTTTGCTGCTTATGCCATTTATAAATACCGCTTATATCATTACAAGCGCATTGAAATTGAGTTAACTGAAAAAGTTGAACAGCAAATGCATGATTTGCAAACGCAAGCCGATGCCTTTGCTCATTTAGCGAATCATGACCAATTAACGCAATTACCGAATAGACGTGCCTTTGATATATGGTTGTCTGAAAACTTTAGTCAGTTCCAACGTGATAATAAAACGCTTAGTATTGCCATTATGGATATTGATCACTTCAAACTCATTAATGACAATTTCTCGCACTTAATTGGTGATAAAGTGATTTGTGAAATTGCTCGTTTACTGCGCATGAACTTCCCTGATGAAGGTTATGCGGCGCGTTGGGGCGGTGAAGAATTTACCCTGTTGTTTCCATACAAAAACGCTGAAGAGGCCGCAAGATTGTGTGAAATTATCCGTTTAGAGATAGCGGGTTACGATTTCTCAGAATTAGCAGATAGCCTTTCTGTAACGGTAAGTTTTGGTGTGGCAGATAACGCGCAAGTTGCAGACTACGACCGCTTGCTATCACACGCCGACAACGCTTTATACAATGCGAAGAATAACGGCCGAAACCAAATTTTTATTTATAATCAAGGCTGTATCACGCTCGATTAATCAGCTTTTAAAATAAATATGTGTGTAAACAATTGATCTTTTTTTGTTTGCACACATTTAAGTATCAAGATTGTTTTTTAGGCGATAGTAATGCTTAACCTGGTTTTGATACTTTTTTTAATAATTTTTGTTGTGTGTTACTGGCGCTGGGACGATATTCGTAATCACTTTTGGCAGAAAAAATACCTAAATAACTCCCTCAATGTTCAGCAAAAAGACCTGCTGTTAAAATATATGCCCATCTACCGAAAGATGACGGATGCCGACCGCGAAAAGCTGGAGCGTCATATCGTTTGGTTTTTAAATGAAAAACGCTTTATCGGTTGTGATGGCCTTAAGCTTAATGATGCAATGAAGCTGATTGTGGCAGCCGATGCCTGTGTTTTAGTGCTTAATAAACCATGGCCACTGTATCGTAATGTAAAAGAGATCCTGTTATATCCAAGCGCGTATTATGCCCCGCAAACTTCCCGCGATAATGCCGGACTTGTTAGTTATCACAATACGGTGCGTCAAGGTGAATCATGGCCAGGCGGAACACTGGTATTGAGTTGGCATGATGTCCTTGAGGGGAACCGTTTACCAAGCGATGGCCATAATTTAGTGTTTCATGAATTTGCCCATCAGCTCGACCAAGAAACCGGCCAAACCACAGGCACGCCATTGCTTTCGAGTAACGAGGATTACCAAAAGTGGGCAAAAGTATTTAGCCGCGCCTTTAATCAACTTAAAACTCATTTAGCTTATGGCATGCCTCATGTTATTCATAGCTATGGCGCGACTAATGAGGCAGAGTTTTTTGCTGTTATCACCGAAACCTTTTTAGAAAAACCCGCTGAGCTAAGGCAGTTTGACCCAGAAATTTATCATTTACTGGTTGGCTTTTATCAGTTTGATCCGATTGCGTGGCATTAGTCGACTATTTACGTCTGTTTAACACGAATCACTGGAATCTTGCTATGCTATTTGGTGCAATCTTTAACGTGTGCATATAAGCAAAACAATAAAAAGTGAGATTTCAATGAAGAAAATGCTTCATACAGCGCTCGCTGTATCTATTTCACTTGCTCTAACTGGGCAAGTGGCGGCAGCTGAGCAATCAAATGACGACAAGTGGCAGGTGGACGCACCAAAAGGCCAATTCCTAGACGCTAAAATTAGTGTTGAGCAGGGCACGTGGATGAACGTAGATATTAGCCCTGATGGTAAAACAGTGGTGTTTGACCTACTCGGCGATATTTATACCATGCCAATGTCAGGTGGCACTGCAACGCAATTAACCAGTGATATTGCATGGCAAATGCAACCACGCTTTAGCCCTGATGGTAAGCACATTGCGTTTACTTCAGACCAAGGTGGTGGCGATAACATTTGGGTTATGGATTTAAATGGTGAAAACCAAAAAGCCGTAACGAACGAAACATTTCGTTTGTTAAACAGCCCAGCTTGGAGCCCAGATGGTGACTACTTAGTTGCGCGTAAGCACTTTACTGCAAGCCGCTCTCTAGGGGCTGGTGAAGTATGGCTTTACCACAAAGCGGGTGGTAAAGGTGTGCAACTAACTGCACGTGAGAACGACCAAAAAGACTTAGGCGAACCAATGTTCTCACCGGATGGTCGTTATGTTTATTTCTCGCATGATGCAACGCCGGGTAAAACATTCCATTACTCTAAAGATTCTGTAGCGGGTATTTATAAAATTAAACGCTATGACCGTGAAACTGGCGAGATTGAAACAATTATTGATGGCATGGGTGGGGCTATTCGACCGACACCTTCACCAGATGGTAAAAAACTTGCGTATATCAAGCGCGATGATTTCCAAACAAGCTTGTACTTATATGATCTTCACACCGGTGAGCATACCAAGCTGTATGGCGAGCTTGAGCGTGATATGCAAGAGACATGGGCTATTCATGGCGTATACCCAACAATTGCTTGGACGCCAGATAACGAACAACTAGTCTTTTGGGCGGGTGGTATCATTCATAAGCTAGATGTAGATGATAAGTCTGTCTCGACTATTCCATTTAAAGTTGAGACCAATAAGCAAATTCAAAAAGCCGTGCGTTTTACACAAAACATCGATAGCGATAATTTTGATGTGAAAATGCTGCGTAATGTACAAATTTCACCGGATGGTGAAACGGCTATATTTGAAGCGCTAGGTCATATTTATAAACGTGATTTAGAGTCTGGCAAAGTGAAGCGCCTGACTAAGCAAGACGACCACTTTGAATTATTCCCGCAGTTCTCTCGTGATGGTAAGAAGATTGTTTATACCACATGGGATGATAACGAACAGGGCTCAGTTCGTGTTGTATCTGCGCGCAGTGGCCGTGGCGATACCATTACTAAAGAGCCGGGTAAATATGTAGAGCCAACTTTCAGCCCTGATGGCAAAACGGTTGTTTACCGTAAAGCATCTGGCGGCAGTATCCTTAACCCAACATGGTCATTAGAGCCAGGTATTTACTCAGTAAGTGCTAAAGGCGGTAAAGCGACGCTAATCACTAAATCAGGCTATCAGCCGCAATTTGGTGCAGCGAATGACCGTATTTATGTGATGAGCCCTTGGCCGAAACCAACATTAAGTGTTGTTGAGCTTGAATCAAAGCAAGTTCGTAAACTTTACGAATCAGAACATGCTACAGAGTTTAGAGTATCACCAGATGGCCAATACTTAGCGTTTGCAGAGCGTTTTAAAGTATTTGTTACGCCATTTGTTGAGCGTGGCAAAACCATTAATATTGGCCCGAAAGATAGCCAATTCCCAATTGAGCAGCTTTCTGTTCGCGCGGGTGAAAACATCAGTTGGAGTGGCACAAGCGATAAACTTTATTGGAGCTTAGGCCCAGAGTTATATCATGCCAGCCTAGCGGGTTTATTTGATATTAACCAAAATGCAGAGACTGACTTTAAAGTTAAAAGCGGCGACAACATCGGTTTTACAAAAAACATGGCGGAGCCTAAATCAGTATTCGCGTTAACTGGTGCGCGCATTATCACCATGAACGGTGAGCAAGTCGTTGAAAACGGCGTTATTGTTACTGATGGTAAGCATATTAAAGCGGTTGGCAGTAAAGACAGTGTTGCTATTCCTAAAGGTGCAGAAGTAATTGATGTAACTGGCAAGACGATTATGCCGGGTATTGTTGATGCACATGCGCATGGCTCGCAAGGCAGCGATGAGATCATTCCACAGCAAAACTGGAAGAACTTAGCTGGCTTAGCGTTAGGTGTGACAACGATTCACGATCCATCAAACGACACCACAGAGATTTTTGCTGCAAGCGAAATGCAAAAAGCAGGCATGATTGTCGGCCCTCGTATTTTCTCTACAGGTACCATCTTATATGGTGCGAATATGCCAGGTTATACATCGCATATTGACTCGTTAGAAGATGCTAAATTCCATCTTGAGCGTTTAAAGAAAGTAGGTGCGTTTAGTGTTAAATCATATAACCAACCTCGTCGTGAACAGCGCCAGCAAGTTATTGAAGCAGGTCGTGAACTTGAAATGATGGTTGTGCCAGAAGGCGGTTCATTACTGCAGCACAACTTAACTATGGTAGTTGATGGTCATACGGGTATTGAACACTCAATTCCTGTTGCCAATATTTACGATGATATTCGCCAGCTTTGGTCACAAAGCGATGTGGGTTACACGCCGACACTCGGTGTAGCTTACGGTGGTATTTGGGGTGAAAATTATTGGTACGACAAGACGGATGTGTGGAATCACCCACGCTTAAGTAAGTTTGTACCAAAGAATCAGCTTTTGCCTCGCTCAATGCGTCGTGTTAAGGCGCCCGATCATCACTATAACCACTTTAACAATGCCCGTGTTGCTAAAGAGCTGCAAGACTTAGGTGTTTTAGTAAACCTAGGTGCTCACGGTCAACGTGAAGGTTTAGCGGCACATTGGGAGATTTGGATGTTTGCGCAAGGTGGTATGACACCACTTGAAGCAATTCGTGCAGCAACCTTAGATCCTGCTAAATACATTGGCCTTGATACCAACATCGGTTCTCTTGAGCCGGGTAAACTTGCCGATTTAATTGTTATTGACGGTAACCCGCTAACTAACATTCGTGATACAGATAAAATCGATTACACCATGATCAATGGTCGTTTATTTGATGCTGCAACCATGAACGAAGTGGGTGAGAAAAAACGCGAAAAGCTATATTTTGAAAAAATCTAACATAGCAAAAATCTAAACTGAAAGCGGCCATTGTGCCGCTTTTTTATTGTTTATTTATTGCTTTAAATGAGGAAACTGTTTAATTCCTACTAGTTTTGCTTGGCAGATCATGCCCTCTACAAGCGTCATTAAATAGTGGCTGTGTGAGTCGAGCTGCGAGCTTTCCATGTTTTCACACGCTGATAGACGCTGTTTAATTAACTGCTGTACTGCCATTTTATGCTCTTTGCAGGCTTGATTTATCGGGCTTGCAGGATCAGCAAACTCAGCGGCAGTGTTAATAAATAAACAGCCATTAAAATCACCTAACTCAGTCACTTCAGAGTTAAACCAAGCTTCATGGCAGCTGATCAAAGCGACTTTAAACTCTTCAACGGTGGTTAGTTTGCTGGTGGCATGCGTTAACCAATTTAAAAATCGGGTATGTCGCTCACTAAGGCACGCGAGTAACAATTCATCTTTACTTGTGAAATGGTGGTACATGGTTTTTTTGGCGACACCCGCCACACTAATAATTTCGTTTATCCCCACACTATGAATGCCTTTTTGATAAAAAAGTGACAGGGCGGTCAAAATAATATGTGTTCGTTTATCCATAACAAGGCCTCATTGGGTGACTAATGACAGCTTGACAGAAGTAGACCGAGTTGTCTACTATTTGCTGGGTAGACAAGTCGGTCTACCTATTGGAGGTTTTATGGAGAATAAAGTAAGCAAGGCGGCCGTTGCGGGTATATTTGCTTGTATGGCAATTTTTGTGTTGGCCTATTTACAGCAATTAGGAAGTTATGGTGTGTGGTTGATGGCCCCATTTGGAGCAACTGCGGTGTTGGTATTTGGTGTGCCACATAGTCCGCTTGCGAAAGCGAAGAATGTTATCGGTGGGCACTTTTTAACTGCACTAATCGGCGTTGTTTTTGTAAATTATGTCGGTGTAGGGCCTGTTGAAATTGCTATAGCCACAGGGTTGGCAATTAGCCTAATGATGTTGACGGACACAGTACATCCTGCTGCAGGCGCAAACCCAATTTTGATAATGCAATCTATGCAAAGCTGGGATTTTTTAGTGATGCCTGTATTGATTGGAACCGTATTTATTGTGTTGTTTGGCCATAGTAGCCAATGGGTTATAACTAGCCAAATGAACAGCCATAAAAAAACCGCTAACGAGTAGCGGTTTTTAAAATTGCTAAGTGTAATTTGATTACACAACACCACGCGGTAAACGACAATCGTGGTCTTTTTCAGCTAGGTTAACAATCCAAAGCTCTTCAGCTTTGTAACCGTCATCGTTTGCTGTAACAACAGTGAACGATGCTTTCTTAGCTGTTTTAGCCGGTGCAGCGGTTTTAGTTTTGGTTTTTTTCGCTGGTGCTTTAGGTGCTTCTTCTGCTTTAGGCTCAACTGTTTTACCAGAAGTGAGCTCTTCAGTCAGTGCTGCAACATCAGCAAGGCGCATATTTTTGCCACCGTCGATGCTATACCAACCAGGTTTTGTTGTGATTTCAGGTTTCTTACCATTCGCTGCTTCGTATGCTGCTTCGAAGGCATTTAACACTTCTGTTTTGTCTAGTTTGCTCATCAGAGACCCTATACGTTGTAAACACAGATTAAGAATATATATTTATACCTATTTTCAGCTTACTTTTCAATTTTTTGCGATTTTCCTTCCATTTTTCACTCATAAACGCCAAAATTTGCACAAAATAGAGGGTTGAAGGACGATTTTTATATGCAACGCAAACAATTTACTCAATTATTAAACGACATTCTTAAACCTGATTCTATCGCTGACTTTTGCCCAAATGGCTTACAAGTTGAAGGTGCGAGCGAAGTAAAAAAGATAGTGACGGGTGTCACAGCTAGCCAAGCATTGATTGATGCCGCTATTGCAGAAAATGCAGATACTATTTTGGTACATCACGGCTATTTCTGGAAAGGGGAATCGCAGCCAATCACGGGCATGAAAAAGCGCCGTATTGCAGCACTTTTAAATAATGATATTAACTTATATGGCTATCATTTACCGCTAGATATACACCCTGAAATTGGTAATAACGCGCAATTGGCTAAGTTACTCGATATTGAGTTCACAGGTGGGCTTGAATCTGGTCCAAATAGTGTGCCGGTAAAAGGGCGTTTAAAAACCCCTTTAAGTGGTGAAGAGTTTACCGCCAAAATAACCCAAGTACTTAACCGTGCACCATTAGCTAGTTTGGTAAGAAAAGAGAAAATCGAAACTATCGCTTGGTGCACAGGTGGCGGACAAGGGTATATTGATTTAGCAGCTGCCCAAGGGATTGATGCTTATCTTACAGGTGAAGCCTCTGAGCAAACGATTCATAGTTCACGCGAGCAAGGTATCGACTTTTTTGCAGCTGGTCACCATGCTACTGAGCGTTATGGCATTAAAGCCTTAGGCGAGCTTTTAGCAGAGCAACATGGTTTTGATGTGACGTTTATCGATATCGATAATCCAGTCTGATTGTTCTACAGCGCCTCTGGATCAATCCAGCGGCGCACACTCACCCATGCACTGCCAATTTTCTCATGCGCGACTCTGGTCACTGCAACAAGTACATCGTCATCAGGTATAAACTGCTTGTACGTTGGATACTGACTAAAATCTTGAAAGTCGGTTGCCGCTGGTATCAAATCAATGCCTTGTGCATTAAATAAGTCTTTCGCACGTGGCATGTGGCTCGCTGAGGTGACAAGCGCTGTCTCTTTATCGACTAAATAAATGGCAAGTCGTTTCGCTTCTTCTGCGGTATCCATAGCGAGAGGGTTTTGTTTAATTCTCGTCGCAGAAATACCTAACGCTTTTGCCGTTTCAAACATGAGCTGACTATTGGTGGTATTAGCAAAACCGCCTCCTGATACATAGAGGGTGGCATTTGGGTAGTGATGGGCAAGCTTAACACCTTCAAGTAATCGAGCAAGCGCACAATCGCCTAGCTGGTGGTTTGCTTGAAGGCGCGAGTTGGGCATTATTGAGCAACCAAGCACCACAATATTATCGAGTTTAGGGTGTTTTGCTTGGTTAAATTGCCATGCAGGGTTATTACTTGCGGCTATCAGTGACTGACCAATAAATGGCGTGCTTATCAGCATTAAAGTTAAAATGCTAACAAAGCCAAAATAGAGTGCTTTGCGTTTATGTGCAATGGCTAAAAATACCATCACTAAAGTAAGCAGCCCCAGCAAAGGCAGGGGCATTAATAAAGAGCCAATGATCTTTTTAATTTCAAACATGTATCAACATTATTGTTTGTAACAGATGCAGCTATGTTAGTTATTTTGCCTTGTTTTAGCGACCGTTATTTTGCTTACACGTATTTAAAAAGTGGCGATAAACTGGGTTATCTTTCATATTCTTTTTCATCGCTAAATACATAGGGCGAGTAAGGCCTAGTGCTCCTAACGGAATAGACTTAATGAGTCCCTGGCTTTCATAAGGAGTGACTAGCCAGTCTGGTAATGCTGCAACCCCCATACCTGCACTCACTAATTGAAATATCAATAAGCCTTGGTCAACCGTTTTAAGCGTGCCATCAAAGCGTGCATTTTGAATAAAATGTTTAAAGATGTCTTGGCGCTCACGGGGAATAGGGTACGAAATAATTGTTTCGTTTTTTAAATCAAGGGCGGTGACATAGGCTTTTTTTGCCAACTCATGATCCGGTGCGACTATCAGCTTTAATTTAAAATCAAATAGGTGAGCATACTCAAGCTGATCGGGTTCACGAATATCAGAAGTCAGCACTAGATCTAATTCATCATTAATTAAATCTGGAATGGCGTCGTAACTAAAGCCGCGCTCGTAATCAATTTTAATATCAGGCCAAAAATTATTAAATTCTTTGATGGTTGGGAGCAACCAATGAAAGCAGGCATGACACTCAACGCTTAAACGTAAATTTGAGATTGGCTGGTTAAGGCTTTCTTTTAACCGACATTTTGTTGCCTCAACACGAGGTAATACTTCATTAGCAAGCTCCAGAAGTAGCATACCTTGCGGAGTAAAACGCACAGGCTGTGTTTTACGTTCGAACAGCTGGCAATCTAACTTATTCTCGAGATCTTTAATTTGATGCGATAAAGCCGATTGAGTTAAAAACAACTCACGGGCGGTATTGACCAAAGAGCCTGTTTCTTTAAGGGTCGCTATGGTTTTTAGGTGCTTTATATCAATCATCTTTAAAAAATCTCATGGAAAATGTGAGTCTAACTCAGATTACGAACATACTACGCCTTAGAATTTATTTTTTCAACGTCTAGACGTCTAAAATATGTGGTTATTTTAACTGCTTTTTTACAATACGCCTTTTTATAAATGATTGACAGCGTTGTCATAAGGTTTTTTGTAGTTTAACTATGAAATTCCATGAATTTACCTCAAGTTGAAACTTGCAGTTTAAATCGTGATACAGCTTGCGATTAGTAATTTGATATTTAATTAAAATTACTGAGAGTAGGGTTTAGTTGTTTGCTAAGATATTATTTTTTAGGTGTTATTATCTTCTATTAGGTGTAACTTGATTTTTAAAGGAATGCTTGTGATACGTACCGTAATTTTACTCTGTGCATGCTGGGTTTTGCCTGTTTGCGCTGGCACTATTTACAGCCAGTTTCCTACAGAGATTGACCCGCATGGTCACTACGTTTTTTATTCACATGGTTTTATCGTTGAAGGGACAAACCCTAAGCCTGTTCACAAAACCTTTGGGGTTTATGATTTTGTGGCTGTAAAAGAAGCACTGGCAGATGAAAGCTATCATTTAATTGCCTATCACAGGCCAAAAGGTACTGAGCCATTTACGTTTGCGAAAAAACTCGCTGCAGATGTTGAAGCATTGATCAGTGCCGGTGTTGCTGAGTCGAACATTAGTTTGGTTGGTTTTTCACGGGGCGGGGCATTGTCGATCCTGGCGGCTAATGAACTTAAACGTACACATATTAACTTAATTATATTGGCAGGTTGTGCAGGCCTTATAAAAAATCACACATCAGTTAAGGCTTATGGCAAGGTGTATTCTATCTTTGAGCGCTCAGATCAGGTTGGCTCTTGCCAATTTTTAATTGATAGAAGTGACGTAACCAAGTTCGAAGAAATAAGCATTAATACAGGGCTCTCCCATGGCGCATTTTATAAGCCAAAAGATGAGTGGCTGTTACCAATTAAGAAGTGGCTAAAGGATTAACTATGCCTTATTTCCTGTTAGTTATTGTGATCAGCGTTTTGGGTGTGAGCTCTGTAAGCTATGCTGAGCCGTTTACTTTGCCACGTACTAATACTGTGTTACTTAAAGATAAACAGACCAAAAACGAATACCCGATTACGATTAAATTGCCACGCAGCTACCAAAAGCAAAACCAGAAGCGCTACCCAGTTGTTTACCTATTAGATGCAAACTACAGTTTTCCAATTGCCTCTGGTGCTAGTCGCTTTATGATGAATTCGGGGGCCATAGAGGAGGTAATTATCGTTGCACTTGGATATCAAAAAGGTGTATCTGGGCTCAATAGCCGTATTTATGACTATACGCCATTTGAAGATAAAAATTGGCAGCGTAAAACAGGCGGAGCAAGTCAGTATCTAAACTATTTAAAACACTCTGTATTACCATACATTAAGGCTCACTACAGAACTAACCAAAAAGGTACGTTAGTCGGTAACTCACTTGGCGGTTTATTTACGGCTTATACCTTATTCACTGAGCCTTCGCTTTTTTCAAATTATATTATCGGCAGTCCTTCAGTGTGGTTTAAGCAGCACAGCCTGTTAGCTTTGCCTGTCGTACCTGCAGGTAAAGCAACTAAAGTGTACATTGGTATCGGAGAACTTGAAGAAAGTGAAGGTGAAAAAATGGTGTCGGGCGCAAGGCAATTAGCAGCTAAAATTACTAAACAAAGCGGCGCGCTGGTTACAACAAATTTATTTGTTATCCCTCAGGCACGCCATGCAACCGCATTCCCAACAACGATTACCCAAGCTTTAGACTGGATTTACCAGGTTAATGATAATTAAAGAGCGTGACACTTTTTATATTTTTTGCCGCTCCCACAAGGGCACTCGTCGTTACGGCCTATTTTAATATCTGCAACTGGCGTTATATCACCGTCTAGGTAACGCCATAGGCCATCTTCTTTAATAAAACGCGACCTCTCGTGTAACTCACAATACAAGTTTTGGTAAAAGTAATTTGCTTTAAATTCGACAAAACCTTCTTGATCGTTATGTTCAGTATCTAAAACACTTAGCTTGGTAAAACGGCAGCTATTAGCAAAATCTTTAATTTCGCGAACAGGGTTAGCGGCTTGCTGGCTTTGTGCATAGGTACTAAAAACATATTTTGCATCTTTTAGTGCGTAAGCACTAAAACGAGAACGCATAAGTTGCTCTGGGGTATCAGCTTGGCTTGCACCTGTGTGAAAAGGTTGGCAGCAAAGCTCGTAAGTCGATTCGCTGCCACAAGGACAAAGGGAGTGTGTGAGTGATGTCATAACAACTTACCTAAAACTATAAATTGTTATTTTAACAAGCCTATTGTGGCTGCGGTACTAAATTGTTTAATTGAGCGCTTTTTGTAAAACAATAAAATTTAGCAGATGCCTGCTCAAGGTTTAAGTTCATCGAATCAAGTTGATGATTGTTTACAATATCTGTCCATGTGATCACTGCAGCAAAATTACCGTTATGTAATGCTGAACTAAGAACGTACTCAAGATTAACTAAATGTTTTTGTCTGATCACAAGTAGTTTGCTGGTATCAATCGAACACGAATCTAGTAAGGCTTTACTAGGAACATGATCAGGAGCAATTAATAGTGTCCATGCATTTTGGCTATTGTAATGATGCAATACTTTTAATAGCTCAAAGGTTGCTGAAATTTCGTCTTCAATTTGAATTAAATTAACAGACGCTTTGTCGTTATCTTGTTGGTAGCTTTTAACTGTTCTTAAGGTAATTGGCTGTAACATAACTTTCACTCACTGGTTGTTTATACAGTATGTGTATACAGTAGTTTATACAGTGTTTTTGCGCAAGTACTTTTTTGCTATTTTTTAACCAATGATTCAGTTTTATTTTAGATAAAATTATTTAATTGTTATTAAACAGTTGCTTATGGTTTTATTTTGAAGGTGGGGAAAGGTGAAAAATTTACCATTAAATCCATACAGTGTTTTATACAGTACTGTGTAAACTGTTAAATTTTGATTCTATACAGGTGTTTTGCATAAAAAAGCCGGCATAATACCGGCTCTTTAGCTTTGCAATTTTGCTACTTATCTAAGTAGGTATTTAAGAACTCAAGGTATGCATTTGAGGCTTTTATGCGGTTTTCTTTTTTAGTAAAACCATGGCCTTCATCATCGAATAATACATATTCGACAGGCACACCATTTGCCTTTACAGCGGCAACAAGTTCATCGCTTTCAACTTGTAAAACGCGTGGGTCGTTAGCACCTTGGATCACCATTAATGGCTTGGTGATGTTTTTAGCATGAAATAGTGGCGAAATGGCACGGTGACGTTCACCGTCTGTCGCGGGGTCGCCCATTTCATCATACAGTGCCTTTTTAAAGCTTTCCCACCATGGTGGAATCGAGTTTAAGGTTCTAACCCAGTTTGTTACACCAAATATATTAATGCCTACTTTGAACTCTTCAGGTTCAAAGGCAAGTGCTGCGGCGGTCATAAAGCCACCATAGCTGCCCCCCATGATGCCAATTTTATCAGCATCAACCCAATCTAGGCTTTGCAGGTGTTTTTTACCGTAAACAATATCTTGTAAATCGTCAGTGCCGTGTTTTTTATCATCTAAATGGAAGAAGGTTTTACCATAGCCTGAGCTGCCACGGTTATTAACTGCAAAAATGGCATAACCATGATTGACTAAATGCTGCTGCATTGCACTATAGCCTGTACGACTTTGGCCGCCAGGACCGCCGTGCACCCAAACTAAAGCTGGTACTTTGTTGTTGCTGTTAGCTTGCTTAGGCTTATATAAAACCCCGGGGATTTCTAAACCATCAAAGCTTTTAAAGCGCACAATTGTGCTTTCAACCAAGTCATTTTGAGCAATGGCATCACTTAATGTGTTGGTTAATTGTTTAGCTTTTGATTCACCGAGTTGCCACACAAATAGGTTACTTGGCGAGGTATCTGAATTTAAATAAAACGCCATGGTCTTTTCATCAGCTGAAAAGTTCACACCACGTAAGTTACCAGCAGGCAGCGATGGCATGGCAATACCTTTACCTGTGGTGGTATCAATTATCGACACTTTAGTGCTTGCGTCAGCATTAACACCGCTTACTTGATAACGGCCAGATTTAGAGAAGTAGATAAAACTCACATCCCACTCATCTTTGAGGGCAGGGCTGTGCTCGCCGGTCGTTAAGTCATAGCGCCACACTTCTGCGAACTCACCTTTGGCATCGGTTGAGTAATACAATGATTTACTGTCTCTGGAGAAGGTTTCTGGGCCATACTTAGCGTCGTCGTCATGACGGGTGATAAGCTCTGGTTTCAGTGTTTTTTTACGCGTATCGAGAATAAATACATCGCTGTCTTTGTTCGAATTGTTTTTCGATAAAGCAATAAATCGACCGTCAGGGCTGATTGCGCCGACATCTAGCCCCATAGTATTTTGGTAAACAGGCGTTACTTCATAACTGTTAGCATCAACACGATATAGGTCCATAAACTTAGCATCACGCTGATTGCTGGTTATAAAAAAGTGTCTACCGTCTTCTGTGAAGCCTGCAAATCCTGCACGGGTTTCTTCACCTGGCGTAAGATCTTTAACTGTGCCGTCTGTTTCGCGAACGTAGATGTGATAACGCTCGTTACCGCCTGAATCTTTAGTAAATAGTACGCGCTCATCTTTAGGGAAATAAGCCACAGCATACGTACTGTCTTCAAAGTCTGTTAAGCGGGTTTTTTTGGCGGTTTTTATATCTACTTCGTATAGGCTATAAATACCGCTTTCGTCACTGCTAACGAGTATTTTGTCGCCTTTTGGTGAAAAGCTGCTGCCCATGATTGAGGTTGTATCAAAAAAGGTTTCAGCGTCATACTGTTTAACAGTTTGGCTTTGTTGCACGCTTTCGGTGCTGCTAGTTGATGGGGTTGATTGTGAACATCCTGCAAGTGCAAGGCTAAGTGCGCATGCAACAGCTGCTAGTTGAAAACTCGGTTTCATTGTAATTATTCCTTGTTAATTTTTCGTTATCAAGTGTTGCCTGTTCATAATCTAAACGCAAGTTTTACCCGTTCGATATTTGTTACAAATCATGTAAATAAATAGGGACATGAGTGTGCTACTATTTTTTCATTATTAAAGGAATAAACATGATTGAAATTAACAACCTCAATAAGCGCTTTGCTTCAGCCCACGTTTTTGAAAACTATAATAAGCAATTTCAAGGTAAACGAGTTTGTTTACAGGCAGCCAATGGCAGAGGAAAAACAACATTACTGATGATGCTAGCTGGCCTTGAAAAGCCACAATCAGGGCAGGTTTTATATAATAATGAAGCATTAAAATCGCCGCAAAACATTGTTTCAATTGCTAGCGACCGTATTGCTCTGCCGGATTTTTTAACCGCGCGACAAGTTATTGAACTTAGTTGCAAGGCGTTAAAGAAAGACATGCCTGAGCAACTCATTACTGGATTTAACTTTACAGAGCACCTTAAAACTCGTTTTAGTGCTTTGTCGAGTGGAAACCAAAAGAAGTGTCAGCTTATCACTGCTTTTTTAAAGCAAGCTCCATTTTTGCTATTAGATGAACCGAGTGCTGCACTTGATCAAACAAGTATAAAATTTTTGCTGACCTTACTTGATGACTACCTTGATGATAAACCTAATGGGCAAATTATCATTACAAGCCACGAACCAGAAGTGTTTATACAGCACGGTTTTGAGTGCACATCACTATGATAAACTCCCTTGCAAGTTACTTCTCATTCCTTTCTTTTCGATACTTAGCATATACGACCACCCTCAAGAGCATGCTGTCTCAATTAAAGAGTTTTAGCTTGTTGTTTGCACTGGTAATGGGCCCAGCTTTTCTTGGTATGGTTTTATTGTTGTTTCTAGGACTTGGTAAAATAGTCGATAGCCATGCAGCACCTGGTTACGGTGCAAAATTAGCAGTGATTTATCTTTTACTTGAATCAGTAATGTTATGGGCCATGGCACCAGCCATTAAAAATGTGCAAAATAGGGCATTTCAGCGAAGTCTATATAAATCCTCTTGGCGAGTATGTGTTGACTGTAAGCTACTACTTTTAAGTAATGCTTGGCTTATTGCCAGTTTACTAATAGCAGTCGACCTATCGTTAAAGCAATGGCTACAAGTGCCTCATTTTATACTGTTTATGCTGTTGCAGTGGCTATGTGGAGTATTTGTTCTTTATAGGCCACGTGCACTTTTTTATAGTTTATTACTCAGTTCTATCTTGGTATTACTGCCTGCTAGTTTAACTTCACTGCAATACTATCTAAGTTTTATTGCAATTTTCGGCTGTTCGATTTTACTCCCACCTGTAAGAATCAGTCATAAATTAAAAGTACACTCGCTTGCTTTGTTTTGGCTTAGTTACTTTATACAGCATAGCTGGAGCTTAATATGGCGTGGTTCAGTCTTGCTAGCATGCTTGCTCGCGTTATTACATCTAATTGCAGTGCGTAATGACTTTAGCGACTTCAGTATGCGTGTTGCTAACAAGCTCGCTGCAGTTCGATTGCTTGGCTGTTTTTAAAAAATATCGGCTGTTCTTTCAAAGCAATAACCAAGATAAGCCGTTTTATCTAAGCCAGTTTTTACCGAGCCTTATATTTTTTGCTATGGCTTTCATTGTCGTTATAAGCATGCTTGGCACTAACTTGATTTACATCCCTATTGGGGCAGTGTGGTGTGTATTGCAACAATATTTAGCGCAAAAAAAACCAGCGCAATTTGCGCTGGTTTGGTTTTTCATAACAATTGGAATTGTTTTACTAGCTTAAGCGGCGTCTGCTTTTTTATCGCTCTCGCCGCGGGCAACACTGCCAGCAACTAAGTCTGCAGGGTCAAAATCGTCAACGTTAATAACGTCAAGACGGGCTTTTTCAACTGCAGCTAGTTTGTCGGCTTCAGCTTGGCTTAAAATGCCTGCTTCTAGGCCCATTTGCGCTACTTTATCAAGCTGGAAGAAAGGCAGTTTTACGCCTTTTTCACGGCATACCTTGTCAAACAGAGGCTCAACTTCAAGGATGTCTTTAAGCGTTTGCTCTTGACGACCAACAAGGTTAAGTGGCTCGTTTTTAAGATAAATGTAGTTAGCTAAACGGTTACGAGTTTCGCTTGGTACTTGTAATAAGTGAGCAAGTTTGTGCTCAAGCTTATCAGTAGGCTTACGTACTGGACGACCGAATGGGAATAACATGATTTTTAGCATCGCACGTAGTGGTGCAGATGGCATGTTATTGATTAAGTCAGCGAGTGCACGTTGGCAGTGGTAAAGGTGATCTTGGCAGCTCCATTGAACAAGCGCAAAATCTTCTTTTTTACGGCCTTCGTCGTTGTAACGTTTAAGTGTTGCAGATACAAGGTATAAGTAGCTTAGTAAGTCACCTAAACGTGCAGAGATACGCTCTTTACGTTTTAATGAACCACCAAATACTGCCATGCTGATATCTGACATTAATGCTAATGATGCACTGAAACGTGACGCAACACGATAAAACTCGGCTGTTTCGTCTTTGTATGGTGTACTTGTGAAGCGAGCATTTGTTAATGCTAACCACTTAGTACGAACAAGGTTCGAAATAGTAAAGCCAACGTGACCCATTAACGCTTTATCGAATACTGCAAGCGCTTCTTCGCGGTCTTCAATTGCACAAGCACCTAGCTCAGTTAACACAAATGGATGACAACGAATTGCACCTTGACCATAAATGATCATGTTACGCGTTAATATATTTGCACCTTCAACGGTAATTGCAATTGGCGCACCTTGGTAACCGCGACCTAAGTAGTTGTTTGGACCAAGCATGATGCCTTTACCACCATGAACATCCATGCCGTGAATCGTTGCTTCACGCATTTGCTCAGTTAAGTGGTATTTGATAATCGCAGATACAACCGATGGTTTTTCACCAAGGTCAACAGCCCCTGTAGACATGCTCACTGCAGCATCAGAGCTATATGCGTAACCTGCAAGTTTTGCCATTGATTCTTCAACACCTTCCATTTGACCAATTGGTAAACGGAATTGACGGCGAATACGGCTGTAAGAGCCTGTTGCAAGCGCAATTGTTTTAATGCCACCTGTTGAGTTAGACGGCAATGTAATTGCACGACCAACAGATAAACATTCAACAAGCATACGCCAGCCTTGACCAGCCATTTTCGGGCCACCAATGATGTAATCAAGTGGTACGAAGATGTCTTTACCGCGAGTAGGACCATTTTGGAATGGTACGTTTAGCGGGAAGTGACGACGGCCAATTTCGACCCCTGGAGTATCTGTAGGGATCAGCGCACAGGTAATACCAGGTTCTTTGTCATCACCTAGTAAACCGTCTGGATCTTGTAGTTTAAATGCAAGACCAAGTACAGTCGCAACAGGAGCAAGAGTAATGTAACGCTTGTTCCACGTTAGGCTAATACCAACAACTTCTTCGCCGTTCCATTGACCTTTACAAACAACACCGTAATCTGGAATTGCACTTGCGTCAGAACCGGCTTCTGGTGATGTTAAAGCAAAACATGGAATTTCTTGACCACTTGCTAAGCGTGGTAAGTAATGATCTTTTTGCTCTTTAGTACCATAGTGCTGAAGTAATTCGCCCGGACCTAATGAGTTAGGTACACCTACGATAGAAGAAAGTAACGTTGATTTACTAGTTAGCTTTTGCAGTACACATGATTGTGCATAAGCAGAAAACTCTAAACCGCCGAATTCTTTTTTGATGATCATGGCAAAGAATTTATTATCTTTTAGATATTGCCAAACATCTTGCGGTAAATCAGTTAGTTCGTGAGTTGCGTGCCAGTCATCTAGCATGCTGCACACTTCTTCAACTGGACCATCAATAAACGCTTGCTCTTCGATAGTCAGTTTAGGTGCTGGGTATTGGTGTAATTTGTTCCAGTCAGGACGACCGCAAAATAGATCCGCTTCCCACCACGTCGTACCGGCATCGATTGCTGATTTTTCAGTATCCGACATCGTCGGGGTTACTTTTTTGAAAGCAGCGAAGATAGGTTTGATGATGTATTGTTGACGAACGCCAGTCACAGAAAGTGGCACAGCGATAAGTAAGAATAGTAGCCAACTAATTGCGCCAAACGCGCCAGCAAATGTGCCAACAAGTAAAGTCGCAACGGCAATACCTAAGCAGGTATTCCAGCTTGCTCTGTGGTAACTCGCAATACTAAGCAGCACGAGTAAACCAAGTAAAAATATGAGAGTCATTGATTATTCCTTAATAGAGGTCAGACCACCTCTTTTAGAGTAGCGCTAGAAAAGCGAATTATCAAGAGGGGAACAAGGATTAAAACGGCTTGTTTGGTGAGTTTTATTATTTTAAAAATGGCTATCAGTGCAAAAACATTTACAGCAGATGAGGAATTGTTGAGTAATTACTTATAATCAGCGCCGTTATACTTACGATTAGTTTTGAATTGCTCAGATAGTTCTGAAAATCTCAGCATAGCAGTTGCCATCTTTAACGCTATGTTTAACAATGAGCGCAGGCAGGGATCAGCCCATCATGCCTTCCTTCGATTAGTTTTATAGGTTAAGAGTTCTATGTGTGAGTTGCTTGGCATGTCGGCCAATGTACCAACGGATATTTGTTTCAGTTTTTCAGGATTATTAGAACGCGGTGGTAATACTGGCCCGCATAAAGATGGCTGGGGCATCACTTTTTACGAAGGCAAAGGCTGTCGTACATTTAAAGATCCTGAGCCAAGTTGCCAATCAGAAATTGCCAAACTAGTTAAAGCCTATCCAATAAAAAGTATTTCGGTGATAAGCCATATTCGCCAAGGTAATCGTGGCCGAGTGTGTCTTGAAAATACCCACCCATTTACTCGCGAGTTATGGGGCCGTGAAATTACGTATGCGCACAACGGGCAACTATCGAATTATCATGATTTAAAACCAGATTACTATCGACCTGTGGGGAATACAGACAGTGAACTGGCGTTTTGTTGGCTGCTCGATAAAATTCGCGAAAAATACCCTAAACGCCCATCAAATATGGCGTCTGTATTTCGTTATGCTGCAAAGCTTGCTCATACGCTGCGTGAGAAAGGCGTATTTAATATGCTGCTCACTGATGGTGTTTATGTTTTAGCTTATTGCACCAATAACCTACATTGGATCACACGCCGTGCACCGTTTGGTAAAGCGACATTAATTGATGCAGACATGGTGATTGATTTTCAAAAAGAAACCACACCGAACGATGTGGTTACTGTGATTGCAACAAGGCCACTCACTAATGATGAACGCTGGCAGAAAATGGAGCCAGGTGAGTTTGCACTGTTTAAAATGGGCGAAAAAATCTAAATAAAAGATGAAGCGCTACTCAGGCGCTTCATTACTCACTTCATTATTTGTTACGGCGACTGGCGTGGTCACGGTGAATGAATTAAGCTGCACTTCAAATTGCTCTACGCCTTTTTCACCTTTCCACATACGAACTAGCATGTAGTCCATTTCTGGGGCAAACCAAGCAAGCGCTTGACGTTTGTCGTTATCGTATAAACGTTTTACTTTAATCGCTTCTACATTGCCGATGGGCAATGAAATCATTTCTGTGCCGACAACTTCAAAGTCATAATTACGAAGGTTGCCTTTTTTATCAATCAGTGGATACGATAATTGCGTTTTACCTTGTTTTAGCTCTTCGCGTACTTGCACTTGATAAGACAGTGAATCTTGAAAATCATCTGACCAATCAATTTTAAGAGGGTATTTACTTTGGCTGCTTTGAACTTGCTTTTGCGTAGCATCAAATTTTAAGCTGTACTCTTTATCAGGGCCGGTGCCCGAACGCTCCATAGTGTAACTTAGCGGAGAAATTTTCTGATCATGATAAGTAAACATGGATGTTTCTTTTCGTGAGTCTGAAAAAATCATCCATTCGATTTCACTGTGATAAGTGATCACGTAGTTACCGTCTGAGGCTTTTTTCAGCTCGCGTACTGCTTTACCATGGGTTTCGCCTTTACGAAGTACATCGTATTTGGCTTCGTATTGAGTGAGGTCGCCAGCTAATACACTGGTAGGAAGTAATAAAGTGCCCACACAAGCGAGTAGGGCACTTAGATTTTTATTCTGGGTAGTGCGCGCCGTGTGCAGGAAGTTTCTTTTCGTCAAAAACTGCATAATCTGCTTCCATCTTGAGTCGTTGTTCACTGAACCACTTGACCACCAACGGATAGATTATATGTTCTTGCTGATGAACACGTTGTGCGAGTGTCTCTGCGGTATCGTTTTCGAGTACCGGCACTTTGGCTTGAAGAACAACGGGACCGCCGTCTAGCTCTTCTGTGACAAAGTGAACACTAACACCATGAACGTCATCTTTTGCATCTATCGCTCGTTGGTGGGTATTCAGCCCTTGGTACTTAGGCAACAAAGAAGGGTGAATGTTCAACATTTTTCCCTTAAACTTTTGCACTAAGCTAGGTGTAAGAATACGCATAAAACCAGCTAATACAACTAGATTTGGTTCAAAATTGTCAATAATGTCCATTAACTCAGCATCATAGGCCTCGCGCGAGTCAAAATCTTTATGGCTTAGTACACGTGTTTGTATACCTGCATTTTTTGCTCGCTCAAGGCCATAGGCGTCGGCTTTATTACTAATTACAGCGGCGATTTCGGCCTTTATCTCACCACGCGCACACGCGTCAATGATGGCTTGAAGGTTAGAACCGCTACCAGAAATTAATACAACAAGACGACAAGGGGTCATTAGTCACGACCACCTAAAATTTCTACTTGCTCTTCGCCTGCTTTCGCATCTTGGATCTCACCGATATGCCATGCATTTTCGCCAAGATCTTTAAGGATTGTTAAGCTTTGCTCAAGTTTGTCAGCTGGAACAACTAAAACCATGCCTACACCACAGTTGAATGTACGGTACATTTCGTGTGTTGTGATGTTGCCGTTTTCTTGTAACCAGTTGAAAACAACAGGCCATTCCCAGCTATCACCTTTGATTACTGCTTTTGCAGATTCAGGAAGTACGCGCGGGATGTTTTCCCAGAAACCACCACCCGTGATGTGAGATAACGCATGTACGTCAACCTGCTTGAATAGCTCAAGTAGTTGTTTAACGTAGATACGAGTTGGCTCTAAAAGGTGATCGCCAAGTGTTTTGCCTTCAAGCTCAGCGCTCGTGTCTGCGCCAGATACTTCAAGAACTTTACGAATTAATGAGAAGCCGTTTGAGTGAGGACCACTTGATGCAAGAGCGATTAATTGGTCGCCTGCAGCAACTTTAGTACCGTCGATAATTTTTGATTTTTCTACAACACCAGTACAGAAACCAGCCATGTCGTAGTCTTCGCCGTCGTACATACCTGGCATTTCAGCAGTTTCACCACCGATTAATGCACAGCCAGAAAGCTCACAGCCTTTACCAATACCTGTTACAACATCAGCCGCAGTATCTACGTCTAATTTACCCGTTGCATAGTAATCAAGGAAAAATAGTGGCTCTGCACCTTGTACAATAAGGTCGTTTACACACATAGCAACAAGGTCGATACCCACTGTGTCGTGCTTTTTAAGATCGATTGCTAAACGTAGTTTTGTACCAACACCGTCTGTGCCAGCAACCAGTACAGGCTCTTTATAGCCAGTTGGTAGTTCGCAAAGTGCGCCAAAACCACCGATACCGCCCATTACTTCAGGACGTCTGGTTTTTTTAACTACGCCTTTAATACGCTCAACAAGTGCATTACCGGCATCGATATCTACGCCCGCGTCTTTATAGCTAAGAGACTGTTTTTGTTCGCTCACAGGTTTTCCTCAAAAAAGTTGCATGTGGGTTGCTTAGAAACGCGCGTATTTTACAACAATTGCACTGGCGCGGCTAGTTGAAAAATCACTTTAACCGACTTGACAAGGACAGTTGTCCGGTTTTTTGTTTTCAAGTTCCAAGGCAAAAGTATCAGGCAAATGAACTTTTAACCTTGAAACTCGAAACTTCTCACTATTTGTTAAGCTTTCGCGGTTAAAATAGCGCGAAGAGGGGCAGGGTAACCTTCAATGGTTTTGCTGGTGTCATTAGGGTCTAAAAAGTCGACTAATGATTCGTTTTCCATCCACTGGGTTTTGCGTTGTTCTTCAAGGGTTGTGATTGCACAGTCTTTAACTTGTACATCTTTAAAACCGACGCGTTCCATCCATAGTTTTAATGCCGCGGTGCTTGGGATAAACCATACATTACGCATTTTTGCATAGCGGTCGGTTGGCACTAAAACTGTGTGCTCATCACCTTCAACAACCAGTGTTTCAAGGACTAACTCACCACCAGGGCGAAGCTGTGCTTTTAATTGCGCTAAAAAGTCGATAGGCGAACGACGATGATATAAAACACCCATCGAAAAAACTGTATCGAATGCTTTTAGCTCTGGCAGAGCTTCAACACCTAACGGCAATAAATGCACGTTTTCATCTTGGTGATAATGCTTTATCGCTTGGAATTGGCATAAAAATAAATCGGATGGATCGATACCCACCACAAAATTTGCGCCTTCACCGCGCATGCGCCACAAGTGATAACCCGAGCCACAGCCAATATCAAGCACAGTGCGGCCTTTTAACGGTTCGATATGAGGCAGTAAACGATCCCATTTCCAATCACTGCGCCACTCAGTATCAATCTCGATACCGTGTAAGCTAAAGGGGCCTTTACGCCATGGCATCATGCGCTTTAATAAATGCGTTAACTGTTTTTGCTGACCTTCAGATAGCTCATCACCGGTGCCAATTTGTACTTTATCCTGAAGATTTACATGGTTTGTGCTTACCTCAGGTAAGTTTTTCAGCACTTTTTGCCATTTCGGTAAATCGCCGTGGCTGGCTTCGAGTTCCCAGTGCTTTAATTGACCTGGCAAAGTTTCGAGCCAGTGGCTAAGCGGGCTTTGTGCAATCGCAGCGTAAAATTGGTTAAACCATTGAGACATGAAATACTCTTTATATCGTTGTGATGATTACTTGATTGCAATCATCGAGCAGAAGTTAAAACATTGATACCACACTTGCGTTTGGCTAAAACCAATTTCACTTAATCGGTTTAAGTGGGTAGATAAATGATCAGGACGCATGACATTTTCGATAGCCGTACGCTTTTGGCTGATCTCAAGCTCCGAATAGCCGTTGTGACGTTTAAAATCATGGTGTAAATCAATGAGCAAATTATCGCATTGCTCATTTTCACCTCTAATTTTTTCGCTCAGCAGCAAAACACCGCCTGGTTTTAAATTTGCGTAAATCTTTTCAAGCACCGCTTGGCGCTTTTCAGGTGGAATAAACTGTAGTGTAAAGTTCATCGCGACCACAGAGGCATTCTCGATAGCTAAATCGTTGATATCACCCAGTGTAACCGTGACCGGCACGTCAGAGCGAAAACCTTGTAAATGTAATTTACAGCGCTCAACCATCGCTTCTGAGTTATCGACGGCAATAATATTACAGTTATCAGTGCGAATATTGCGGCGCATACTTAACGTTACAGCACCAAGAGAACAGCCTAAGTCGTATAGGTTTGAATTGCTTTGCGCGTACTCACCAGCCAGCTTACCCATGGTGCTAACAATGGTTGCGTAACCCGGCACCGAGCGCTGGATCATATCAGGGAAAACTTCTACTACATGTTGGTCAAAGCTAAAGTCTTTAACCGCTTGCTCAGTGGCATAAATACTGTCTTTTTGCGTCACTTGAACAGTCTCTTTAAAAAATAATACCGCTATTTTAGCATTTTTAACTGGATAGTCAGTGATAAATTCAGTAGCTTGGCTAGAATTATCAATAACAAGTACAAAAAAGAGAAGTTTAATGACAAAAAGCAAAGTGATCAGTACAGAAGATATCTTATCAACTCTGTGTCATTCAGTGACTGGAGTTCTGTCTTCAGCAAGCGGTAACAGTATTAGTTATTCTGCCATGGTTCAAAAAATCACCCGCACCTGTATGCGCCCAGATATTGGCTGTTTTGTATTGTTCGATGGTGGCTTTACCGGTCTTGTGGTAACAAACTTCACAGCGCAAGCTGCCATGGAAATTTACCATGACTACATGCGTAACATGGGAATGCCAGAAGAAGAAATTGCACAAAGCCATTTATCAGATGATGTGGCAAACGTACTTGGCGAACTGATGAACCAAATCGTTGGTGACTTTACGTCAAAAGTACGCGACCAGCTGCATACTTCTATCACGCAAAACCAACCTAAGATGATGGCAATTAATAAGCAGGTGCAAATCTCTGTTGATACCACTATGGATAGACCACAAGCACGCCGTGTGACCTTCACCACAGCGAAGCAAAATATCTTCTATCTAGAATTAGCCATGGATAAAACTGAATTTATCAAACTACATGACTTTGATATTTCAGAAGCGGTTGACCCGGATGACATCATTGAAAACGAAGCTAAACAAAAAGCTGAAAAGCAAAAAGCATCATCACAAGCAGACGATGCAGATGATGATTTTATGGCAGAACTTGGTTTGTAACTCAAAGACTTGAGCTGTCAGCCATCAGCCGTCAGATAAAATAGAGGCGCGGGTCAGACCGCGCTTTTTTGTTTTCGGCCCTAAACCACCTACTTCAGTAGGTGGTTATCATCATTTAGGCTTTGCCTGAGAAAATACTCATGTTAATTCCTTATTTGATTTTTAGCGAA
>NZ_JACSOG010000028.1:0-61229 GCF_014349195.1 Pseudoalteromonas sp. BZK2 | reverse complement strand
CCACACAGATGATTGCTTTATATTGTTAAAGAACGTTGCGACGTTGTCGCTAGGGATGCGTATAATACATCCTTAATTTTTCGAGTCAACACTTAATTTCAAACTTTCTTTTGATTATTTGAAACCGAAGTTTCACTTAACTCTCTGTCACGTTGTTCAGCGCCTTTCGTTGCTGCCCGCCGTGTCAGTGGGGTCGCATTATAGGGAGATGGATTTTTTACGCAAGCACTTTTTTCAATAAAATTTAAAAAAACGTACTGTTCGCTCAGCTTTTGAACTAAACACCCTAAAACTGGCTGTTTAGCAGTCAATTTAGCTCTGTTTTGGTGTATTTATTTGCTTCGCTGTTACACTAGACTGAGCGCATTTTTAAATTAAAAGGTGAATTTATGACTATCCGTTCTTATAAAGGGATCACTCCGACATACGATAATAGTGTTTATATTGATGAGTCATCGGTTTTAGTCGGTGATATTACGCTTGGTAAAGATTCAAGTGTATGGCCTCTTGTTGCTGCGCGAGGTGATGTTAACTATATACGTATTGGTGAACGTACGAACATTCAAGACGGCAGTGTTTTACATTTAACACGCGCTTCTAAGTCAAACCCCGATGGTTACCCTCTTATTATTGGTGATGACGTCACTGTCGGTCATAAAGTTATGTTACACGGCTGCCAACTTGGTAATCGTATACTTGTTGGGATGGGTGCGATTGTGATGGACAACGCAATTGTTGAAGATGATGTGATCATTGGTGGTGGTTCATTAGTACCACCTAACAAGCGTTTAGAGTCTGGTTACCTTTATGTTGGTAGCCCTGTTAAACAGGCTCGCCCTTTAACAGAGCAAGAGCGCGCCTTTTTAAAAATCTCTGCTGATAATTATGTTCAGCTTAAAGATGAATACTTAGCTGAGGGCTAAAACACTTCGGTTAATTCAATTTGTCCTGCCGAGTTATACTGCTCATCTTCGATCAGTTGCTCGGCGAGCTCTTCGTAATCGAAACGATAAGATTCAAAGTAATTAACCGCACTGCTTTGATCAGCAAAATCATACTTGCTGGTATCAATAACACACTCCACCATAAAGCCACTAACTTGGGCAAAAAACACCAACTGCTTTTCTTCAGGCTTAAATTCGAGTCTGTCTATAAATTGGATAGCTTGATTCACGCAATTTCTCCTGCTTTAAGCGCGCTAACAACGGGGATGATTTCTGGCATTTTATTGCGCCATACAAAATAAGCCTGCGCCGCTTGACCAACAAGCATGCCACAACCATCGAGAGTTAAACATGATGGGTTAATCGACTTAACCCAACATGTAAATGTCGTATCATCATTCGCGTAAAACATATCGTAAGCGCATTGACACTTAGCAACATGGTCTTCAGCTATACCTGGCAAGTCTCCCGTTACACTGCTTGAGGTTGAATTAATCACCACATCATAGTTGTTTGCTGGGATATCATTCAAAGCAAAGCCCTGCACATCAATTTCACCATTAAAATGACTCGCTAGCGCCTTTGCTTTTTCGGCGGTACGGTTGGCTATTGTTAAGCTTTCGATTTGCTCATTCAATAATGGCTGAATAACACCGCGCGCCGCACCACCAGCGCCAATAAGAAGTACTCGCTGCCTTTTTAAGGTGACTTTATTGGCTAAAAGATCTTTAACAAGCCCTACACCATCGGTGTTATCCCCCAGCAGGCTACCATCTTCGAGTTGTTTAATCGTGTTTACTGCTCCGGCTATTTTCGCTTGCTCTGTAAGTTCATCGACCATGGCAAACGCTTGCTCTTTAAATGGCAAGGTGACATTAGCCCCTTTACCACCCGCAGCGAAAAACTCAGCGACAGTTTTTTCAAATGCATCTGTTGGTGCTAAAATGGCGCTGTATAGTATTTGCTCGTTTAATGATGCAGCAAATTGTGCGTGTATTGCGGGTGATTTCGAATGTTTTATTGGATTTCCAAAAACCGCGTATTTGTCCATAGTGAAGCAACCTCTTCGCCCTGTAGAGCTTTATTAATATTATGATTAAACGACTTTTTTCTAAATCGAAACCAACGCCTGAAACACCTACCCCAGAAAAAACACCTTACGAAATTATTGGCGGTGAAGCAGGAGCTCGAGCAATTGCAAATCGATTTTACGACATAATGGCCACAGATGAATACGCCAAACCATTATATGATATGCATCCTCAGCCTTTAGATAGAATTCGCCAAGTATTCTTTGAGTTTTTATCTGGCTGGCTGGGCGGCCCTGACCTATTCGTTGAAAAATATGGTCACCCAATGCTAAGAAAGCGTCACATGCCTTTCCCTATTGATCAAGACCTACGTGACCAATGGATGCATTGTATGAATAAAACGCTTGATATCGAGATTGATAACCCACTCCTGCGCGAAGGGTTAAGACAATCGTTATCGCAACTCGCCAGCCATATGATCAATCAAAACTAACGAAGCTTTGCGCTATATCAATGTACGCTTTTTCTAAATAAAGATAATAAATTTTCCTTAATTTAGAAAAAGCGTCGTCGAATGAAGTCTATACAATTTAAAATTTATGCCTTGTTGGCACTGACAGGCGTATTGGTATTATTTGCCAGTATATTCAGCAGCGCTCAGCAACAGCATGAATTAGCGCAAGATACCGTTGAAAGTAACATTAAACTGCTTGCCGATAATTATTTTGATTCTATTAACACCATGATGCTAACTGGCACCATGGCTAATCGCGAAATTCTGAGTACTAAATTAAGAAGCCATCCTAATATTGCAGACGCCCATATCATTCGTAGTCCAATCGTTAATAAAATTTATGGGCCAGGAAATGCCAACCAAGTTGCGACTAACGATGCTGAACGAAAAGCACTAACAGGCACTGAAGCACTATTTATTGATAATCAAAATAGTACGATGACTTATCTTAAGCCTATGTTTGCTCGTAGTGATTATAAAGGAACAAACTGCTTAGGCTGCCATCAAGCACAAGAAGGCGATGTGTTAGGTGTAGTAAAAATTAGTTATTCGTTGGCTGATATTGAGCAAGAAGTATCGCAAAACACCTTAACGAATACGCTACTACTAACGACTATTTTCATTACTGCATTTTCACTACTGGCCGTGATGTTTAGAAAAATATTCATCAAACGCTTAAAAGTCATTAGCCACACCATGCACTTGGCAACCACCAATAAAGATTTAAGCCTCACGGTAAATGACAGTAATAATGACGAGCTTAGCTCTCTCGCCACCAGCTTTAATCACATGATAGGCGCGTTTAAAGATAATATTGCCCAAGTCTCCCATTCTTCTAAGGTATTGATCCACTCAGCCGAAAGCATTTATGCCTCAGCGGATACCACCGAGCAAGCGATCTTAAAGCAAAAGCAAGGGACAGATTCGGTCGCTGCCGCCATCAACGAATTAGAAAGCTCATCAAGCGAAGTAAAAAACACCACCCATTTTGCGTCTGAGAAGTCTGAGCACAGTAATCAACTTGCGCAGCAAAGCTTACATGTTGCTGAGCACACTGAGCAAAGTATTAATCAACTTGCGGCAGATGTTAGAGCGGCAGCTGAGCAAGTAAGTCAACTACAAACGCAAACGTTAGACGTTGGTAAAGTACTCGAGGTGATCAGTAGCATTGCCGAGCAAACTAACTTACTTGCACTTAATGCTGCCATTGAGGCAGCTCGTGCTGGTGAAGCTGGCCGAGGCTTTGCTGTGGTAGCCGATGAAGTACGTACTTTAGCAACCCGTACCCATGACTCAACCGACGAAATTCGCCGCACTATCGATAAACTACAAGCTGAAGCAGCACAAACCGTTAATACCATGAATAACTCTTGCGAAGAAGCAGACGAAAGAGCAGTTCAAGTTAAGCAAGTTGCAAAAGCTCTACGTGATATTTCTTCGCAGATGAGCGAAATAAATCAACTTAACGTGCAAATCGCTGATGCCACTGAACAGCAAAATCTAGCAGCTGAAGAAATTAACCAAAGCGTTATAGCAATTAGTGACAATGCCGAGCACTCATTGGTTGATGCCCATGAAAACCAAAAAGTCAGTGAAGAGCTGTTGTCGTTAGCACGGTCACTGGATGAACAAGTAAGACGCTTCAAATTAAGCTAAATTGCGCACTTTTCGTGCAACTGCTAGAGTTGTTATATACATTTCATAGTAAATAAGGATGTTTAAATGAAATTTATAACAACTCTTTTAGTCTGCATTGGGATTATTGCAGCGCTATTATTTACCTATCAGCACAGCGTGAATGATACTGCTGATCAACTAAGCACTATTGATCAATATATTTATCAGGATGATATTCAACAGATTGCTCAATCTCTTATCAGTCAAGATAAAACCTCACAGAGCGATAAACATGAACAAAGCATTGTTGATGGTTTTGATAAGCTTATTCAGCACCCTGAATATTTTGAGGTGAAACTTGATTTCTATGCCTGTGATATTAGTCAATGCTTAACACAGGTTAGTGCCCCCATTGATACACCATCTGATAAGTTAGAGATATTAAAAGCAGAAGTGCTATTTAGTGTCTTGGCAGAGCTGCCTAACAGTGACAGTGTCGCCACCCTCGTTGAGGGTGACAACACAATGTTGATTAGAGTGGTTTCAATACTTGATTAAAGCTGCCACTGACGTGCAACTAAATCTGATTCTTTGCTGTTTAACCAATCTTGCGGACGTAAATAGTACTGATACAGCTTAGCTTCTGGGCTATCTGCAGCAGGTACATAGTTATACTCCCAACGTGCTAATGGTGGCATCGACATCAAAATTGACTCAGTACGTCCGCCTGTTTGTAAGCCAAATAATGTACCGCGGTCCCAAACAAGATTAAATTCAACATAACGACCACGACGATACAGTTGGAAATCGCGTTGTTGTTCGGTTGTCGGCGTGTTTTTACGGCGCTCAATAATAGGAAGGTAAGCATCTAAATAGCCATTTCCTACCGCCTGCATAAAGGCAAAGCTTTGTTCAAAGCCGAGCTCATTTAAATCATCAAAGAATAAGCCACCAACACCACGTGTTTCGCTGCGGTGTTTTAGATAAAAGTAATCATCACACCAGTTTTTATATTTGTCGTATACCGATGCACCGAATGGCTGACATAAATCGCTTGCCACCTGATGCCAATGTTGTACATCTTCAAATACAGGGTAATAAGGTGTTAAATCAAAACCACCGCCAAACCACCAAATTGGATCTTCACCTTCTTTTTCGGCAATGAAGAAACGCACATTGGCGTGACTCGTTGGAATATGTGGATTATTAGGATGGATCACTAATGACACACCACATGCATGAAAACTACGACCTGCGAGCTCTGGACGATGCGCTGTTGCAGATGCTGGCATTGACGCGCCAAAAACATGCGAGTAGTTTACCCCACCCTGTTCGATGACATTACCACCTTGGATAACACGAGTACGACCACCGCCGCCTTCTGCACGTTGCCAATTATCTTCAACAAATTTTGCTTTGCCATCGGCACTCTCAAGACCCTGACAAATTGTATCTTGTAAGGCCATTAAATAGGTTTTAACTTGTTCGAGTAGCTCGCTTTGCATGTTTATCCTCTAAATACTTTGCCGGTCGCAGCGTCTTTGATCACACTTGGTTGGCTGTTGCCACCTAACGGCTCATCAACATAAAAATCTACCGTGTCAGCAAATTCGCTTTTCGCTTGTGCGATAGTCATTACCGTTTCTTGACCGGTTAAGTTTGCACTTGTTGAAACTAACGGCTTACCAAATTGCTGACACAGGGCTTTTACTGTTGGGTGATCAGTTACACGCACAGCAATAGTATCAAATTGACCCGTTAACCACTTTGGCGTTTCTTTTGCTGCCGGCATCACCCAAGTTATAGCACCTGGCCATTGTGAAAAGATATCAGCACGTTTATCCATGGGGATTTTGGCATCATCTACATACTTTAATAACTGGCCATAATTGTCAGCAATTAAAATTAAGCCTTTTTCTACAGGGCGTTGTTTGATGGCTAAAAGCTTTTCAACCGCAGATTGGTTATCAGGATCGCAACCAAGACCAAAAACAGCTTCGGTTGGGTAAACAATCACACCGCCTTGCTGCAAAGCGTCAATTGCATTGGCTGGTTGTGCAACAGGATCAGACAAAGAAACTCTCCTAAATAAACAAATTACAAGTGCATTAAGATTCGACTAACTTATGCATACACGACTTCTGCGGGCATTGTAACACAACACCTGAGGCAGTTTTCTTTTCGGTCATAATTGGCCACTGACAGGCAGGACACTCGGTCGCCACAGGTTTATGATTAAGCGTATATTTACAGCGCGGATAGCCATCACAAGAATAAAAGGTTTTGCCAAACTTATTACTACGCGCAACCAGCTGGCCTTTTTTGCATTTTGGGCAAGCAGGTAATTGAGGGGCACCGTCAGGCTCTTCATCATGTGCAATATAGTGGCACTCGGGATAGCCCGTACACCCAATAAACATGCCGTAGCGGCCATTTTTAATTACCAATGGCTTGCCACATTCTGGGCAGGCACTGTCTTCGAGTACTTTTATTTGTTGGCTATCGTGATGAGCTAATGGGCGGATGTAGTCACATTTAGGGTAACTGGCACAGCCTAAAAATGGCCCTGACTTTGAGTTGCGCATAACCAATTCAGAACCGCATTTAGGGCAAACCTCATACTCTTTTTCGAGTGCATGTTTATCTGCAGAAAAAAGAGAATGGTCGATTTTACTCATAAGATTCCTGTGGGGTTGGCTAATTTTCGCCTAATATACCCAAACTCAACAAAGATACAAGCAAAGTCGAATTAATGTAATACATCGGTTGGTTCGTCAAATATTAAGTCTTCCATTTGTGCGTAAGCTTGCTCTGATCCAGGTACATTAAATAACACCATCAGCACTACCCACTTTAGATCTTCCAAAGAAATAAATGGTTTATCTAAAGCGCAAAGCCTATCTATCACCATTTCGCGGGTTACGGTGTTAATCACACCAATTTGCTCAATAAACATTAAAAAGCCGCGACACTCAACACTTAACATTTGGCATTCACTATCTGTGTATATACGCATAGCATGTTGTGGTTGGGCATTAAGGTACGGGTAGATATCGCTTTGTTGTAAGTCTGCAAGTTGCTCTAGCCAATCAAGGGCTTTGTAGATTTCAGGTTTGTTGAAGCCAGCACGAACTAACTCATCGGTAAGTTCGTTCTCTTCAGTAAAGATTTCAGCTTCACTATGGATATAGTTTTCAAAAAGATACATGAGGATGTCAAACATGTTTATGTCCTCCCAGTCTTATATAACCATCTAGTACTCGTTCGATTTTATCTGCGAGCTCTAGGTCGAGTAACCGAGCTTGTACTTCGTCTACAGGTAATTGGCTGCGCAGTGTTATTTGATCAACACTTGTTACCTCATACCCTATACTTTTGAACACTGGGCAGTCGGGTTCATCTGCTATGGGCTGTTCTATACTATATAGACTGTTTTCACAGAAAAAGCTCACTTCATCAAGAATATCACTAATATTTTCTGTCAATTTAGCGCCTTGCTTAATTAAAAAATGACTCGCCTCTGAAAGTGGGCTTTTTATCGAACCCGGCACTGCAAACACTTCTTTATTCTGCTCAAGTGCATAGCGTACGGTAACCAAAGAGCCACTTTTAATCTGCGCTTCTACAATCAACACACCTAATGATAATCCAGAGATAATACGGTTTCGGCGCGGAAAATTAGCGGCATTAGCAGCAGTGCCTGGTAAGAACTCAGAAACCAATAAGCCCCGCTCTGCAACTTGTTTAATGAGCAAACTATGGCGTTTGGGATAGGCAATATCGATACCCGTACCAAGTACAGCAATGGTGTTTCCTGTTCCTGCTAATGCACCTTTATGGGCTGCGCCATCAATGCCCAAAGCCATACCAGATGTCACCGTCATGCCAACAGAAGATAATTGATGAGCAAATTCAGCAGCTATTTCAAGCCCTGTTGGTGTGGCATTACGGCTACCGACAATTGCTATTTGTGGTGACCGTAATAGCTCAGTGTTACCTAAACAAAATAATAAGATAGGTGCACTGGCTATTTGTTTGAGTAAGGGCGGATAGTTGCTATCAAAATAACTGATCACTTTGATTTTAAGCGTTGATATCTGCTCTTGATAGTGGGCGACTAATTGCCAATCGGTATTAACTAAGTTATCGGCTTGGCTTTGTGATAAGCCCAGCTGCTGAAGCTCTAAACTAGATAACCTAAATAGCTCATCCAGTGGCTGCTTTTGACTTAATGCAATAAGGCTTTTTATCCCAAGCCCTTTACATAAATAAAAGGCAAGCCAATGGGATAGCTTGCCTGAAACCTGTGCCATGCTCCCTCCTTAGAGCGCCCAAATTGTGAGTTAGTTTATAACTGCATAATCTCCAACTCGGATCGGGTGCTGATTTTTCACAATCAATGCGTAGCTAACGTTGTCATATACCTTAAACACCATTAGTTCACCGACTTTTTCCTTTGGCATATGCCATACAATACTGTCTTCGTCACTTTCGATACCGAACAGCTCATTTGCGTCAGTCATGAATTTCTCAAGGCTGTTAGAGTCTTCGCGGTAGCGAGGACCATTGCGACCGTCATACACTTCTGGTGATTGACGTTGAATATCGAGGACGAAACCCGGTTTCACTTGGTCCGAGCCTAAGTTTAGTACAACAATATCCATGGTACTAAATTCACGCATTTCATTAGCTGACGCGATTATCGTGCCATCTAAAGCCGTTTCTGGACGTTTCATTGTGAAATAGGCAGGCAACATCTGCCCTTCCATTGCTGGCATTAAAAAGTCATGCGGCTTAATTTCTTGTTTTACTAGCTCAACCTTAACTGAGGCAGGAACGCCATTTGCTACATCACCGCTTCTAAATGAGCGAACAATCGCCACAAGCTCAGCTTTATTCGCCAATACTTCATTGGTCTTTGGATCAACAAGGTCATTTCCTTTTCGATAAACCCCATACGCTTCATTTAAATGCAGGTCACCTTTAACATAGAGTGTATGCCCCAAGGTGTTCATTTTAGTATTAACACTAGCGCCTAAAATATAGGGTTTATCAGCAATAATTTCGGCACTAATCGCTTGCTCATAGCTTAAATATGGGCGTAATAATTCCAATGGTAAGGTAGGCACTGCATTTTTGCCTTTTGGAGTGATTCGCCCTTCTGGAGAGAGTTTTTTATAACGCGCATTTTTAACTAAACGAGGATTTCCGTCTTTATCGTAAATTAAAGTGAGCGCATCACCCGGGTATATTAAATGTGGATTCGCAATTTGTGGATTCATTTGCCATAAGTCAGGCCATTGCCAAGGCTCATCTAAATACACACCAGAAATATCCCAAAGTGTGTCGCCATTTTTTACAACGTATTGTTTTGGCGCATCTTTTTTTATTGTTAACACATCAGCAATTGCAGGAAAAGCACTGCTAAAGGCTAGCAAAGCCGCAACTAGTGGGTATCTCATTTGGCTTCCTTGTGTTGTTTTTCGATTATTATCAACCAAAACCTGTTAAAGGTGAACACGAATGGCTAAAATAAGAGCATACAATACCCTAAATGAATCACAAGTGTAAAAGGTAACTATGGCTAGGTTAGAAGTTTTAAGATTTCCGGATGAGCGTTTACGTACAATCGCGAAAGAAGTGCCAGAAGTAAACGATGAAGTTCGTCAAATCGTCAAAGACATGCTTGAAACTATGTATGACGAAAACGGTATCGGCTTAGCAGCAACGCAAGTAGATATCCACCAGCGCATTGTGGTGATCGATGTATCTGAAGAGCGCGACCAACCGTTAGTGTTAATCAACCCAGAAATCACCAAAAAAGATGGTTCAACGGTGAGTGAAGAAGGCTGTTTATCAGTTCCTTATTCATATGCAAAAGTTGACCGCGCAGAAACAGTCACTGTTAAAGCGCTAAATGAAAACGGTGAAGAATTCAGCCTAGACGCTGACGAGCTATTAGCGATTTGTATTCAGCATGAGCTTGATCACCTTAAAGGCACTCTATTTATTGATTATCTATCACCTTTAAAGCGCCAACGAATCCGTAAAAAGCTTGAGAAAGAAGCTAAGCTGGCAGCTAAATCATAAGTTAATCAATAGGAATATCTGTGACACAACCATTACGCATTATTTTTGCTGGTACGCCGGATTTTGCTGCGCGCCATTTACAAGCACTGATTGACTCAGAGCACGACATTGTTGGTGTATATAGCCAACCAGATCGCCCAGCGGGCCGAGGTAAAAAGCTAAAAGCCAGTGAAGTTAAAGAGCTGGCGCTTGCTCATGATTTACCTGTATTTCAACCGCAATCACTCAAATCAGATGAAGCACTTGCAGAGCTTACCAGCCTGAACGCCGATATTATGATTGTAGTGGCGTACGGCTTACTGTTACCAAAAGCGATTTTAGATGCACCGCGCTTAGGCTGCTTAAACGTGCATGGCTCTATTTTACCGCGCTGGCGTGGTGCTGCACCGATCCAACGTGCTATTTGGGCTGGTGACAACGAAACCGGTGTAACAATAATGCAAATGGATGAAGGCTTAGATACAGGCGACATGCTGCATATCAGCCGTTGCCCAATTGATAGCACAGAAACCAGTAGCTCTTTATACGATAAATTAGCTGCATTGGGTCCTGATGCACTGATCAGTACAATCAACCGTCTTGCTGCAGGTGAAATCACTCCAGAAAAGCAAGATGACGCACAAGCTAATTACGCTAAAAAGTTATCAAAAGACGAAGCCAATATTGATTGGTCAATGGATGCTGCGCAAATTGAGCGTAATATCCGCGCTTTTAATCCATGGCCTGTTTGTTTTACCGAAATGGCAGGACAAACAGTAAAAATTTGGCAAGCCGAAGTTGTATCGCAAACTGCACAAGCCGGTAAAATCATTGCTGCTGATAAGCAAGGTATTACTGTTGGCTGTGGGCAAGATGCACTTAAAATCACCCTTCTTCAACCGCAAGGTAAAAAACCAATGGCTGTTACTGACTTTTTAAATGGTCGCAGTGATTGGGTCGAGCCTGGCTCAGTATTAGGTCAAAGCAATGAGTAATGTAAGAGCACTTGCTGCTGAAACCCTTTACAACGTAGTCGATAAAGGCGCGTCGCTTAATAAAGAGCTACCTTTTGCAAGCCAGGGTTTATCGCCGAAAGATAAAGCTTTACTACAACAAATTTGCTACGGTGTGCTGCGCTATTTACCTAGCCTAGAAAATTATTGCCAGCAACTTTTAGATCAACCACTAAAAGGTAAGCGCCGTATTTTCCAGTTCTTGTTGTATGTGGGTATTTACCAACTTCAACATATGCGTGTACCACCTCATGCAGCAATCAGCGAAACGGTTAATGCGCTTCAGCAAATGCGCGCACTGGGTTTAAAAGGTCTGATTAACGCGATTTTACGCAGTTTCCAACGTGAGCAAGCTGAGCTTGAAGAAAAAGCAAAGCAAATTCCTGTTTGCAAATTTAACCACCCAGGTTGGTTTATCAAACAAGTTACTGCAGCTTATCCTGATAACTGGCAAGAAATTCTTGAAGCGAATCAGTTGCAAGCACCTATGTGGTTACGTGTAAACCAAGCGCAGTACAGCACCCAAGAATACAGCGAGATGCTTAAAGCAAATGATATTGAGCATATCCTTAATGCTGATTTTCCTGATGGTATTAAACTAGCTAAACCGTGTGATGTATACGCATTACCAGAGTTTGATACCGGTGCCTGCTCAGTTCAAGATGCAGCGGCACAATTAGCAGCACGCTTTTTAGATCCACAAAATGATGATGTCATTTTAGATGCGTGTGCAGCGCCAGGTGGTAAAACGTGCCATATCTTAGAACTTGCCGACGCTGACGTATTAGCACTAGATAGCGACAGCGAGCGTCTAGAACGTGTTAAACAAAACTTAGTGCGTATTGGCTTGGCAGCCGATCTACAATGTGCCGATGCTTCACAACCCCATATCTGGTGGGATGAACAGCAATTCGACCGTATTTTGCTTGATGTGCCTTGTTCAGCAACTGGCGTGATCCGTCGTCACCCTGATATTAAGTGGTTACGTCGTGCATCTGATATTGAAGATCTAGCTAACTTACAAGGCGATATCCTAAATAGCATTTGGCCTCTACTTAAGCCTGGTGGTACGTTAGTTTATGCGACCTGCTCTGTATTACCGCAAGAGAACCAACAACAAGTTGCTAAGTTCCTTGCCAATAATCAAAGTGCTGAACACATACCTTTGCATGAAAACGACACCCCTACGTTACCTGGTCTGCAATTACTGCCTGGTGAAAGTGACGGTTTCTATTACGCAAAGCTAGTTAAAAAACACTAATAAGAACAAGCTATGAAAATAATCATACTCGGTGCCGGACAAGTTGGTGGCACATTGGCAGAAAACCTCGTAGGTGAGCAAAATGAGATCACCGTTGTCGATATCGACGGTAACCGTTTGCGAGAGCTACAAGATAAGTACGACTTACAAGGTGTTACCGGTCACAGTGCGCATCCCGATGTATTGCGTCGCGCAGGCGCAGAAGACGCCGATATGATTATTGCCGTAACCAGTTCAGATGAAGTGAACATGGTTGCTTGCCAAGTTGCTTATAGTATTTTTAACACACCGACCAAAATTGCCCGTATTCGCTCAGAGCAATACTTAAAGTACCGTGAAAAGCTATTTCATAATGACGACTTACCTGTTGATCACTATATTGCTCCTGAAGCGCTGGTAACTAAGTATATTCGTCGCTTAATCGACTATCCGGGTGCTTTACAGGTATTACAATTTGCCGATGGCATGTTATCGCTGGTTGCGGTGAAAGCCTATTACGGTGGTTTGCTGGTGGGTTATGCACTTTCAGCCTTGAAAGAACACATTCCGAATGTCGAAACCCGTGTAGCGGCTATTTATCGTCAAGGTAAAGCGATAAAACCGCTTGGCACAACGGTTATCGAAGCGGACGATGAAGTGTTCTTTATCGCTGCAACAAAGCATATTCGCGCAGTCATGAATGAACTTCAAAAGCTCGAACGTTCATACAAAAAGATCATGATCGCCGGTGGTGGTAATATCGGTGCAGGTCTTGCGCGTTCACTTGAGAAAAACCACAGCGTTAAGCTGCTTGAGCGCAATAAAGAGCGTGCAGCACAGCTTTCTGAAATGCTTGATAACACCGTCGTATTTTGTGGCGATGCCTCTGATCAAGAACTGTTATCTGAAGAACATATTGAACAAGTAGATGTTTTCATTGCTGTTACCAATGATGATGAAGCAAACATTATGTCTGCGATGCTGGCAAAGCGTATGGGCGCACAAAAAACCATGGTGCTTATTCAGCGTGGCGCTTATGTAGACTTAGTACAAGGTGGTGAGATTGATATTGCTATTTCGCCTCAGCAAGCCACTATTTCAGCACTACTAACACACGTTCGCCGTGGTGACATTGTTAATGTTTATTCGTTACGTAAAGGCGCAGCAGAAGCTATTGAAGCTGTCGCTCATGGTGATGAGCATACATCTAAAGTTGTTGGCCGAGCAATTGCTGAGATTAAGCTACCAGCTGGAACTACCATTGGTGCAATTGTACGTAACGATGATGTGCTGATTGCCCATGACGATACCGTTATTCAGTCTGGCGACCACGTTATCATGTTCTTGATTGATAAAAAGCACATTACAGTTGTTGAAAAGCTATTCCAAGTAAGTGCTATCTTCTTGTAAACGAACGCTTATAAACGAAAAAAGCAGCCATGACAGCTGCTTTACGACTCTTGAAGTGAAAGTACCTAACTTTTCTAAAAGATTCTACTGAATTTGAGCAAACTCTTCTTTTGAAAGTTCGCCATTACCATCGCTATCTAACTCTGGAAATAACTTTTCAAGCTGCATATTTGCAGACGCTTCTTCTTTGCTGATCACACCATCACCGTCGGTATCGAACGTTGCAAAGCTTACGCCTTGTGCAAAGGCTGCTGATGATGTTGCTAGTGCTAAAATTGCGATTGTTGTGCTTAACTGTTTCATAATAACTACCTTAAATTTTAAAAGAGTGAAATCCGTTTCTGAGATCCTTGCTTAGTGGAAACTGGTATAACTACGTACTAATTCAGTTATTCGGCTTCAGAGAACTCAGCTTCAGTAAGAACGCCGTCGCCATTCACATCTAGTGTTTTAAACTGCGACATAATTTTTGCGTCAACGGCTGCTTCACTTTTGCTAACCACGCCATTACCGTCAACGTCTAGAGTGTCAAAGTCAGATGCTGCAAAAGCTGCTGATGATGATGCAAGTGCGATTAAAGCTAATGTTTTGTTTACTGTTTTCATAATCATATTCCTTCAATATTAAGAGTGTTAGCTGATCACACTTCCAGTGTTGTCCTTTGTCATGGATTCCCTTATCCATTTAGGCTGTCTTTGGCAGCTCAGAACTAATCAGCTAAATAAACTGGTTTTGCTTAATCACATTAAGCTTTTGAAAATTCTTGTTTCGATAACTCACCGTTACCGTCAGTGTCTAGTTCACTGAATTTGCTCATAAGCTCTGCATCTACCGATGCTTCGCTTTGGCTGATAACACCATTGCCATCAACATCTAAGGTATCGAAGTCACTCATCGCAAATGCTGCAGATGAAGATACAAGTGCCATAAGTGCTAGTGTTTTATTTACTGTGTTCATAATGTCATTCCTTCAAAATGTGTTGTCTTGAGTTAGAAATCCTTTTCAGTGCGTCCTTACAATGAAATTAAGCTTTTGAGTACTCTTGTTTTGACAGCTCACCGTTGCCGTCTGTATCAAGCTCTTTAAATTGGCTCATTAATGCTTTGCTTACAGATGCTTCGCTTTTGCTGATTGCGCCATCACCATTAACATCTAATGTGTCAAAGTCAGCGGCAAATGCTGCAGATGAAGTTGCAAGAGCTACAAGTGCTAAAGTTTTGTGTAACGTTTTCATAATCACTATTCCTTCAATGTTGTCTCAACTGTGATAAAGGATATGTTCCTGAATCAGTTTTTCTCTGTGTTCGCTAAGACTATTTCAACTTCGATGCCAAAGTTAAAAAGAACAATAAAATCAGTGTATTAAATTAAAATACCGAGAATTAGGGGGAAATAACGCGATTTATTTGTTGCTGTTTTGCAACAAGCTCGGTGGTTGGTTTTTTGTCACCTTTAAAATCAATAAGTTACAAAGATTAAAATGGAGACAATAGCGATTAATTCGGATTAGAAAACAGAAAAGTTAGGGATTGGAAAATAAACTCTATCTGAACAACAAAACTTAAAGAAAAAAATCGAAATTAATTTAATTAGTAACACATTGATTTAATTGGTTATTTAAATTTATTTATAAAATAATTTTAATATCTGTAGGGTTAAATTGAGGAAAATAGCCATTTTGTTGCAAAATGGCGAATTGGCATTAACTATCCAACACTGAAAGGTCAATTAAGTGCTCTTCCATGAATTTTTTCATTTCATCTTCACTGGTATCAAGTTGCACACCAAACATAAAGCCACCCGCTCGCTTGCGTACGCTGCATACCTTGCCACTAAACTCACGTTTACTTAGGGTGATTTGGCAGCTTTGTCCTTTAAAAGCGCTTAAGTCCTCCTTGCTATTAATATCAAACTGCACACCTGTCACAGAAATATCTTTAATAAGCCCTGCCAATTTTTGCTCCGAAATCACTAAGTTTGCAGGGAATAAAGTAGGAATACGCGCTTCACTACGCAAGCTATAAAGCTGCACTTGCTGAGGAAAGTCGAGAAAAATTAAGCGATAAGGGTGCGATGATAAGGCGTTTATTTGCTGACGAAAAGCAATCACTTGCCCACCACCCGCTTCGAGCACAGCCCGTATAATCACCATCACACCGTCTTTGATGAAATCACTGCCGTTCGCCAATCGCTTTGAGGAAGGGTAATTTAAGATGATGTATTGCTCATTCATCAAGCCAATAAACTCTGTTTTCACACGCTTACTATTTGTTGGTGTGATAATTTCCACATCAACTAAGCTACCAGCAGGAATACAGGTTAACTTTTCTAAATTTAATTGTTTTTGGGTTTTTGGCACTTTTTGATCTCCATTCCTAGAGAGTTATCCGCCGTTTACCCTCGCCAAAACGTTGGGGTAAATAACACTAATAAAGTAAATATTTCTAAACGACCAAATACCATCGCAATAGTAAGTAGCCATTTTGCCGTATCAGAAATCGCGCCGTAATGAGCGGCGACTTCACCTAAACCAGGGCCTAAGTTATTTAAGCAAGCAGCGGTTGCTGAGAATGCACTGATGTTATCCATACCGGTGCCCATCAGCGCCAACATAATAATGACGAACACTAACGCATAGGCTGAGAAAAAGCCCCAAACGGCTTCTACAACTTTATCTGGGAGTGCTTTTCGGCCTAATTTAATTGAATAAATAGCCCTCGGGTGCACTAGACGATTAAGTTCACGAATACCTTGTAGGTAAAGTAAGAACACCCGCACGACCTTCATACCACCACCGGTAGATCCGGCACAGCCGCCAATAAAACTTGAAAAGATAAGTAAAATAGGTAAGAACAGCGGCCATGCTGAGAAGTTATCAGTCGCAAAGCCCGCGGTTGTACTCATTGAAACCGCTTGGAACATGGCTTGGTCGAGAGTCTCATCACCATCGGCATAAATATTATTTGATGACAGCACAGTAAAGCAGACAATAACTAAGGCTAATTGAATCAATAAAAACACTTTGAATTCAGGGTCGCGTAAATAAACACGAATATTGCGTGACGATACAGCTGCATAGTGCAGCGAGAAGTTAATGGCTGCGATCAGCAAAAACACGACACAGATAAAGTTAATTAATGGGCTATCAAACTGCCCCATTGATGCGTCGTAGGTAGAGAAGCCGCCAATCGCAATCGTAGAGAATGCATGACATATTGCATCAAACCAATCCATCCCTGCAGCCCAGTATGCAAGCGTACAGGCAATCGTCAGCGATACATAGATATACCAAAGGTGCTTTGCAGTATCGGCAATACGCGGCGTCATTTTTGAATCTTTAACCGGACCGGGGGTTTCTGCACGGTATAGCTGCATGCCACCAACGCCTAGCATAGGCAGTACCGCGACCGCGAGTACGATGATCCCCATACCACCTAGCCATTGCAGTTGCTGGCGATAAAAGAGCACTGATTTAGGTAGGTATTCTATGCCCGTAAGTACGGTAGCCCCTGTCGTTGTCAGCCCAGAAAAGGCCTCAAATACCGAGTCAGCTAAGGAAAGATTAGGTTCTTGTAAGAACACTAAAGGCACCGCAGCGAAGGTACCTAGTACTAACCAAAACAAGACCACAATCAAGAAGCCTTCACGGGCTTTAAGATCACCATGTTCATGACGGTTTGGATAATAAGCCGCTAAACCAATTACAACACTAAAGATAAAAGCGAGAACGAATGGCACACCACCACCGTCTTTGTAGATCAAAGACACCAGTGCCGGTGGCACCATAGTGATACTAAATAACGCCACCAGCTGGCCGAGAATTTTTATTATGGTACGAAATTGCATCTAGGCGTATCGCTTTCTTATTAAATGTTTAGCTAATACAGTTTATTGTCTTACAGCCTTAATTGTAAGTAAACGGAATGTATTATTTTTACATTTCAAACTTTTCTGACTTTTAGGCTAACTTCGCCATGAGTCAATTCATGGATATCATCAATCGCTTGCTCTGCCTGACGGCTATCGATTTCAATTTGCCAAGTGATGTTCTCTGCAAATTGTTTTTCGATATTAAGCACCTGATACTGATTTTTTAATAACTGCTCGATTGCACCTTGTACGCTGTAATCACTTTGACCTATCAGCTCAACACTCGGTACCTTGGTAATGGTTTTAAGCTCACGCATGGCGTTATTTAAACTACCGCCGTAAGCACGCACAAGCCCACCTGTACCAAGCTTGATGCCCCCGAAATAACGGGTTACCACCGCTGTAATTTCACCAATACCAGAGCCAGTTAATACATTGAGCATGGGTTTACCTGCTGTGCCATTGGGTTCACCATCATCAGAAAAGCCATACACATGACTGCCACCGGGGTTACCCGCAACATGTGCCCAGCAATTATGACGAGCATCGCTGTATTTATCTTGAATTTCTTTAATAAAGGCTTTTGCTGCCGCAAGATCAGGAGTGTGGGCAATATGCACAATAAAGGTGCTTTTTTTGATTTCTTCTTGGTAAAAAACCGGCTCAGCCGGATATTGGTATTCAGACATAATTGCTTATCTAAAAAAATGGGGCCTATTGGCCCCGATATTCACTAACCTTTATCGTTAATCTAAGTGTAGATCACGCGTCATGTTTTCTAGGCTATCTTCATGAACGATAATATTATCTTCAATACGGATACCGCCAAATGGCTTAAGCGCTTCAACTTTTTCCCAGTTAATAAACTGTTTGTTGTCAGTTTGCGCAAGGTCACCTAATAACGAGTCGATAAAGTATAAACCAGGTTCAATAGTAAATACTTGGTTCTTTTCGATTAAGCGAGTGCAACGTAGGAAAGGATGACCTTCCGGTGGTGCTTGGTGCGCACCTGTATCATCAGCCATAAAACCACCCATATCGTGAACTTGTAAACCAAGGTGGTGACCAAGACCATGCGGGAAGAACGTCGACGTAATACCACGTTCCACAATTTCAGCGGCTGGTAATTTCACAATATTAAAGTCGCTTAGTACTTGCGCTACACGCTGGTGACAATCTAAATGCAATTCACCGTATAACAGACCTGGCTTTAATGCTTTACCTAAAGCGATTTGATGCTCAGTCATTACTTTAATTAAATCGCTAAATTCACCTGACTTTTTAAAGTCATAAGTACGTGTGATATCAGCAGCATAACCATTAAAGTTTGCACCAGCGTCAATAAGGAAAGAATGATGCGTTTGCGGCGCTTTAGGTTCAAAATGCGTGTAATGTAAAATTGCACAGTTCTCATTTAGTGCAACGATATTACCGTAAGGCATTTCGTTTTCACTCTGGCGGGTAGCCATGAGGTAAGCTTGCTGAATATCAAACTCTGAACCACCAGCAAAAAACGTATCACGTGCTGCTTTATGGCCATCTACCGCGATACGGTTAGCTTGTCGTAAACACTCAAGCTCGTATTGTGTTTTATAAGCACGATGAAAATGCAAGTAGTTCATCACTGGCTCTGGATTCATAATGCTAAAGCCCAGTGCTTGCGCTACTTCTAAATATTCACCGATATAAGCATATTTAGCTTTATCATAAGGAAGCAGTTTTTCTACCTGATCTGGCTGTACTAATAATTCAATATCAAAATACTCAGCCCAAAAATCACGTGGTTCGTCAGGCACTTTATGCCAAAAGTCGACAGGACGATAAAAAATCAGTTTCGGCTTAGATGCACCATCAACCACAATCCAGCAATGTGGGTTGTCGATCACTGGTAACCAAGCTTTAAATTGCGGATTCACCTTAAACGGATAATACATGTCATCTAAAAACTGACGTTTAGCCTGACCTGAGTGAATTACTAACCCTTCTAAACCTTCACGCTCTGTAATTGTACGAGTGCGTTGTTGCAAGGTTGCAATATGTTCGGCGTATAGCACCGCTAATTTATCCATAGTAAACCCATCTTTAGTAAATTTAACTTGTTAGAAGTCTATCATAGCCAGCACTATCCCCCAACTGAGGGAGAATAGTGTGGCAAATCGAGTTTAACCACCCATCGACATATCAAGGATTGGCGCTAGAACATTGCCATCGCGTCCTAATCGAGTGTGATAAACCTGCCTGTAAGCAAACACGTTCTTAACGTAGTTTCGTGTCTCTGTGTAAGGAATTAACTCAATCCACAGCTCTGCTGGCATAGCTTGCTCTGGGATCCAACGTTTAATACGATGGTAGCCCGCATTATAAGAAGCCGTTGCTAGGATTTCGTTGCCATGATTTTTCTTTTTCAAATACTGCAAATACTCACTACCAAGACGAATATTAGTACGAGGCTGATATAACTGTTTTCGTGATACCGAGCTCTTATTCATGTATTTAGCAGTGCTTGGCAACAACTGCATTAAACCATGGGCATTGGCATGAGAACGCGCATCCGGTGCAAAAGAGCTTTCACGGCGTGAAATTGCAATGCTCCAAGCGACATCAATATGGCTACGACTACTATAAGTGGCAAACACATTCTTAAATGCAAATGGGAAACGTAAGTCGACATAGTCCCACTCTTTTATTTGCGCTAAGGTGTAGATGGTACTGTCATACCAATCAAGTTCAGCAGCAAGCAAAGACGCAGCGAGCTTTTCTTCTTTGGTTGATGTATCCGTTAAATAATTCCATTCACGACGCGCAGAAGTAAAACGCTCAAGCTCATACAAAGCGCGAGCGCGCTTAAAGCCAGGGGCATTGGCCACCTCAAGCTTTAACTTGTTACTTATATTAATTTCTTTATTATTTAAGCTAACCGGAACACCTAAGCGTGCAGACGCTAAAAAGCCGTAATAGTCACGCTCTTTAGCCACTGTTTGCCAAATCTCACGAGCACGTTCGACTTCACCACGTTGATTTAAGCTATACGCCAGCCAATATTGCTGACCAAGGCTCAAGTTTTCTTTACCTGTGAAAAACGCCACTATGCCAGACCAATCTTGCCTCTCTAGCATATTACCAAGTTGCCATTGCATTAACTTTTGAGTTTGGCGTTCTTTAGGCACCTTATTTAACCAAAAGCGTGCTTGTTGATGACCGCTTGAGGCAAGCGATAACGCAAAGCTGTAGTAAACGTCTGCTTTTTGCTCGTCAGTGTAATTAAACATGGTTTCGAGTTTTTCCCATGCACGTAATGCAAGGTCTTTATCTCGCCATACTAAGCGCTTCACACCATAAATCGCGATTTGCCCTTCTTTAGCAGACTTTTTCTTATAACGATAAAGACCCGCCGAAGCACTTGGGTCTTTGCGTACCTTTAAATATAAATCAGCTAAATATTGATCAGCACGAGGCAATAATGTTTTTAAATATGGAATTAAACTCGATGAGCCTCCTTCGGCAGCTAAGCTAATACGCTGCCAAACTCGCTCTTCGGTTTGGTAGCCTTTTTTCTTCCAAAGTGAGAACAACTCATCACATTCTTTTGGCTGAGATTTTCCTACCACCCATAAATCTGTTACTTGGTTCATGATGGCTTTTTCAGGGGCACCTAAGTCCAATTGAAAACTTAAATAAGGACAAGTTAATTCGTTATTGCTTGTTTCGCGGTAGTTACGAATATAAGCCGCTTTTTTATTATACTTTTTTAAATAATTAAGCCATGCCTTACGCACAGGCCACTCTAATGGCGTGTTTTGGTAAACATTGAGGTAGTCCTCGATTTCGGTCTGGTGTTTAAGGCTTGGGTTTCGTTGCCAATAAGCCTTTTCGACATAAGGTTTCAGTGGGTGATCAAGCCCATTTGCCGCCTCTTTCATGTCTTGATAATCACCGTAACGCGCCTTTTTTTCTGCTTTTAAAAAAGCGTCATGTTTATCGTTGGCTTCAGCTGCAAAAAAAGGAAAAAGTAATGCGGCAGCTGTCCAACCAAGGAGTTGTTTTTTCATGATGACCTTTAACAAAAATTAAAGAATTAATAACAAAAAACTTCTGCTACACCTTAGCACCAAACCAGCTATATTTTAACCAATCGCGATAAAGCGTAGTAAATTTTTCGTTGCATTTTCATTTTAAAGCAAGCACACTGATTGAAATGCAAACTCATCGTACCAGTCTTAGTTAATAAACTAGGGAGAATAATAATGTTATATAAAAGCGATTCATTTGAAGTTGCTTTCATCAAGGACAACATCGCCGAGTTTAAGTTCTGTGCAGACGGCTCAGTAAATAAACTTTCGCAGCAAACCTTGCAAGATTGCGCTTTAGCATTAAAAGAATTGGCAACAAACTCAGATATCAAAGGCATGGTGTTCACCAGCGATAAAGATCATTTCATTATCGGTGCCGACATTTTCGAATTTTTACCTACCTTCACTAAGCCTCAAGAAGAACTTGTTGCATGGATCAAAAATGCAACTGACGTTTTTGATGCAATTGAAGATTTACCTTTCCCAACGCTAAGTGCTGTAAACGGCATGGCGCTTGGTGGTGGATGTGAGTGGGCACTTGCTACCGATTACCGCGTTGCTAGCTCTAACGCTAAAATTGGCCTACCTGAAGTTAAACTAGGTATTATGCCTGGTTTTGGTGGTACAGTTCGCCTTCCACGCCTTATTGGCGCTGATAATGCGATGACATGGATCACTACAGGTAAAGAAAACCGCGCCGCTGCTGCCCTAAAGGTAGGTGCATTTGACGCAGTAGTTAGTGCTGACAAACTTTTAGAGTCAAGTATTGCAACACTTGAGCAAGCAATTGCTGGCAAGCTAGATTGGCAAGCAAAACGACAAGTAAAATTACAGCCACTGAAAATGAACCGTGTTGAGCAAGGTATGAGCTTTGCGATGGCGGAAGGCATGGTAATGGGTCAGACAAAAGGTCACTACCCAGCACCTGTTATGGCTGTAAAAACAATCAAAGCTGCGGCAAACTGTGAACGCGCTGAAGCAATGGCGATTGAAAACGCTAACTTTGCTAAATTAGCAGCAACAAGCGAAGCTGCTGCGCAAACAGGTATTTTCTTAGCTGACCAATACATTAAAGGTAAAGCGAAGAAGCAAGCTAAACACAGTGAGCTTGAGATCAAACAAGCTGCTGTATTAGGTGCTGGTATTATGGGCGGTGGTATTGCATACCAGTCTGCTTATAAAGGCACACCTATTATCATGAAAGACATCAACCAAGATGCACTTGATTTAGGTATGGGTGAAGCATCTAAGCTACTTGGCAAAAAAGTACAACGTGGCCATATGGCGATGGATAAGATGGTTGCTACCTTAGGCAAGATCAAGCCAACGCTAAACGATGCAGACTTACAAAGCGCAGACATCGTTGTTGAAGCTGTGGTTGAAAACCCTAAAGTGAAGCAAGCTGTTCTTGCGGGCCTTGAAAAAGACTTACCAGCGGGCACTATCCTAACTTCAAATACCTCAACAATTCGTATTGACGAGTTAGCATCGGCACTTGAAAAACCAGAAAACTTCTGTGGTATGCACTTCTTTAACCCAGTGCCAAAAATGCCATTAGTAGAAATCATTCGTGGTGAAAAAACATCAGAAGCAACAATTAATGCCGTTGTTGATTACGCATTAAAACTTGGTAAATCACCAATCGTTGTAAACGACTGCCCTGGTTTCTTTGTAAACCGCGTACTATTCCCTTACTTTGCAGGTTTCAGCAAACTTGTTGTTGAAGGTGCTGACTTCACTAAAGTTGATAAAGTGATGGAAAATGTATTTGGTTGGCCAATGGGTCCTGCCTATCTTCTTGATGTTGTAGGTATCGATACAGCTTACCACTGTACTGGTGTAATGGCTGACGGTTTCCCTGAGCGTATGGCTCGCCAAGATAAAGACCCTGTTACTGTATTTGCAAACGAAAAACGCTTTGGTCAGAAAAATGGTGCTGGTTTCTACCAATACGCGCCAGACCGTCGTGGTCGCCTGAAAAAAGCAAAAGATGCTACAGCAACTGAGTTACTGAGTGCTATTACTGATGCACCTAAAGATTTCGATAAACAAGAAATCATTGACCGTTGTATGATCCCGATGATCAACGAAGTACTACTTTGTTTACAAGAAGGTATCGTAGCGTCACCACAAGAAGCTGACATGGCGCTAATTTACGGCATTGGTTTCCCTCCATTTAGAGGCGGTGCATTCCGTTACTTAGATCAAACTGGTTTAGCGAACTTTGTTGCAACAGCAGACAAATACGCTCACTTAGGTGCGATTTACCAAGTATCAGATGAAACTCGCAAGTGGGCCGAAGAAGGCCGTGTATTCTATAAGGTGGAAGGATAAGAAACATGAATAATCCAGTAATCGTAGATTGTATCCGCACACCAATGGGTCGTTCAAAGAACGGCGTATTCAAAAACAAGCGTGCGGAAGATTTAAGTGCTCACTTAATGAAAGGTTTGTTAGACCGTAACCCAGCCGTTGATCCAGCATCAATTGATGATATTTACTGGGGCTGTGTACAACAAACTTTAGAGCAAGGTTTTAACATTGCTCGTAACGCAGCACTACTAGCCGGTATCCCTCACTCAGTACCAGCTGTCACAGTTAACCGTTTATGTGGTTCATCAATGCAAGCATTACACGATGCAGCACGCGCTATTATGACTGGCGCTGGTGATACCTACATCATTGGTGGTGTTGAGCACATGGGTCACGTACCTATGACTCACGGTAATGATTTTCACCCAGGTTTATCAACGTCTGTAGCACAAGCTGCTGGCGTAATGGGTTTAACTGCAGAATACCTTGCTACGCTACACGGCATTAGCCGCGAGCAACAAGACGAATTTGCTTACCGTTCACACCAACGTGCACACGCGGCAACTGTTGAAGGTCGTTTCCGTCGTGAAATCCTGCCAATGGAAGGTCACGATGCAGATGGTTCTTTAATCTTAGTTGAAGACGATGAAGTAATCCGTCCTGAGACAACTGTTGAAGGTTTATCGCAACTTCGCCCTGTATTCAATCCAGCATCAGGTAGCGTAACCGCAGGTACTTCTTCTGCACTTTCTGACGGCGCATCAGCAATGCTTGTAATGAGCGAAGAGAAAGCAAAAGAACTTGGTTTACCAATTCGTGCGCGTATTAAATCAATGGCTGTTGCAGGTTGCGATCCATCAATCATGGGTTACGGCCCTGTTCCTGCATCGCAAAAAGCACTTCAACAAGCAGGTATCACTATTGACGATATCGATGTTGCAGAGCTTAACGAAGCCTTCGCAGCACAATCTCTACCAGTATTAAAAGACCTAGGTCTGATGGATGTGGTAGATGAAAAAGTTAACCTAAATGGTGGTGCAATTGCACTTGGTCACCCACTTGGTTGTTCTGGTTCACGTATTAGCACAACGCTTGTTCACCTAATGGAAGACAAGAACGCTAAATACGGCCTAGCAACTATGTGTATTGGTTTAGGCCAAGGTATTGCAACTGTATTTGAGCGCGTAGAATAACGAGCTCGCACCAAACATCTTGGTGATAAAAAGGCGCACTGACTTGCTCAGTGCGCCTTTTTTATTTGCTTTGCTTTCACTTATTGAAACTGGCAGCAATAGAAAGTTAAAATATCCGCTTATTAATAGTCTCTTTCATCCAAAAGGTCAGCCATGAGTTTTGATAATCCCGATCACCAATTAGATGCACTTGGCCTTCGATGTCCAGAACCTGTCATGATGGTGCGTGGCGCAGTACGAAAAATGAAAGATGGGGAAACATTACTTATCATCGCCGACGACCCATCAACCACCCGCGATATCCCAAGCTTTTGTACCTTTATGGATCACACTCTTGTTGCTAAAGATGTAAAAGAAGCACCGTATCGATACTTGGTGAAGAAAGGGTTGTAACAACGAGTTTCGAGTTAATCAATTAAAATTAAAAGTGAGCATTTATCAATATTAAACGCTCACTCGATCGGCTTAAAACTGACAGCTTAAAGCTATTTCTTCGTTACTGTCACTTTTGGTTGATTACTATTGCGGTAATCAAAGCTCACTACATACACGCCTTTTGCAGCGGGTTTAAAGCTGAAATAATTGTAGATGGTATTACAATCTGCATTGGCGGCTTGGCCTAGAACCAATGATTGCCCTGCTGGGTCCATATCACTGTAACCACAATTATAGCCTTCACTAAAATCAGCATCCGCTACTTTGAATTCATAAACCTTACCAGGTGTTGAAAACTTAACGTCGGTTTGGAATATGCCCGGTGCAACTTGCTCTAATTGATACTGCGGCTCGGCATCCCACAAGGTGAAATCACCACGTAAATACATAGTACGGTCAAGCTCTTTACTTGGCAGAATATCGTCAATGCTTGGCATTTGCATTTGGCTAGAACAGGCTGTTAATAAGCCTGCTAATGCTAAAGTAATTACACGTTTCATTACTGTTCCTTATGCTACAAAAAAGCCAGCACTGAGCTGGCTTTTATTAATTGGCTACTGCTTACTTCTGAAGTACAGAAATATCAGCAATATCTAAAAACAGACGGCTTAGTTGGCTTAACAATGCTAAACGATTTTGTTTAACCGCTTCATCATCTGCCATTACCATGACGTTATCAAAGAAGTTATCAACACTCTCACGGATACCCGCAAGTTGTGATAATGCTTCTTGGTAATCGCCATTTGCATATAAAGGTGCTAGCTCAGTTGCGAACTTAGCAACGTGTGACGCTAATACTTTTTCTGCGTCATCGCTTAATAGGCTCTCATTCACATCACCTTGTGTTGTGATGTCATTTTTAGCCAAAATATTGCTTACACGTTTATTTGCTGCTGCAAGCGCTTCTGCTGCGTCTAATGTACGGAAGTGACTTACCGCTTTAACACGACGGTCGAAATCAACTGGTTTAGTTGGACGACGTGCTAACACAGCTTGGATCACATCAACTTCGATACCTTCATCTTGGTACCATGCGCGGAAACGACCTAGCATAAACTCAAACACATCTGTTGATACGTTTAAGTTAGTTAGCTTTTCACCGAATAACGTTTGTGACTTAGCAACAAGATCTAAGATATCTAGCGGTAATGATTTTTCAACCATGATGCGTAATGCACCAATTGCTGCACGGCGAAGTGCAAATGGGTCTTTGTCACCTTTTGGCGCTTGACCAATACCAAAAATACCCACCAGCGTATCAAACTTATCAGCAATTGCTACCGCACAGCTGATCACATTTGTTGGTAAGTTATCGCCCGCAAAGCGTGGCATATATTGTTCATTTTGCGCGAGAGCAACTTCTTCAGCTTCACCGTCGTGACGAGCGTAATGCATACCCATTACACCTTGTACGTCGGTAAACTCCATGACCATTTCGGTCATTAAGTCTGTTTTGCTTAACAAGCCTGCACGTTTAGCCAACTCGGCATCAGCACCTAATTGCTCAGCAATATAACCGGCAAGTTCACTAATACGCTCAGATTTATCTTTCAGCGTACCAAGTTGCTTTTGGAATAAAACGGTATCTAGCGATTCTAAGCGACTCTCTAGCGTTTTCTTCTTGTCTGTTTCGTAGAAGAACTGCGCATCAGCTAAACGAGGACGAACAACTTTTTCGTTACCGGCAATTACCACGCTTGGATCTTTACTTTCAATATTAGAAACAAATAGGAACTTGTTAAGTAAGTTGCCATCTTGGTCTAATAACGGGAAGTACTTTTGGTCGTCCTTCATGGTATAGATAAGCGCTTCTGAAGGAACATCTAAGAATGCTTCTTCGAATGTTGCTGTCAACGTTACTGGCCATTCAACCAAGGATGTTACTTCTTCAAGTAAGCCTTCATCCATCGCTACTTTTGCATTTACAGCGCTAGCTGCTGCTTCAATTTGTTCGCGAATTTGTGCTTTACGCGCTTCGAAGTCAGCGACAACGTAAGCAGATTTCAGCACATCAAACACATCATCAGCGTGGTTGATTGTTACTTTTTCTGGATGATGGAAACGGTGGCCTTGTAATTGGTTGCCAACTTGCTTACCAAGTATTTCGCCTTCGATCAGCGTGCTACCAAATAAAATAGTCGCAGTGTGCACTGGGCGAATAAATTGTGTTTTATTTGCCCCCCAACGCATTGGTTTAGGGATAGGTAATTTAGCAAGTGCTTTGTTTACTGCATCACTCATAAGCGATGTAGTTGCTTGACCTTCAACCTGTGCTTTATGTAATAACCAAGCGCCTTTATCTGTTTCTAGTGTTTGTGCATCGCTTACATCGATACCACAACCACGCGCCCAACCCATTGCTGCTTTAGTTGGATTACCATCGGCATCAAAAGCGGCTGCAACTGCAGGACCACGCTTTTCTACAACCTTGTCACTTTGTTTTGCTTCAAGTGCAGTAACACGTAAGCCTAAACGACGTGGTGATGCGTACCAGTTAACGCCTTGATGATTTAATTCTAAGCTTGCAAGCTCAGCTGCTAAGTTCTCAGCAAACGACTCAGCAAGTTTACGAAGTGCTTTCGGTGGCAACTCTTCAGTGCCAATTTCTACTAATAAATTTTCTGCTGACATGCTAATTCTTAATCCTTACAAAGCGGGAAACCAAGAGCTTCACGGGCATCATAGTAACTTTGCGCACATGCTTTAGATAAAGCACGAACACGTAAGATATAACGTTGACGTTCTGTTACTGAGATAGCGTGACGAGCGTCTAATAAGTTAAACGCATGTGATGCTTTCATTACTTGCTCATAAGCTGGTAATGGTAAGCCTGCTTCAATTAGCTTTTCGCTTTCTTTTTCACAGTGATCGAACTGTGCAAATAAGAACTCAACATCCGCTTGTTCGAAGTTATAAGCTGACTGCTCTACTTCATTTTGATGGAATACATCACCATATGTCACACGACCCATAGGACCGTCTGCCCATACTAGGTCATAGATACTATCTACGCCCTGAATATACATTGCTAAACGCTCAAGACCATAAGTGATTTCACCGGTTACTGGTGAGCACTCTAAGCCACCTACTTGCTGGAAGTAAGTAAACTGTGTTACTTCCATGCCGTTTAACCAGATTTCCCAACCTAGACCCCATGCACCTAATGTAGGCGACTCCCAGTTGTCTTCTACGAAGCGAACTTCATCAGTTAGTGTATCAATACCAACAGCTGCTAAAGAGCCTAAATAAAGCTCCTGGATGTTTTCTGGTGATGGTTTTAATACTACTTGGAATTGGTAGTAATGCTGTAAACGGTTCGGGTTTTCACCATAACGACCATCAGTTGGACGGCGGCATGGTTGAACATACGCGCTCGACATTGGCTCTGGGCCAATCGACTTTAAGAAAGTTAACGGATGAAATGTCCCTGCTCCCACTTCCATATCGAGTGGTTGAGCAATCACACAGCCTTGCTGTGCCCAATAGTCCTGTAAAGCCAGGATCAAACCTTGAAAGGTTTTAACGTCATATTTTTGCATATTTGGCTTATAGTATCTGGTGCGTTTAGTCTGAAAATTGCTCTCAGTATACCTTGTGTGCAGTAAGGTTTTAAGCAGTTTGTGCTTTTTCAGCAATAAAAAAAGGAGCCAGTTGGCTCCTTTTTAATTCTTAATTTAGCGTTATACGTCTAGGTTAACTACGCGTAGTGCATTCGTTTCGATGAAGTCACGACGCGGCTCAACTTGGTCACCCATTAGAGTCGCGAACAATTGGTCTGCAGCTACGGCATCTTCAATTGTTACTTTCAACATACGACGAGCATCTGGGTCCATAGTGGTTTCCCAAAGCTGATCAGGGTTCATCTCACCGAGTCCTTTATAGCGTTGGATATAAAGGCCGCGTTTCGATTCATTGATTAACCACTCTAATGCATCCACAAAGTTATCAACAGCAAGAGTTTTCTCACCGCGTTGAACATATGCCCCTTCTTCAAGTAAGTTAGCAATGTTTACGCCTGTCGCTGCAATGCGTTTATAGTCACGCGATGTGATGAAGTCATGGTTTAGTACATGAGCTTTATCCACACCATGTTGACGAATATTCACAACAGGATAATACATGTTGCGCTCAGTATCGTGCTCAGTGCCCGCATGGAAGATAGTTGCATCTTCATCACGTGCAATTAAGTCGTCAACTAGCGTGTTAGTCCACTCTTTAACTTTTGCTTCATCTGCTAAATCAGCTTCGGTAATTTCGCTTTGATAGATTAAACGTTCCATAACCGAGTTTGGATATTTACGTTTTAAGCGTTCAATCACTTTAACTGTATTTTGATAGTCGTGAACGATTCTTTCTAGTTCTTCACCTTCAAGTGCAGATGCACCTTCGCTTGTATAAAGTGCAGCATTGTTTAATGCTAATGATGTTAAATAATCAACAAGCGCTGGGTCATCTTTAATGTAGCGTTCTTGCTTACCTTTTTTCACTTTATAAAGTGGTGGTTGCGCAATATAGATAAAGCCTTTTTCTACAATCTCTGGCATTTGACGGTAGAAGAAAGTCAGTAGTAAGGTACGAATGTGAGAACCATCCACGTCCGCATCGGTCATGATAATGATACGATGATAACGTAGCTTTTCTGGGTCATATTCATCACGACCAATACCACAGCCTAATGCAGTGATTAGAGTTGCGACTTCTTGAGAAGAAAGCATCTTATCAAAGCGCGCTTTTTCAACGTTAAGAATCTTACCTTTAAGTGGCAAGATAGCTTGGTTTTTACGGTTACGACCCTGCTTAGCTGAACCCCCTGCAGAGTCACCCTCCACTATGTATAGTTCAGAAAGTGCTGGATCTTTTTCTTGGCAGTCTGCCAATTTACCTGGTAAACCAGCTAAATCCATTGCACCTTTACGGCGTGTCATTTCACGTGCTTTACGTGCTGCTTCACGAGCTCGTGCTGCATCAATAATTTTGCCAACAACTGTTTTAGCATCAACAGGGTTTTCTAATAAGAACTCTGTTAGTTTTTCTGCCATTGCTTGTTCTACAGCAGACTTAACTTCACTTGATACTAGTTTGTCTTTCGTTTGTGATGAGAACTTAGGATCAGGTACTTTAACACTTACAACCGCAGTTAAGCCTTCACGAGCATCATCACCCGTCGCATTGCTTGTTGTTTTCGCTTTTTTGTTAAAGCCTTCTTTTTCCATGTAGTTATTTAGCGTACGCGTTAATGCAGCTCTAAAGCCAGCTAAGTGCGTACCACCATCACGTTGTGGAATGTTGTTTGTGAAGCAGTAAATGCTTTCTTGGAAACCATCGTTCCACTGCATTGAAACTTCTACACTAATACCGTCTTCTTCACGCTCATGGGTAAAGTGGAAAACACTTTTATGTACAGGTGTTTTGTTACGGTTTAGATATTCTACGAATGCTTGGATACCACCGTCATATTTGAAGTGGTCATTCTTAGATTCTTCGCGCTCATCAGTAAGAATAATACTTACACCAGAGTTTAAGAACGAAAGCTCACGCAAACGTTTTGCTAAGATATCGTAGTGGAAGTTAAGGTCACTGAATGTTTCACCACTTGGCCAGAAACGTAATTCAGTACCTGTGTCTGTTGCGTCACCAATTATAGCTAATGGCGCATCTGGTACACCCATAGTATATGTTTGTTGGTGAATTTTGCCTTCACGACGAATAGTCAGTTGTAGCTTTTCAGATAGTGCATTTACTACTGAAACACCTACACCGTGTAAGCCACCTGATACTTTATATGAGTTATCATCAAACTTACCACCAGCGTGAAGTACCGTCATGATAACTTCAGCCGCAGAAACACCTTCTTCTTCGTGAATAGAGGTAGGAATACCACGACCGTTATCTCTTACAGAGACTGAACCGTCTAAGTGAATCGTTACAAAAATATCATCACAATGACCAGCTAAGGCTTCATCGATAGAGTTATCAACAACCTCAAACACCATATGGTGAAGGCCTGTACCGTCATCGGTGTCCCCTATATACATTCCTGGACGCTTTCTTACTGCGTCTAATCCTTTAAGTACTTTAATACTCGACGAATCGTAATTCTCAGACATGGTTAATCCCACTTATCTTGTTATTAGGTTGCCATGTTTCACGTGGAACATTTTTAGTTCTCGTTGCATGGGTTCCACCACAGCAGAAATACTTTCAGATAAAATTGATGAGATAAAAAGTTGCGAATCGCAATGAGTCAAAAGCTGACCCACTTTCTCTTTTGTATCTTCACCCAGTTCTGAAGGTAAGTCATCTATTAGCAATATAGATTGCTTATCTGTTTCTGACTCAATTAAGCTATTTTGCGTTACTTTTAACGCATAAAGCAAGAGCTTCAATTGACCGCGAGAAAAGGTATTTTCTACACTGTTACCAGAAACACTAAAACTAAAATCAGCTTTATGCGGACCTTTACTTGTGAAACCTTGTTTGGCATCACGTTCAAAGCTTTGCTCAAGCGCCTCTGAGAGCGTTTCACTCTCTTTCCAGCCCGCATGAAAGTTAATTTCTAAATCGCTTACAAGCGTTAATTCTGCACACATTTTATCAAAAAACTGCTGCTTAAACCTACTTATATACGCGATTCTTAGATTATTTATTTGTTCAGCTAGTCTAACAAATTCTTTATCCCAAAACTTGATCTGTTCAAAATAATCTCTAGGTTTACTTTTTAATAAAGCATTACGTTGTTTTAGTACTTTATTAAAAGACTGCCACAAGTAAAAAAAGTCATGTTCCACGTGGAACAATCCTAAATCGAGAAATTTTCTACGCTCTTTTGGGCCACCAAAAAACAACGAATAGCTTTCTGGAGTAATAACTTGCACCGGCACTAGTTGAGCTAATTCAGAGATTTTACGGCTCGTTTTTCCCTGAATCTTTAAAGACGTTTCACCCGCTTGGTTTTTGCTTATACCAATCGGAATAGACAAATCATGCAGCGCTTTGCGCCCATGAATCACAAACTTGTCTTGTTGATGCTGAATGATATTTTTATGTTTGGCGGTACGAAATGATTTACCGTGAGAAAGGAAATATATCGCCTCAAGGAGGCTGGTTTTTCCGCTGCCATTTTCGCCATAGATAATGTTTATGCCATTAACCGGCTCAATTGTCAGCGCCTCAATATTCCGAAAATTATTGAGGCTTAAATGACTTAAACTCATATAAGCTTATAGGCGCATCGGCATTACAACGTACATAGCTTCTTCGTCACCTGCACCTTCAATTAGCGCACTGCTATTAGAGTCTGCAAGCGTAAAGGTTACATCTTCTGTTTTTAATGTATTAAGTACATCAAGCACATAAGAAACGTTAAAGCCAATTTCAAGTTCGCCGCCCTGGTACATTACCTCAACAACCTCTTCAGCTTGTTCTTGCTCAGGGTTGTTAGCAGTAATTTTTAATAAACCTTCAGATAGGTTTAATCGTACACCACGGAATTTTTCATTCGATAAAATAGACACACGTTGGAAAGCACTACGAAGCCATTCACGGTTAGCAGTAATCACTTTATCACCACCACGTGGCAATACACGACGATAGTCAGGGAAACGACCATCCACCAGCTTGCTGGTAAACGTAAACTCAGTATCAATAATACGAATATGGTTAGCACCAAATTGAATGGTAACTAGCTCATCATCAGCCACCATTAGGCGCATAATTTCTTGTACACCTTTACGTGGAATAATTAACTGACGTTGTGTATTTAAAGACTGTGGTAATTGCTTTTGTGCAATTGCCAAACGGTGGCCATCTGTAGCCACTGTTTTGATATCTGCGTTATCAACTTCAAATGACATACCGTTTAAATAATAACGTACATCTTGATTCGCCATAGAAAAGTGCGTGCTTTCTAAAAGTTTACGCAATTCTAAACGCGTTAGTTGAAATTCAACTTCACCATCCCACTGCTCAAGATTCGGAAAATCTTCAGCGGCCAGCGTAGTTAAAGAAAAACGGCTTTTACCACTTGTTAGTAGTAACTGATGATCTTGGCTACTTAACGTAAGGTCTGAGCCATCAGGTAAACTTTTACAAATATCGAGTAACTTTTTAGCTGGTAAAGTAAGTTGCGTATCTGTGGTATCTTCACCGACAAACACACTCGCCACTAACTCAATTTCAAGATCAGTACCCGTCATCGAAAGTTGTCCGTTTTCAACAACTAACAGTACGTTCGATAAAATCGGTAAAGTGTGCTTACGCTCAATCGCACCAGACACTTGAACTAAAGGTTTTAAAAATTGCTCTCTTGATATTGTTATTTGCATAATAAAGTCGGCCTTAAGATGACAAGGTTCTTATTAAGTTTTGATAATCTTCTTTCACTTCATGGCTTTCGTCACGGAGTGATTTAACTTTACGACAAGCGTGTAATACAGTTGTGTGATCACGGCCGCCAAAGGCGTCACCAATCTCAGGTAAACTGTGATTTGTAAGTTCTTTTGATAATGCCATGGCCACTTGACGTGGTCTTGCTACTGAACGGCTACGACGTTTAGAGAGTAAATCTGACACACGAATACGGTAATACTCAGCAACAGTGCGTTGAATATTATCTATCGTTACCAGTTTATCTTGCAGCGCAAGTAAGTCACGTAGCGCTTCTTTTACAAAGTCGATTGAAATCGGACGACCAGTAAAGTTTGCATTAGCAATAACGCGGTTTAACGCCCCTTCTAATTCACGCACATTTGAGCGTAATTTTTTCGCGATAAAAAAGGCAACTTCGTGAGGTAAATTAATTTTACTTTGCTGCGCTTTTTTCATCAAAATAGCAACGCGCGTTTCAAGCTCTGGCGGCTCAATAGCAATGGTTAAGCCCCAACCAAAACGTGATTTAAGGCGATCTTCAACCCCTTCAATCTCTTTTGGATAGCGGTCTGAAGTTAAGATAATCTGTTGATTTCCTTCAAGTAAAGCGTTGAAGGTATGAAAGAACTCTTCTTGTGAGCGTTCTTTATTAGCGAAAAATTGAATGTCATCGATCATCAATGCATCAACACTTCGGTAATAACGTTTAAATTCTTCGATGGCATTATTTTGAAGCGCTTTAACCATGTCTTGCACAAATCGCTCTGAGTGCATATAAACAATTTTCGCGTCTGGCTTATTAGCCATAATACCGTTACCAACAGCGTGCAATAAGTGAGTTTTACCCAAGCCAGTACCACCATATATAAATACAGGGTTAAATGCAGAACCTGGGTTATCTGCAACTTGAGTCGCTGCAGCTTTTGCTAATTGGTTTGATTTACCTTCAACAAAGCTATCAAAGGTGTAATTTTCTTTAATGTTTGATTTATAGCCTGATTTTGGTGCAGGTTCGACCGCTGCTTTTTCAGGTTTTGGCTGTTGCTTTTCAGCAGTTTGTTGTGGAACAGATGCGCTTGTTTCTGCTGCAGCCGGTGCTGATGCCACTTGGGCATTTAAAATAGGTTTACTACCAACATCAAAACGTAATTCAGGTGCTTCATCACCACAAATTTCAACGAGTAGTTCATTAATACGGTTTAAATACTTTTCTCTCACCCAATCCAAAACAAAACGGTTAGGTGCATATATAGTCAACGTATCTTCGGTACTTTCTGCTTGAAGTGGTCTTACCCACATACTGAATTGCTGTGAAGGCAATTCATCTTGCAATACATATAAACAACTTTGCCAAACCGACAGATACACAGTTAAACTCCCAGAGATTTAATTTTTATTCCCGTTCATCTTTAATGATGGAAAATCAAACATTTATTGCTAATCTTTGACCAACTTTCTTGGCCCAGACCGACTATTATGAAGGTACTTTATCCACAAGTACAAGATTGATTTTTATGAAAAATATGATCTCAGCAACATAAAAGAATAAAACACTGATTTTTAAGAAAATTATTTTTTAAGCTCGAACAGTGATCATAACAAATTTGCAGCCAGATCGCGATCAAATTCTACGATCGAATTGGCTTTTCCCAAGCTTTTATTCACTTTTTATACAGAGGCTGTGGAAAACTTCTTATTTATGATGATCCTATATGATCAGGTAAAAGGATCCTTTATAATTACGGCCTCTGCAGCGTTTTAATGATTGACTTTTGTTGTCTTCATCTATAATATCTCGCGCTCGCAATGGCACCTGTGCCAGGATCGCGACCTGCATAGGATGTTTTAACCTTAACCGATCGGATGGAATTGTTATGAAAAGAACTTTTCAACCTAGCGTTTTAAAACGCAAACGTACACACGGTTTCCGTGCTCGTATGGCAACAGCAAATGGCCGTAAAGTATTAGCTCGTCGTCGTGCTAAAGGCCGTAAAGTTCTTTCTGCTTAATATATAAGTGGAAGACTTTAGCTTCAGCAGGGAGTTACGTCTGTTAACTCCCTCGCATTACTCTCGAATCTTTAATGAACCAGCACGCGCTGCGACTCCTTTCTTTACCCTATTAGCTAAACGCAATGACCAAACTAATCCTCGATTAGGTCTTACGGTCGCAAAAAAACGCGTTAAAAAAGCCTGTCAACGTAATCGAATTAAACGACTTGCTCGCGAAAGTTTCCGTTTAAATCAACATAAACTCGATAACATTGATATTGTGCTTATGGTTAAAAGTGGTATTGATGAACAGTCAAACGAAGAGCTGACAAAGCAACTAAATAAATTGTGGCGAAAAATTAACGAACGCTGCAAGCCTGGTGCACCTAAACCACCACCATTTAAAAAACGCCCGAATAAATCAGCTAAATCTAATAAACAAGCCTGATAGCAATAGAATTACAGGCTTAATTAAGGTATCTTTAGCTCACCTTTTAATCATGCATTTAAAATTCTACGATGGGAATTTAAATTCATGGTATCCATTGACTAAATTAACGCAGGGGCAGACACATCATGAGGTTAATTAAACCACTTGTTGCTATTCCAAAGCGCTGTTTAGTCATGCTAATACGCGGCTATCAAAAATGGATAAGCCCACTATTAGGCCCGCATTGTCGTTTTAATCCAACCTGCTCTAGTTACGCTATTCAAGCAATTAATTTGCATGGAAGTGTAAAAGGCAGTTGGTTAGCTGTTAAACGCATATTAAAATGCCACCCTTTACATGCTGGTGGGGATGATCCCGTACCGGCAAAAAATCATATTAACCACCAACACGAGAAATAAGAGCTGTTATGGAATCGCAACGCACGTTTTTATTAATCGGCTTGATGCTTGTGTCGTTTTTATTATTTCAAGAATGGAATAACGACTACAACGCACCAAAGGCTGATCCAAGTGCCACAACACAAACACTAGGCGCAACAACACCAGAATCTGATGACTTTATTCCAGCATCATCTGACGGTGAAGTTCCAGCTGTAACGACAGCAAAGCGCTCAGTTATCGATGTAACAACTGACGTATTCACTGTTAAAATTGACACCCGTGGTGGTGACATCATTGAAACAGACTTACTTCAGTACGAAGAAGAAAAAGGCAGTAACACACCTTACATGCTATTAGGTGAGTTCGATGGTAAGCAATACTTCTCGCAAAGTGGCTTAATTGGTTTAAATGGTCCTGACGCAACTGTTGCTGGTCGCCCTGTTTATAAAACCACACAAAAAGCATTCACTTTAACGGGTGATGAGCTACGTGTACCACTTGAGTTTACTGACAGTAAAGGTGTGACCTTTACTAAAACTTATATCTTCAAAAAAGGCGACTACGCTGTAGATTTAGAGTACACAGTAAACAACGTAACAGCTGATCCAATTCAAGTTCAGTTATACACGCAAGTAAAACGCACAGTACAAGAAAAAGGTAGCTTAGTAGATCAAAACTACTTAGGTGCAGCATTTGGTACTGAAGAAGAGCCATACGAAAAGTACAGCTTCTCAGACATGGCTGATAAAAACCTTAACATCACTACAGCTGGCGGCTACATTGCATTTATTCAACACTACTTTGTAAGTGCGTGGGTACCAAAGCAAGACCAACAAAATACCCTTTACAGCAAATTAGTTGCTGGTAATGCGGCAATTATTGGTACTAAAGGTGAAGCAGTTAACGTACAAGCTGGTACGCAAGCAACACTTAGCTCAACTTATTACATGGGCCCGAAAGAGTCTGACGTACTAGAAGCAATTCACCCAGACTTAGACCTTACTGTAGACTACGGTTGGTTATGGTTTATTTCACAACCATTATTCGTACTACTTAAGTGGTTACACAGCATCCTAGGTAACTGGGGTCTAGCTATCATTGCAATCACGGTTATCGTTAAAACGGCAATGTACCCGCTTACTAAAGCACAATACACGTCAATGGCGAAGATGCGTGCACTTCAGCCTAAAATGGCTGCACTAAAAGAGAAGTATGGTGATGACCGTCAAAAATTCGGTCAGGCTATGATGGAAATGTACCGCAAAGAAAAAGTGAACCCTATGGGTGGCTGTTTCCCACTGTTACTACAAATGCCAATCTTCTTAGCATTATTCTACGTATTCTTAGAATCAACTGAGCTACGTCATGCTGAATTCGTTTTATGGTTAAATGACTTATCAGCAATGGACCCATACTACGTATTACCGGTTTTATTTGGTTTAAGTATGTTCATCACTCAAAAGCTGCAACCTATGACGGTTACTGACCCTATGCAGCAAAAAATGATGACCTTTATGCCAGTAGTATTCTCTATTTTCTTCTTATGGTTCCCATCTGGCCTAGTACTTTACTGGTTAGTATCGAACCTTATCTCAATCGCACAGATGCTAATCATCTACCGCGGTATGGAGAAAAAAGGTATTAAGGTAAGAGGCTAAACTCTTAACCCAATAAAAAAGGCGCTAACTGCGCCTTTTTTTAATGCCTGAAAAAAGCTAACCGAGAATAGGAGAATAAACTTGATTAGGCACACTGCGTTCAGTAAAGCTCAAACTTGTTGTTAGTAGTGAAGCAACTACCAAGCCGATTGCAACCACCCCAGATAAACCAAGCCACTTTCCTGCCGTTGTTTTACGCTTGACCCTAAGCCAACTCATATAGATACCAGCAGCACTTACAAAGCTCATCAATGCACCAAATAACCCCCAAATAAGCTTGGTACCAATGCCTGCAAAGTTACCAAAATGCAGCGGATCAGCGGTGTCTTTAATGCGTGGAAGCAGGTTTAGTTCTTCCCCTTTTTGTACACCAAGAACTTCACCGGAGCTTGGTTTTAAATAAACCCGGTTAGCACGCAGGCGCAATAAAATATCATCGTTATAACCACGCACTTCAATAGGCTGATCCGCTTTATTAGGATAACGAATATAGCGAATATCAAGGCTAGGAAATGCCTTTTGAGCGGCTGTATAAGCTGTAGCTAAACTAATTGGCGATAGACCTTTGCGAGGGCTTTGTTTCTTAAACTCACTCACAGCTGGTGGACTAGAGACATAGTGAGGTACCTTCGCGGTTTGCAGCCCATGTTCTACCAGATACCAAATCCCTGTGATGGCCATCACAGTAATAAACCATAAACTCCAAAGCCCTAACAGCTTATGCCAATCAGACCAACTACTACGTTTATCAATACTAAGCGCAGCAGGCTTTTTCATAAAGCCTTGCCACCAGCGTCGATATACATAAAAACTCGAGACCAATAAAATAACGAGTAACACACTCAAACTGGTGACGATTAGTTTACCCGTCCAGCCCATCGATAAGTTCATATGCCAGTTACGTAAAAACCGCGATATCCGCGCCCACTCTCCTTCACCGAGTAAGCGACCCGTTGCAGCATCTAAATAAACAAAGCGAAATGAATCACCGACTTTAAGAGCCACTTCAGTGGCAAGGTAATCTTGCTTATGACGTTGGATATAAAGTAATTGAGCTTGCGGATAATGCTGATTAAGGGTGTTTTCGAGAGCTAGGAAGTTAGTAGAGGCAGAAGAAGTTAATGCACGGTACTTAGCGTCTGTTAAGTACTCGAGTTCATGACTTAACGTAGCGAGTGTTCCCGATACGCAGGTAACAAAAAGCAGGACTCCAACAAAGAGTCCTGCCCAAGAATGTAAGTTAAACCAACTTTTAGCGTTCACACGCCACCATTAAAAGCTGTATTTAGCACTTAAATAAACACGACGTGGTTCACCAGGAAAGTGCCCTGTTCGTTCGATAAAGCCACTGCTTGCGTATTCTTTATCAAATAGGTTCTTAACTGATAGCTGCCATTGCCAGTTATCAACGGTTGTTTGCCACGCCATGTTGTAAACAGTGTAAGGTTTAACACGTTGACCGCCTAAACTAAGCTGTTCATCAACATAATCTAAGCCTGCAGAAATAGATGACGATAAGCTAGGTAGCTCATAGCGTGTCCATATACCTAGAGTATTTTGCGGCGCGTTAGCAAATTTATCGCTATCAGGAATTTGATTGGTAATACTGTCGTTTGCTTCAGTAATACGGGTATCATTATAAGCGTAGCTTGCAGTCACTACCCAGCTATCAGTAATATCGCCAACCACCTCGAGTTCAAAACCTTTACTTTGTACTTCACCAACGGCAACTAAATCATCAACGCCGTCACCTGCAACATCACCTAATAAGCTAGGTTGTAGGATGTTTTCGCGGACAATATCGTACACAGCCATATTAACAGCAAGTGTGTCTGCTAATAGTTTGGTTCTTAAGCCTAACTCGTTAATACGGCTAGTCTCTGGCGAGAACGGACCGCCCTTTGCTGTTTCTTGATTACTCGCACTTTGCGGCACAAAGCCAGTGCCATGTAGCGCATAAGGGAAAAACATATTATTAATGTTATAGCTGGTACCAATACGGTAGGTTAAGTCGCTATCAGAAAACTCTGTTTGATTTAACAGATCTTTGTCTTCAAAACGATCATACCTTAAGCCAGCAGTCACACTCCAATTAGCGGTGATATCTAGCTGGTCTTGTAAGTACGCACCAAAGCGGGTGCTATTCGTTTTGCCAAGCCGTGGGGTAATACTATCAAGATCATAATCATCAGCAGAGGTTAAACCATACTCAGGGTTGTTAAGATCAAGTCCTGGTACTGGGCCACCTTTACTTTGTTGCGTAGCTGTACGGTAGACGCTTTCAAAATCATGTTCATACCAATCACTACCAAACAGCACTTGATGCTGCATATTAGCAAATGCAAACTCCGCAATCGCATTAGCTGTTAAGCTAAAGCCTTCGTTCTCACGAACTTGATCACGAAACTCACGATGGCTCCAATCAACAATACCGTCGTCATCTGTATCTACGAGGCCTCTTGGTTCATGATAGTTTTGCACTTCTTTGTTATCAAAATAACGTGCTGTGACATCTGTGCGCCAAACATCATTAAACTCATGTTTTAAAGTTGCCTGATAGACATGGGCTTCAACATTTTGAAAGTCTGTCGCCTCGTTATGATTCCAGCTAATATCAGTTAGAAAATTACCGTTATCATCAGCAGGTACACCACGTAAACGTGCCCCACCCAACTCTTGCTCTATATAGGTATACTGAGTGGTTAATTCGGTTGCACTGTTTATAAGCCACGTATAACCAAGATCAACAATGGTATTATCGCTGCTAGTATTAGCACGGAATGGCTTTTCAGTATCACGGTAAAGACCAACACGGTAAGCATGATTATCAAGTGATTCACTCAATGTTCCAGTGCTTTCTAATGCACCACTGAAGAAGTCATCATTACCTACTTCAACTTCAATACTGTGTTCACTGGTGAATTTAGGCTTCTTAGTTACATAGTTAATAATACCACCCGGATTACCACTACCGTATATAGCGCCAGCAGGCCCTTTTAACACCGCAACTTGTTCAATATTAAATAATTGCGGTACAGCAAAGCCATTGAAAGGGTCGCCCTTTACACCATCATATAAAATCTCATCTTGGCGGAAACCACGGAATGTCACGCCTGAATAACTAAAGGCATTAACACCAGCTATATTGCTATAAAGGTCGGTAATTTGGCGAGCAGCCTGATCACTAATCAGCTCCTGCGGCAAAATTTGAATTGACTGGGGAATTTTCTCTAAAGGTGTATTGGTACGAGTAGCAAAACTTGACTCGGTTGGGCGATATAAAGAAAACGCACGGCCAACAACTTCTATTTTTTCGAGTTCTTTTGAATCACTTTGATCCGAAGTAGTCACTTCAGTTTGAGCATGGGCAACGCCCGAAAAACCAGCAGCAAGTGCAATAAAAACAGCAGAAAGACGCATAATAAAAAACGATAAGATTTAGAATGCGCAACATGTTAATGAATATAGTTATCATTTTCAATGAGTGTTTATTATTAATTAAAGCTAAATAAAGTATTACTTACATCAGACTTTTGCTACCTCATTACTCAAACAGCTATTCGCATGAAATTAAGCCATAGGTTACAATAGAGCCAGCATTCATTCTTTTATTGGCATTATTTCATCGCATGATTAATCAAGACACAATTGCAGCACAAGCGACCGCACCAGGACGTGGTGGGGTTGGTATTATTCGCGTCTCTGGTAGCTTAGCTAAAACAGTGGCAGAACAGATTATTGGCCGTTGTCCTAAAACGCGTTACGCAGACTATGTACCATTTAAAAGCTTGAGCGGTGAACAGCTTGACCAAGGTATTGCTATTTACTTCCAAGGGCCAAATTCATTTACCGGCGAAGACGTACTAGAACTACAAGGTCACGGCGGCCCTGTCGTATTAGATATGCTATTAAAAGAAATTAGCCAAATTGACGGTGTACGTTTAGCAAAACCAGGTGAGTTCTCTGAGCGCGCATTTATGAATGATAAGCTTGATTTAACTCAAGCAGAGGCAATTGCCGATTTAATTAATGCAACCAGTGAACAGGCAGCAAAAAGCGCCCTCCAATCACTGCAAGGTGAATTCTCTAAACATATTGAAACGCTGGTGGAGAAAGTCATTCACCTACGTATGTATGTTGAAGCCGCAATTGATTTTCCTGATGAAGAAATCGACTTTTTATCAGACGGTAAAGTATCAACAGATCTCAATGCCATTATTGATCAGTTAGAGAATGTAACTCAGCAAGCTAAACAAGGTAGCATCATGCGTGAAGGTATGCGTGTTGTTATTGCGGGTCGCCCTAACGCTGGTAAATCAAGCCTACTTAATGCGTTAGCTGGCCGTGATGCAGCCATCGTTACCGAAATAGCAGGTACAACACGTGACGTATTACGCGAACATATCCACATTGATGGTATGCCACTACATATTATTGATACCGCAGGCCTGCGTGAAAGCCCAGATAAAGTAGAGCAAATTGGTATCGAGCGCGCATGGGATGAAATTAACCAAGCCGATCGCGTACTATTTATGTTAGACGGCACTGATACATCAGCCACTGACCCTCATGATATTTGGCCAGAGTTTATGGCCAAGTTACCAGAGGGTATGGGTGTTACTGTGATCCGAAATAAAGCCGATATTTCCGGTGAAAATGTCGGTATGGATGAACATGATCAATATCCGGTGATCCGTTTGAGTGCTAAAAATGCAGAGGGTATAGAGTTAGTTCGTACTCACTTAAAGGCATGTATAGGTTTCCAAGGCGCCACAGAAGGTGGATTTATGGCACGCCGTCGTCACTTAGATGCACTTGATCATGCTGCCTATCATTTAAACACAGGCAAAGAGCAATTAGAGATGCATGTTGCTGGTGAGATCTTGGCTGAAGAATTACGCCTAACTCAACAGTTCTTAAATGAGATAACGGGTGAATTTACCTCTGATGACTTGCTTGGGAAAATCTTTAGTTCGTTCTGTATCGGTAAATAAATTCCGGTCATCAATATTATAAAAAGAGTCGCAAGACTCTTTTTTATTTTTAGTCCAGTAATCAATTATCAGTTCAGGGCCGAAACCAGCCAGTAATTAACCTCATATCAATTAGTCTAGCGATGTCATTAAACGGAGGACATCATGGACAAATATCAACTTTTTCACCAATTACACCACCTGCATGGGGGCTTTGTACTCGCTAATGCATGGGATCTTAGTTCAGCACAATTCATCCAAGCTGCGGGAGCTAAAGCCGTAGCAACAACCAGCTGGGGAATTGCGGCAAGTTTAGGTTTAGCTGATGGTGAAAACATCTCTTTTCAAACTCAGTTAGCGCTGGTTAAAAGCTTAACCGAACACCTTCATATTCCACTCTCTGTCGATATAGAATCAGGCTACAGTAACGATCCGCTGCAAATTAGCGAAAACATTTTAGCGTTAGCAAGATTAGGAGTTGTAGGCATCAACATAGAGGACTCAGATAAAGACACTAACGCGCTGAGATCTACCGAGCAGCAATGCACTATTATTAGTGAAATAAAGAAAGTTCTTAACGAAAATGGCTTCGGTGGTTTATTTATAAACGCCAGAACCGATACCTACTTTGTTAGTGACTCCCCTTTTCAAGCAACATTAAAGCGAGCAAAAGCGTATCAAGATGCAGGTGCTGACGGTCTGTTTGTGCCCGGCTTAACGAACATAGAGCACATAACCGGCTTAGCTAACACAATAGATATGCCATTAAATGTGATGGCAATGAGCAATTTTAACTCAGCAAAAGCCGCTTTCGCTGGTGGTGCAAAACGGTTTTCATTGGGTAATTCGCTCTATGATCTAGTCGGTAATACGATAAAAACCAGTTTAACTCAGATCGAAAACTAACTTAGCGAGCTAAAAAATCAGATCAAAACAGCTTTTAAGATCGAATTTAGCTAAAAATGTTATCCACATTTGGGGCTTTTTTAGATCTAAAGGCTGATTTGATCATAAAAAAACGCGAAAATTTGAATTTATTTTCATACAACAGCCCTTTTTGATAACTAATTCTCTTAAAAACAGCCTTTATTAGCGCTTATTTAAGTTTTTTTCGATCTGTTTTATTGATCGCAAAATGCAAACCGATCGTTATCAACAAGCGATCTATCCACAAAACGATCATACTCACTATTTTTATCAGATCTGAAAATTTAAGCGCTTACACATAATTAAAGATCAACAACTTAGCAAAGTTATACAGTTTCCAATATTTAGCTTGATCAGAACTTTCCCCAAATTTATTAACAGCTTGATCAAGGGTTTGATTTATGAATAAAAATAAAAAACCATTAAAAACAGTAAATTATAAAAAACATTGAATTAAAGCTGTCATTTTAAGCAGAAAAACTTATTCAGATCGTAATTCAACGCTTTACTCACACCCTAACTTAGTTATCATGTGGCCACTTATTTCTATACATGATCAATCACATGCAATCAGTAAATATCATCGTTGGCAGCCAAATGGGATCTGCAGAATACGTGGCAGAGCAACTAGCAGAAGCCCTTGAACAACAAGGGATCCAAGTACAGCTTCATGAACAGCCTGTATTTGATGATATTGATCAGCAAGATACTATTTGGTTGTTATGTACTTCTACATACGGCGCTGGAGACTACCCAGAGAACCTACTGCCGTTTGTTGAGTCTATTAACCAACAGGCTGATCTTAAAGGATTAAACTACAGTGTGATCGGATTAGGTGACACTAGTTACGACACCTATAATTATGCAGGCCGTAATCTAGATGAGTTATTAGCTAATAAAGGCGCAAACCGCGTGGCAGAACGCTTAGAGCTAAATATTCTTGATGAAGCATTGCCAGAAGACACGGCATTAGCCTGGTTACCAAGCTGGATCGAATCAACAGGGCTCAATTAAGCCGATCGGTATTGATCGTTGTTATAAAAGTTACCCACAATTTACTGATAATTTAGATCAGATTGTGGATAAACACTGATCTAACTGCGATTTTAACCTAGTTTATCCCTTGGATAAGATCCAATCGATATTGACCTGTGTATAAATAGCCCTTTTGATCAAAGCTTTTACGCGGGAAGATCCGATCATATTAACACCTTTAGATCTGCGGTAAGATCATGTTTTAAATAGTAAAGCGAACATTATCAACAGATCTAGCCGTTACTAGTAGTAAGAGTAATAAAAGATCTCTTTAAAAGATCCTTTATATTATTAGAGATCACCCACTTAGATCTTGAGCACTGTTTAATCATTTATCTTCTCTAAATTTCTAGGTAGAATACGCTCCCTTTACAAAGTTTTGCTGGTCGATTAAGTAGGATCCCATAAATGATTTTTCACGAACGTTTTGATGTTATTGTTGTAGGTGGTGGACATGCAGGTACTGAAGCTGCATTAGCATCTGCTCGCATGGGCATGAATACCCTATTGCTAACTCATAATATGGATACCCTTGGTCAAATGTCTTGTAATCCGGCAATTGGCGGTATTGGTAAAGGCCATTTAGTTAAAGAGATCGATGCACTTGGTGGTGCAATGGCTCAGGCTATTGATAAAGGCGGTATTCAATTTCGTACTTTAAACTCATCTAAAGGCCCTGCTGTACGTGCTACACGTGCACAAGCTGACCGTGCTTTATATAAAGCAGCTATTCAACATACTTTACAACATCAAGAAAACTTAAAGATCTTCCAACAATCATGTGACGATCTAATCGTTGAAGGTGATCGAGTAATCGGTGTTGTAACGCAAATGGGTCTTCGTTTTAGCGCGCCTTCTGTGGTTCTTACTGTAGGTACTTTCTTAGGTGGTCAGATCCATATTGGTTTAGAGAACTTCAAAGGCGGTCGTGCCGGTGATCCACCTTCAATTGCACTTGCTGAGCGTTTACGTGAATTACCTTTCCGTGTTGATCGCTTAAAAACAGGCACGCCTCCTCGTATTGATGCGCGAACTGTTGATTTTAGCAAGATGCAAGAACAGCCTGGTGATACCCCTACGCCTGTATTCTCATTTATGGGTAAACAATCGGATCACCCACAGCAGATCCCGTGTTACATTACTTATACAAATGAAAAAACACATGATGTGATCCGCAATAACTTACATCGCTCACCTATGTATTCAGGTGTAATTGAAGGTATTGGTCCACGTTACTGCCCTTCAATCGAAGATAAGATCGTACGTTTTGCTGATAAAGACAAACATCAAATCTTTGTTGAACCTGAAGGTTTAACATCATACGAATTATATCCAAATGGTATTTCTACGAGTTTACCGTTTGATGTACAGCTTGAAATTGTGCAATCAATCACTGGTTTTGAAAATGCACATATTTGTCGTCCTGGTTATGCGATTGAGTATGACTTCTTTGATCCGCGCGACTTAAAGCAATCATTAGAAACTAAGTTTATTAATGGTTTATTCTTCGCAGGCCAAATCAATGGTACAACCGGTTACGAAGAAGCTGGCGCGCAAGGTTTAATTGCGGGTATGAATGCGGCATTACAAGTACAAGGTAAAGAGTCATGGACACCTCGCCGTGATGAAGCATACACAGGTGTACTCATTGACGACCTAGCAACATTAGGTACTAAAGAACCGTATCGTATGTTTACTAGCCGTGCTGAATACCGTTTATTACTTCGTGAAGATAATGCCGACATTCGTTTAACTGAAAAAGGCCGTGAACTTGGCTTAGTTGACGATGCTCGTTGGGCTGCATTTAACGAAAAAATGGAAATCATCGAAAAAGAAACGCAACGTTTAAAAGAAACATGGATCCACAAAGATCATGTTGCTGTTGATCAAGTAAACGCGTTATTAAAAACACCACTGACTCGTGAAGCGAGCCTTGAAGATCTGATCCGTCGTCCTGAAATTCGTTATAACGACTTAATGGCAATCGATGGTTTAGGTTCTGAGTTTGATAACCAAGCTGCACTTGAGCAAGTTGAGATCCATACTAAGTACGCAGGCTATATTGCTCGTCAGCAAGATGAGATCAATAAGCAGCTACGTCATGAACAAACTGTATTACCAAAAGACTTTGATTATTCAACTGTTTCTGGTTTATCAAATGAGGTTATCGCAAAGCTTACTGATAGTCGTCCAGATACAATTGGCCAAGCGTCACGTATTTCAGGTATCACCCCTGCTGCTATTTCGCTATTATTAGTCTATCTGAAAAAGCAAGGCTTACTGCGCAAGACTGCGTAGTTGGTGAGGAATACAGTGTTACAACAACAATTAACTTCGCTGTTAGCGCAAACTGATATTGCGCTAACAGAAAAACAGCAACAACAACTTGTGCAATATGTTGAATTATTAGACAAGTGGAACAAAGCGTATAACTTAACCTCTGTTCGTTTACCTGAAGAAATGATGGTTAAACATATTATGGATAGCTTAGTTGTTGCACCACACCTTAAAGGCAAACATTACATTGATGTAGGTACGGGTCCTGGTTTACCGGGTATCGTATTAGCCATCGCTTTACCTGATACACAATTTGTATTGTTAGATAGTTTAGGTAAACGCGTACGCTTTTTGATGCAGGTAAAACATGCACTTGGTCTTGAAAATGTAACCCCAGTGCAGTCTAGAGTTGAAGAATATCAACCAAGTGTTAAATTAGATGGTGTATTAAGTCGTGCATTCGCCTCTTTACAAGATATGGTTGACTGGTGTGCGCACTTGATTGATCATTCAGGTAAATTTATCGCCTTAAAAGGCGTATTTCCGAGCGAAGAACTAGACTCATTACCTAAAGGTATTAAGTTTGATGAAAAAATCAGCTTGGAAGTACCTGAGTTAGATGCGCAAAGACATCTAATCATTCTATCTAAAGACTAGGGATCAGAGCACTGTGGCAAAAGTCATCGCATTAGCAAACCAAAAAGGTGGTGTTGGTAAAACAACCACCGCTGTGAATCTCGCGGCATCGATGGCCGCGACGAAGCGTAAAGTGTTATTAATCGATCTTGATCCGCAAGGAAACGCAACCATGGGTAGTGGTGTCGATAAATACGGTGATGTTGCGACTATTTACGATTTATTGATTGAAGAAACACCAATCGATGAAGTGATCAATAAAGAAACCTCAGGTGAGTATCACTTAATTGCTGCTAATGGCGATGTGACTGCCGCTGAAGTTAAACTAATGGAATTGTTTGCTCGTGAAGTGCGTTTACGTAATGCGCTTGAACAAATTCAAGACCAATACGATTTCATTTTTATCGATTGCCCGCCTTCACTTAACATGCTTACTGTTAATGCCATGGCTGCCGCAGATTCGATTTTAGTTCCGATGCAATGTGAGTATTATGCCCTTGAAGGTTTAACGGCATTAATGGATACCATTACGCAGCTATCTAAGCTAGTAAATCCAGCGTTAACAATTGAAGGGATTTTGCGCACCATGTATGATCCGCGCAATCGCCTTGCAAATGATGTATCAGAACAACTCAAACAACATTTTGGCGATAAAGTATATCGTACCGTTATCCCACGTAATGTCCGTTTAGCAGAAGCGCCGAGTTTTGGTGCCCCTGCCATGTATTATGACCGTGCATCAAGTGGTGCTAAAGCTTACTTAGCCCTAGCCGGCGAAATGTTACGTAGAAAAGAGAAAACATCTTCAGCAGTAGCCTAACTTCGAGGTAAAAAAATAACATGTCTGCTAAAAAACGCGGTTTAGGCCGAGGACTCGACGCTTTATTAAGTTCATCAAAACCTGCCCCAAGTGCAAATAATCAGCAACAAGCGACAGCAACACCAGAGCAAGTCTCTGAAGTAGTTGCAGAGCAAAGCAAAGGTGAACTGCAAAAATTAGCGATTGAGTTTTTACAATCGGGTAAATATCAACCGCGTAAAGACATGTCTGAAGAAGCGCTAGAAGAGTTAGCCAGCTCAATTCGTGCTCAAGGCATCATTCAGCCAATTGTTGTGCGCCAAATTGGTGCAGACAAATATGAAATTATTGCTGGTGAACGTCGTTGGCGTGCTGCTCAACTTGCAAAATTAGATGCTGTTCCATGTATCATCAAAGATGTACCAGATGAAGCAGCCGTTGCGATCGCATTGATTGAAAATATCCAACGTGAAGACCTAAACGCGATGGAAGAAGCGATTGCATTGAATCGTTTACTTAACGAATTTGAACTCACTCATCAACAAGTCGCCGAAGCAGTTGGTAAATCGCGTACGACTGTGACTAATTTACTACGTCTAAATAACCTTAACGAAGATGTTAAAATCTTGTTAGAACATGGCGACATCGAAATGGGTCATGCACGTTGTTTATTGGCACTTGAAGGCGAAGCGCAGTCAGATGCTGCTAGATTAGCGGTTGCTAAAGCGTTGACTGTTCGTGAAACTGAGAAATTAGTTCGCTCTATTTTAGAACCAGCTCCGAAAAAAGAAGTGCAAGAAAAAGATCAGGATGTCAAACAGTTAGAACAAAAACTTGCTGAAAATTTAGGCGCCAAAGTAGAAATAAACTACAATAAAAAAGGCAAAGGCAAACTGGTTATCTCTTATACAACTCTTGATGAGTTGGATGGCATTTTAAGCCGTATAAATTAAGACTATTCCCGTCATTAATTAATAACATGTCCAAAAAGAGACATTTGTGGTGTTTTTGCACTACAAAGGGTCGACTCAAGTTGCAAAACTGGTAGGAATCAGTATAATTTCGCCAGTTTTCATACCCTGACAATTTAACGTTCTAAAGGTTAACAAAACGTGACTAATAGGTTAGCAAGGCCGTATAGGCTTGCCGCATTTAAATTAATTTGTCTTCAGGGTATCGTAGCATTAATCGCTGCAGTAATTGTTTTTATAGGTTGGGGAGTCAATGCCGGCCAGTCAGCGCTTGCTGGCGGAGCTGTTGCACTACTCCCTAATTTTGTATTTGCTGTCTATGCATTCCGTTATATGGGTGCAAGTCGAGTAAATCAAGTGTATGCCTCGCTAAAGCGCGGCAACGGATTAAAATTTATGCTAACAATCGTTTTGTTTGCACTGATACTGAAGTCTTACACGGTCGTTTTATTACCGTTTTTCTGTGTTTATGTATTGGTGTTATTTAGCGGATTGTTTGCGCCCGTTTTTTTTAATCATTAACTTTTGGGATATAACATGGCTGCAGAAGAAGTAACTCTATCAAGCCATATTCAGCACCACTTAACTAACGCTAAGATGTGCTCGACCGACGCTGGTCTTGCCTTCAACAAAGCGTGTGCAGACAGTGGTTTCTGGACATGGAATATAGATACCCTCGCATGGTCAATCGGTCTAGGTCTTGTATTTTTATGGATCTTCCGTAGTGCCGCTAAGAAAGCAAATACCGGTGTACCTGGTAAATTTCAGTGTTTCATTGAAATGATCGTTGAGTTCGTTGGCGACAACGTACGTGACACATACCACGGTAAAAGCGCATTAATCGCTCCATTAGCTCTAACGATTTTCGTTTGGGTGTTCTTAATGAACTTAATGGACTTGATTCCGGTTGATTTCCTACCTGCATTCGCTGGCTTCGTTGGCGAGCAAGCATTTGGTATGGATTCTCACGATGTTTACATGAAGATTGTACCTACAACAGACATCAACATGACTGCTGCACTTGCTATTGGTGTATTCATTCTGATGATCGGTTACGCAATCAAAATCAAAGGGATTGGCGGATTCTTAGCTGAATTAACCCTTCACCCGTTTAGCTCTAATAACAAGCTAGCGATGGTGTTCTTAATCCCATGTAACTTATTACTAGAAACAATCGCTTTAGTTGCTAAGCCGTTCTCGTTAGCACTGCGTTTATTCGGTAACTTATATGCTGGTGAGTTGATTTTCATCTTGATCGGCGCAGTTGGTTTAATGCAACTACCGTTGCACTTTATTTGGGCTGTATTCCACATCTTAGTAATCGTACTGCAAGCATTCGTATTCATGATGCTTACAATCGTATACCTAAGCATGGCAAGCTCAGATAATCACTAATTTTTTACACTTTTAAAATTTAATTTTAATTTACAATTGAAACTTTGGAGAAAAAAATGGAACTAGTATTAGGTCTTAAGTATATCGCTGTTGCTCTACTTATCGGCTTCGGTGCAATCGGTACTGCAATCGGCTTCGGTAACATGGGTGGTAAATTCCTAGAAGCTTGTGCTCGTCAACCTGAACTTGCACCTTCATTACAAGTTAAGATGTTCATCCTTGCTGGTCTAATCGATGCCGTAGCTATGATCGGTGTTGGTATCGCAATGGTATTGTTGTTCGTACTTTAATATTATTTTTTGAACAGCTTACTATTTTAAGGAGGAGCGGTCGTGAACTTAACAGCCACTCTTATCGGTGAATTAATTGCATTTACGGTTTTCGTACTTTTCTGTATGAAATACGTATGGCCACCACTAAATGGTGCAATTGAAGCTCGCCAGAAGAAAATCGAAGATGGTTTAGCTGCCTCTGATAGAGCCGAAAAAGACTTAGAACTTGCGCAAAAGAAAGCTGCTGAGCAGCTTAAAGAGGCAAAAGCTCAAGCGGCTGATATCATTGAACAAGCTAAAAAGCGTGCCACGCTAATCGTTGACGAAGAAACTGTTCGTGGTCAACAAGAGCGTGAAAAAATTATTGCTCAAGGGCACTCTGAAATCGAAGCAGAGCGTAACCGTGTGACAGAAGAACTACGTAAACAAGTAGCGACGCTGGCAGTGGTTGGTGCTGAGAAGATTTTAGAGCGCGAAATCAATCAAGCCGCACACAGTGACATCGTTGAAAAACTTGTCGCTGAGCTGTAATTAGGAGGGTATGAGCATGTCTGAATTGGCTACTATCGCTCGCCCATACGCTAAAGCGGCTTTTGAACTTGCCGTTGAAAAAGGCACTGTTGAAAGTTGGAACGACATGCTGTTCTTTGCTGGCCATGTTGCCAGCAACGAGCAAGCCGCTGCCGCGCTAGCTGGATTGCCTACTGCTACTGAACAAGCAGATCTGTTTATCAAGATCTGTGCAGAGCAGCTCAACGAACAAGGTCAGAACCTAATCAAGGTGATGGCTGAAAATGGACGTTTAGTTGCACTGCCTGCTGTTGCTGAGTTATTCGCTGAATTTAAAGCGGACTACGACAAAGAAATCGACGTTGACGTGATTTCTGCAACACCGCTTGCTGCTGAGCAGCAAGCAACATTGGTAGCGGCACTTGAAAAACGTTTCGCACGCAAAGTTAAGCTGAATTGTAGTGAAGATACTACAGTTGTTGGCGGTCTTATCATTAAGGCGGGTGACACTGTAATCGACGGCTCAGTACGTGGCAAATTAGCCCGCTTAGCTACATCACTACAATCGTAATTGGGAAAAAGAGCATGCAACTTAATTCCACTGAAATTTCAGATCTGATCAAACAACGTATTGAGCAGTTCGAAGTTGTAAGTGAAGCTCGTAACGAAGGTACTATCGTATCTGTTACTGACGGTATCATCCGCATCCACGGTCTTGCTGACTGTATGCAAGGTGAGATGATCGAGCTTCCTGGCAACCGTTATGCTATCGCACTAAACCTTGAGCGTGACTCAGTAGGTGCTGTAGTAATGGGTCCTTACGCTGACCTTAAAGAAGGCGTAAAAGTTAAATCAACTGGTCGTATCCTAGAGGTTCCTGTTGGTCGTGGTCTACTTGGTCGTGTTGTTAACACACTAGGTGCACCTATCGACGGTAAAGGCGCTTTAGATAACGACGGTTTTGAACCTGTTGAGAAAATCGCACCAGGCGTTATCGAACGTCAATCAGTAGATGAGCCAGTACAAACTGGTTATAAATCTATCGATGCGATGATCCCAGTAGGTCGTGGTCAACGTGAGCTTGTGATCGGTGACCGCCAAACTGGTAAAACTGCATTAGCAATCGATGCTATCATCAACCAAAAAGGTACAGGCGTTAAGTGTGTGTACGTTGCAGTTGGTCAAAAAGCATCTACTATCGCTAACGTAGTACGTAAATTAGAAGAGCACGGTGCATTAGAAAACACGATTGTTGTTGTTGCATCTGCTTCTGAATCTGCGGCACTTCAGTACCTAGCACCATTCTCTGGTTGTACTATGGGTGAATACTTCCGTGACCGTGGTGAAGACGCGCTAATCGTATATGATGATTTATCTAAGCAAGCTGTTGCTTACCGTCAAATCTCATTACTACTTAAGCGTCCACCAGGCCGTGAAGCATACCCAGGTGACGTATTCTACCTTCACTCACGTCTTCTAGAGCGTGCATCACGTGTAAACGCTGATTACGTTGAGAAGTTCACTAATGGTGAAGTGAAAGGTAAAACAGGTTCATTGACGGCATTGCCAATCATTGAAACTCAAGGCGGCGACGTTTCTGCGTTCGTACCGACAAACGTTATCTCTATCACCGATGGTCAGATCTTCTTAGAAACTGACTTATTCAACTCAGGTATCCGTCCAGCTGTTAACGCTGGTATCTCGGTATCTCGTGTTGGTGGTGCAGCGCAAACTAAAATCGTTAAGAAACTAGGTGGTGGTATCCGTCTAGCGTTAGCTCAGTACCGTGAATTAGCTGCGTTCTCGCAGTTCGCGTCTGACCTTGACGATGCAACACGTGCTCAATTAGAGCATGGTGAGCGCGTAACAGAGCTAATGAAGCAGAAACAGTACGCACCAATGTCTGTTGCTGAAATGTCTCTGTCGCTATTTGCTGCTGAAAAAGGCTACCTAAAAGACATCGAAATCGCGAAAATCATGGATTTCGAAGCTGGCCTAATTTCTTACGCAAACAGCACATACGCAGAGCTAATGGCTCAAATCAATGAAACTGGTAACTACAACGCTGAGATTGAAGCTCAACTTAAAGAACTTCTAGAGAAGTTCAAGTCGACGCAAACTTGGTAATTTAGTTATGAATGGTGAGCTTTAGGCAACTAAAGCCCACCTGATTCGGAGAGAGAGTCATGGCCAGCGGAAAAGAGATTAAAAGCAAGATCGGGAGTATCAAGAATACTCAAAAGATCACCAGCGCAATGGAAATGGTTGCTGCGTCTAAAATGAAAAAAGCGCAGGAACGTGTGGCGTCAAGCCGTCCATACGCTGAAAACTTACGCCAAGTGATTGGTCGTGTTGCTCAAGCAAATCTTGATTTTACTCACCCTTTCTTAGAAGAGCGTGAAGTAAAACGAGTTGGTTATATTGTTATCTCTACTGACCGTGGTCTATGTGGTGGCTTGAACTCAAACGAGTTCAAAAAAGTTGCCCTTGATGTTAAAGCGTGGAAAGAAAAAGGCGTTGAAGCTGAATTTACTACTTTAGGTAGCAAAGCAGCTGGCTTTTTCCAACGTTTTGGCGGTAAGTTAGTCGCTAAAAAAGCGAACTTAGGAGATACACCTTCACTACAAGACGTTATTGGTCCTGTAAAGACAATGCTAGATGCATACTCTGAAGGTAAAATTGACCGCTTATACGTAGTATTTAACAAGTTCGTTAATACTATGAAGCAAGAGCCAACAATCGATCAGTTACTCCCTTTGCCAAAAGCTGAAGAAGAAGTATCTCAACATTCTTGGGATTACTTATATGAGCCAAACCCAGAAGCGATTTTAGAAGCTCTGTTAGTACGCTTTATTGAGTCTCAAGTATACCAAGGTGTAGTTGAGAACGCTGCCTCTGAACAGGCTGCCCGTATGGTTGCAATGAAAGCTGCAACTGATAACGCTGGCGACCTTATGGATGAGTTACAGCTTGTTTATAACAAGGCTCGTCAAGCTGCAATCACACAAGAAATTAGTGAGATTGTTGGCGGTTCGGCAGCAGTTTAACGCTTCGGCAAAGTTTAATGAGAGGAATAGACATGAGTTTAGGTAAGGTCGTCCAAATTATCGGCGCCGTTGTGGATATCGAATTTCCACAAGACAACGTGCCAGCCGTATATGACGCACTAAAAGTAACAGATGGCGACTTAGCTGGTTTAACTTTAGAAGTTCAACAACAGCTAGGTGGCGGTGTGGTACGTGGTATCGCACTTGGTACTACTGACGGTTTACGTCGTGGTACTGCAGTAGAAGGTACAGGTCAGCCAATCCACGTTCCAGTAGGTACGAAGACACTAGGTCGTATCATGGACGTATTAGGTAACCCTATTGATGAAGCTGGTCCAATTGGTGAAGAAGAGCGTATGTCTATTCACCGTGCAGCACCTTCTTATGAAGAACAATCAAGTTCAGTAGAACTTTTAGAGACTGGTATCAAGGTAATCGACCTTGTATGTCCATTCGCTAAAGGTGGTAAAGTTGGTCTATTCGGTGGTGCCGGTGTTGGTAAAACCGTAAACATGATGGAACTTATCCGTAACATCGCAATCGAGCACAGCGGTTACTCAGTATTCGCAGGTGTTGGTGAGCGTACTCGTGAGGGTAATGACTTCTACCATGAGATGAACGACTCAAACGTACTAGACAAAGTATCTCTAGTATACGGTCAAATGAATGAGCCACCGGGTAACCGTTTACGCGTAGCGTTAACTGGTCTTACTATGGCTGAGAAGTTCCGTGACGAAGGTCGTGACGTACTTTTCTTCGTTGATAACATCTACCGTTATACTCTAGCGGGTACAGAGGTATCAGCACTTCTAGGTCGTATGCCTTCAGCAGTAGGTTACCAACCAACTCTTGCTGAAGAAATGGGTGTACTTCAAGAGCGTATCGCATCTACTAAGACGGGTTCAATCACTTCAATCCAAGCGGTATACGTACCTGCGGATGACTTAACTGACCCATCTCCAGCAACAACGTTTGCTCACTTAGATGCAACAGTAGTACTTTCTCGTGATATCGCTTCACTTGGTATCTACCCTGCGGTAGACCCACTTGATTCATCTTCACGTCAACTTGACCCATTAGTAATCGGTCAAGAGCACTACGATACAGCGCGTGGCGTTCAAACAGTTCTTCAACGTTATAAAGAACTTAAAGACATCATCGCAATCCTAGGTATGGACGAGCTTTCTGACGAAGATAAGCAAGTTGTATCTCGTGCACGTAAAATCCAGCGTTTCCTATCTCAGCCGTTCTTCGTTGCTGAAGTATTCACAGGCGCGCCTGGTAAATACGTGTCACTTAAAGACACAATTGCTGGCTTCAAAGGTATCTTAAACGGTGAGTTTGATGATATGCCAGAGCAAGCGTTCTACATGGTTGGCTCTATTGAAGAAGCTCAAGAAAAAGCCAAAAGCATGTAATTAGGAGGGTAGTATGGCGGCTATGACTGTACATCTTGACGTAGTAAGCGCAGAAGAGAGCTTGTTCTCTGGTCTGGTTGAATCGATTCAAGTGAGTGGTAGTGAAGGTGACCTTGGTGTTAACTATGGTCACGCTCCATTATTAACTGCCCTAAAACCTGGTATGGTACGTTTAGTTAAGCAATTTGGTCACGAAGACGTGATGTATATTGCTGGCGGCACGCTAGAAGTTCAACCGGATCGCATCACGATTCTTGCAGATACTGCAGTACGTGGTGAAGACCTAGACGAGCAAGCGGCTGAAAAAGCTAAACGTGATGCTGAAGAGCAAATGGCGAATACGTCAACTGCTGAGTTAGATTATCAACAAGCTGCAGTGCAACTTGCTGAAGCAATCGCTCAACTTCGCGTAATTCAACAATTACGTAAAAAGTAAGCCTACTCGGTTTTCGAAAAGCCCACTTAACGTGGGCTTTTTTGTGCCTAAAATTCACCGCTTAGCGCCCTACTTTATATTTATACTTATATCCTTCATCAAAGCTCGCTACAATAGTGTAAATTAATAGTGAATAGCTGTTTCATTCAAGGTTCAGTCCAATGCATTAGGATTGCGTATTTACACATGATGTGACTTACACAACTTTGTATGTTTCCCAGAACTCACAAAATATTGCACACCTAAAACAAAGAAAGAAGGATATTGTTTTAATGTCTCTGACTACCGTTATTCTTGCTGCGGGTAAAGGCACCCGTATGCGCTCTGCTCTACCTAAGGTATTACACAAAGTTGCTGGCAAACCTATGGTTCAGCACGTTATTGATAATGCCACTGCCCTTGGCGCTCGTGAAACAAATCTTGTTTATGGTCATGGCCGTGAGCAGCTTCAAGAAGCCCTATCGCACAACCAAGTAAACTGGGTATTACAAGAAGAACAACTCGGTACGGGTCATGCTGTTGCTGTTGCTAAAGAACACATTGCCGATGATGACACCGTATTAATTCTCTATGGTGATGTGCCACTAACAAAACGCGCGACCTTAGAAAAGCTACTTGCTGCAACTCCAGAAAAAGGTTTAGCGGTGTTAACGGTTACCTTAGATGACCCATCAGGTTATGGCCGAATGATCCGTGAAAATGGCAAGCTAGTAGGTATTATCGAACAAAAAGATGCTTCACCTGAGCAACTTGCGATTAAAGAAATCAATACCGGTATTATGGCTGCTAATGGAGCGCTACTTAAACGTTGGTTAGGTAACTTATCTAACAACAATGCCCAAGGTGAATACTACCTAACAGATATTGTTGCTATGGCACACAGTGAAGGTGTTGAAATTACTTCTGCACAGCCTGAGCATCCGATGGAAGTTGAAGGTGCGAATAATCGCGTACAACTTTCAGCGCTTGAACGTGCATACCAAGCATGGCAAGCAGAAGAGCTAATGCTAAACGGCGCAACACTTGCTGATCCTGCTCGTATTGATGTACGTGGTGAAGTAACGACTGGCGAAGACGTACTGATCGACGTTAATGTTATTTTCGAAGGTAAAGTAACTCTGGGTAATAACGTACAAATTGGGCCAAATTGCGTACTTAAAGATTGTACTATCGGCGATAACGTTGTTATTAAAGCTAACTCACTTGTTGAAGAAGCCAGCGTTGCTGCTAAATGCACTTTAGGCCCATATGCCCGCCTTCGCCCTGGTGCGATTATGGAAGAAGACTCGCACATTGGTAACTTCGTTGAGATGAAAAAGACTCGCTTAGGCAAAGGCTCAAAAGCAAACCACCTAACCTACTTAGGCGACACTGACGTTGGCGAAAAAGTTAATATTGGCGCAGGTACTATTACTTGTAACTATGATGGCGTAAATAAATCAAAAACCATTATTGGTGATAACGCCTTTATCGGTTCTAACTCATCACTGGTGGCCCCTGTGAATATTGGCTCAATGGCAACGATTGGCGCAGGTTCTGTTATCACTAATACTGTTGAAGATGATCAGCTTGCAGTCGCTCGTGGTAAACAACGTAACCTTACTGGTTGGAAGCGCCCAACTAAAAAGTAATGAGCTACCCTACTAATTTATAAATAAAAAGCGACTTTATACTCGCTTTTTTTATGACTAAATTTTGTTCTCATAAAAGTGCCATATAGTTGTAATGCCTGCGTGTTGTAATTGCCTCAATACAACTCCAAGGAAAAATAATAATGTTAAAAAGATCAATTATTGCGCTATCACTTTTAACCATTCTTTCTGGCTGCTCATTAGACGGTGACGACGGCAAAGACGGCCTACAAGGTGAACAAGGTCCTGCAGGTCAAAATGGTACTAATGGAACTGATGGGGTTAATGGCACCGATGGTGCAAACGGAACTGACGGAGCAAATGGTACAGATGCAAACGCTGCTTTAACTATAAATCTTATCGGCCGTGCAGTGCTGAACGCAGAAAGCCCTGAAGGTGCTGCGGAAATTGTTGCTTACCAAGCATCTAAACAACGAATATTTGCTATCAATAGTTCCGGTGATTCTGCGGTCGTTAATATCATGAAAGCCGATAGCTTTGACCGTGCAGCTTTAGTTAAAGATAACGAAGGGGTTCTAAACGGCACTAATTTAACCTCAGAGATTACCCTTGCACTTAATGAGCACAGTGTGGGTGATGCGAACAGTATCGCGATTGATGCTAATAATGAACTTTTAGCCGTTGCAATGGCAGCTAGTAATACCGGTGATGCAGGTTTAATCGCATTTTATGATATTAGTGGCGACGAGCCTCAGTTTATTAAAAATGTCACTGTAGGCGCCCTGCCCGACATGGTTACTTTTAGCCATGATGGCAATAAAGTACTGGTTGCAAATGAAGGTGAACCTAATGGTGACTATAGCATTGACCCTGAAGGCTCTATCAGCATTATTAATATTAATGATGGTGTAATTGCAGATACTGCTATTAGCATTACTTTTTCGGCTTATAACGACAAACAAGCAGAGCTTGAAGAACTTGGGATTGTATTTGCTAACCCGACAGGTCGAACAATCAACGGTAACTTGATTAATACAACCGTAGCAATGGATTTAGAACCTGAATACATCAGCGTTTCGAAAGACAATAAGTTTGCCTACGTCTCACTACAAGAAAATAACGCCCTTGCTATCGTCAACCTTGAAGATAATAGCCTAGAGCTTAAAGGATTAGGTTTTAAAGATTGGTCCAATTTACTTTTTGATGCATCTGATAAAGACGGTGGCGTTAACTTTAAATCGTACCCTGGTCTCTATGGCATGTATCAACCAGATACGATTTCAAGCTTTACTTGGAAAGGTGCTAACTTTATTGTCACAGCGAACGAAGGTGATGCACGAGAATACTTCTTTGATACAACCGACGAAGCTGATTGTTTCGCAAAAGGTGGTCTAGATTACGATGAAGATGATGGTTGTTTATCATATATAGATGAAACTAGAGCTAAAGACTTAACACTGGTAAGCAATTTTGACTACCTGAACAATGACAACAGTGATATTGGCCGTTTAAAAGTAACCACTGTTAAAGGTGATGAAGATAATAATGGCGAATATGAATCACTCTATGCATATGGTGCTCGCTCTTTTACCATCTGGGATAGTAACGGCATGGTGGTTTTTGACTCGGGCGATCAAATCTCACGTATTACTGCATCAGTTCACGGAGCAGCATTCAATAATAACGAAGATGAAAATGAAGGTGATAGTCGCTCTGATGACAAAGGTGCAGAACCAGAAGCGTTAGCACTGGGTACGATTGGCGAACGTACATTTGCATTTATTGGTTTAGAGCGTATGGGTGGCATTATGGTGTTTGATATTACTAATCCATACAATGTGACATTCCAAGATTACTTTTTTAATCGTGGCCTAGAAGCTGATGCAGATATAACAGGTGATCTTGCTCCTGAAGGTATGGCATTTATACCTGCAGAACAAAGTGCAACGAATGAAGCATTGCTAGTTGTCGGTAATGAAATTTCGGGTTCAATCGCTGTTTGGGAAATTTCTACTAACTAATCCGCCTTATAAAAATAAAAAGCGACATAGCTAATTTAATGTATGTCGCTTTTTCTATGCCATTTTATCCTCACAAAAATGACTGCTTTTTGAGCTAAAACCCCTCTGTAACCCTTTATTTGTATGGTTATTGCACTAATTTGAAAATATTCAAAAAAACCTTCAAAAAGTGCTTGCGTTAATTCTTCGTATCCCTATAATGCGCATCCACTGACACGGCGGGCAGCAATGAAAAGGGCTGAACAAAGTGACAGAGAGTTAAGTAAAACTTCGGTTTAAAACGGTCTAAAAAGAAAGTTTAAAATTAAGTGTTGACTCGAAAAATTAAGGATGTATTATACGCATCCCTAGCG